>QHWJ01000132.1 GCA_003222535.1 Acidobacteriota bacterium | reverse complement strand
GAGGTGTTCAATGGCACTCGCCCATCACACATTAGTCGCCTGGCAGCGTGCAGACGATCTGTTTCTCAAGCTGCATCAGCTTTCGTTGAAAGCGTTTCCGGTGTTTGAGAAATACGAGCTGGGTGGTCAGCTTCGCCGCGCGGCGTTCTCGGTCCCCGTTAACATTGTTGAAGGATTTGCCACCGAATACCGAAGACGGCGAGTGAGTTTTCTGTACGTCGCGAAGTCGTCGCTCGCCGAAGTCGGCTACTGCATTCACGCCGCATGCAGACTTGGGTATATCGACCCAAAGCTTGCAACTGATCTCGACGTCGAAATCAGAAGAGTCGGCGCGCCGCTCGCGGGGTTGATTGCGTCCGAGCGCCTGAAGATCAAGACGCGGACCGCCAGCGTGATCGTGTTCATTTTCCTTCTGGGAAGTCGGTTGATGTGAGTGACCTGTGGCGATTGGTTGGTCGGTCGCCGACCCATCTGACCCACTGCCCGACGCGACCTACGCGACCTATCCGACCCAGGTGACCTACGCGACCCAACGGGCCGAAGGCCCGACCGAACCCACCCGACCCACGTGACCGACGCGACCCAACGGGAAGGCCCGACCGATCCGCGCGACTTACCCGCGTGCCCGACCCACCGCCAGTCCCGTCTCCGCCCGAGGACGGCGCGACTCACGGAGCCACGGTTTTCCTAACAAACTCGGCGGGTCGTGCGTGGCATACCGCTTGAACTCTCATCTCCCAATGAGGTTCAAGATGGCCAATGCAAATCGGTACTTTCCGGCGCTGCTGCTTGCGGTCGGAGTCGCGGTCGCCACACCGGCGTGCGCCGCGCAGACTTATGGATATCCCGGCGGCGGGTACGGCGGATACGCTCGCGACCTCGAGCGGCGCGCGTACGACAACGGGTACCGCGAAGGCGTTCAAGAAGGTCAGAGGGACGCGCGGCGCGGCCGCGACTTCTCGTATCAGCGGCACGACGAGTACCGCGATGCGGATCTCGGCTTCCGTCGCAGCGACGGCGACATCAATTTGTATCGCCGATCGTTCCGGTCCGGCTTCCAGACCGGCTACAGCGAGTCGTACAACCGATACGCGAGGAACAGCTATCCGCGAGGAAACACGGCTCCCGTCTATCCGGGCGGGTATCCGAACAGCTCTCCGTCCAACCGCGGCGGGTTCCGATCACCGGCGGTGGAGAACGGTTACCGCGACGGCATCGAAGCCGGTCGCAGTGACGCACGCGACCGCGAACGCTTCGACCCGATCCGCGCGAAGCGCTATCGCGAAGGCGACCACGACTACGACAGCCGCTACGGCTCGCGCGAGGACTACAAACGCGAGTATCGCGCGGCGTTCGAGCAGGGATACCGGGAAGGGTACGGACGCCGCTGAATACTGAATCTGGTAATTGGATAATCTGGTGATCTGGTAATTGGATTGTTCAATTGCCCGTTTTCCAGTCCCCTTCGTTCGCGGGAAGGCGTCGATGTCCTGGGGCACGAACGTGTTGCCCGCGCCAAAACCGTTCAGCCGGTCCTTGATGTACGCCGCGTTGTCAGCCGATCTCCAGCATCGTGTCGCGCTCCGCGCCGGCCAGGGTATCGGCACGGTCCGTCCGCGCCGTGAAGAAGTTGATGCTGACGGTTGCGAGCTTGGACGGCGGAAACGCCGCCTGGAACCGGCGGTCGGCGTGCAGATCCGCTTCCCGTGCGCAGTCCAGGAAGATCGGCAGCTCGATCAGATACTGATCCGAGAACCCGTGCGTGCCGTCGTAGGCGACTGCCGGAGTCTTGTCCAAATTGGCGGCGGTCACGTCGGGGGGCAGCGTGTGCAGCTCCAGCGCGATCAGGCCGAAGCGCCCGATGTACGGCGCCCACCGGCGCAGGTGCCGCACCAGATTCTCCTCCTGCTCGTCAGCCAGGATCTCCTCGCCGACATGGGCGAAGGCTCCCGTCGACCGCGACCGCCGCGTGCCCCTGATGTAGCTGGCCAGCGGGACGTACGGGCGGTTGTGATCGAGGAACGATCGGATGTGGAGGAAGTCGTGGACGTCGAGGCCGAGCTTCTCGAGATCGCTCGCCAGCTGCGCGGGCCGATTGATATCGCCGTTGATCACGTGGAAGCTCCGAACGCCGGCCTGTCGCAGCGTCTGCTTGCTGGCGCGCCGCGCCACGGTGTTGACGTCGGCCCCGACCAGCGTCAGCGGGTGCTGATCGAGCACGGCGCCGCGCTCGGTTCGATCCCGCACCACCGAGTATATGTGCGCGAGAAACGTCGCGTCGCCGCACCCCATATCGCAGATGCCACGCGGCTGCAGGTGAAGCGGCCGGTTGAACAGCTCGACGATGATTTCATCGACCTTGTTGAAGTACGTCCGATGCGCGCCGCCGCTGCCCCAGACATTCGTTCCGCGATCGACCATCGTCTCGATGCCGCTCTCGTCGACGCGGGGGATGCGCGGGTTGCCGAAGAGGAGCGCGTTCAGCTTCGTGAACATCGGGATGTAGGAGACCGTCACGCCGTACGCCGCGGCGATCTGCGCCGCGTACGCGCCCTGCGGCGTGAGCTCCACGACTTCTCCGGTTCGCTCCGCCCAGCCTTGCGTCGCCAATAAATCGAACACACACGCCATCATGGCGGCGTTGCCGCCGAGCTCCGCGACCGCCACCGGTCCCTGCTCCAACCGGGCCAGGACGCCCGCCCTGGCGAGGATGACCATGAGCGGACCCACCAGCACGCCGTCGAGATGACGCCGCACCTGGTCGGCGATCTTCGCGGCCACCGGATCCACCTGCGGGGCGATGTCCCAGCGGCCGCTGGCTTTGGCGACGAGATCCTGCAGCGAGGGAAGGAGGGCGTCGTCCTGTCTGCCGAACAGCGCATCCTCCAGGAACAGCGTCTTGGGCAGAAACGCGACGGCCTGGCTGTAGAGCGGCGGCGCCCACGGCACGGCCGTCCGGCCTTCCTCCGTGAGCGCGTACGACACCAGCCGGCCGTTGCGCTCGACCCGCTGCCGCAGCCAGCCCGCCGAAGCGAGCAGCCGCAGCGCCACGCGCAGGTAGCCGCGGTTGCCCCGCGTGTGGACGATGATGTCCTCGAGGTCCACCCATTCCGGCGCATCGGCGGCGATGAAGAGGTCGAATCCGCCGCGTTCCGACAGCGCCTTCGTGGTCGGCGCCATGGCAATGCCGGCGAGGTGATGAAAGACGGTCGCGCGGACGCCCGCCTTGCCGGCATCCGTGATCGGGGTCATAGCCGTCCTTCGAACAGGTTCCGCCCTTCGACGAGCGTCCGCATTTTTCGATCCACGACGCTCCGCTGCAGCATCCAGAAGCCGCAATCCGGATGCACGTACTGCAGCCGCTCGGCCCCGAGCGTCCCCACGATGCGCTCGATCCGCGTCGCGATGAGCTCGGGGCTTTCCACCTCGTTGTCTTTGATATCGATGACCCCAATGCCCAGCCGGATCTTGGAATCGAGATCGGTGAAGACCTCGAGCTCGTCGTAGCCGCGCCGCGCGAACTCGAGCACGAGGTGATCGGCGTGCAGCGCGTTGAGCAGCGGGATCAGATCGCGCCAGAACCCGCGCAGCATCGGCTGTCCGCCGTAGTTGCCGAAGCAGATGTGGACCGCCTTCTCGTTGACGATGCCGTCGAGCACGTGATTGATCGCGTCCACCGCCCAGGGCGCGTCCTGCGGGTACTCGGCGATGCTCGCCTCGTCCAGCTGCACCGTGTCCGCCTCGACCAGTTCGAGCTGGCGCCGCAGCACGCGGGCGATGTCCATCGCCAGATCCGCGATGTCCGGGTAGTAGCAGTTGTTCAGCAGCCGCGACAGCATGTGCGGCCCCGTGCACGTGAACTTGAGCGGCCGGGTCGTCAGCGCCCGCGCGAACTCGGAGTCGTCCGGAAGGTTGAGCGTTCCGTCGCCGATCCTGCCGACGACGACGCCGGCGGTGATCAGGTGATGGCCCGACGTCAGGTCGTAGCGATGGCGGGCGCGCTCGGCGATCGTGAAATCCTTCCGGATCCCGTCCATGCGCGCCAGAAAGTAGTCGACCATCCCGTTGGTCTCGGGATGGCTCGGGTCGAAACGCATGAGCTCGCCGTCGGTGACCAGGTCCAGCCCCGCCAGCTCCTGCGTCTTCAGCACCGCCATCACCGCGTCGCGGAGGACGAGCCGCGACGGGTTGCCGACCATCCAGGGCAACACGGGATAGCTGCCCACGCAAGTGGTCTTGATTCGAGAGGTCATTTCCAACAGGGTGGAGTATAAGGGGTTTTCGGGATTGAGAGCGAGAGCAGCGACGCGGGTCCGGGCGTTGACAAGCGCGCGCGCATACGTGAGACTCTCGCCATTCGCGCGAGCGGCGAAAAACTGGAGGAGCCATGACAAGCCTGGTGCAGGGCGTTCATCACATCACGCTGTGCCCCGGCGGCGCGCAGCAGGATCTCGATTTCTTCACCCAGGTCCTCGGGCAACGGCTGGTCAAGCAGACCGTCCTGATGGATGGGAGTATCCCCATCTATCATCTCTATTACGGAAATGCCGATGCCGACGTGGGTTCCATCGCCACGAGTTTTCCGTACTCTCGCAAGCCGGGGCGTGCCGGCTCCGGTCAGCTGTCCTGCACCAGCTACACCGTTCCGAACGGAGCGATCACGTTCTGGAAAGATCACTTCGATCGGCACCAGGCCGAACACAGTGGCGTGCAGGAACGGTTCGGCACGAAGTACCTGCGGGTACGGCATCCGGCGGGGCTGCTCTTCGAAATGATCGAGGAGCGCGGCGATAACCGGAATCCCTGGATGACGAAGGAGATCACCCGGGACGCCGCGACGCGCGGCTTCTTCGGCGCGGTGCTGTCGGTTCGCGATGTGCGCGACCAGGAATCGTTCTTCGTCGACGCGCTCGGGTTCCGGAAGGTCGGCGTTGATGGTCCCTACCATCGGTTCGAGGTACCGGGAAGCGGTCCTGGACGGGTCGTGGACTTGCACGTCGAGCCGGAGCGGGCACCAGGAAGCTGGGGCTTCGGCGCCGGGACGGCCCACCACATCGCATTCAATGTCGAAACAGACGACGCACTCGTGAAGCAGAAGGCGGTCTACGAGGAACTGGGCTTCACCGATGCGTCAGAGATCAAGGACCGCTTCTACTTCCACTCCATGTATGTCCGCTCGCCGGGCGGCATTCTCGTCGAATGCACGGCGAATGTCCCTGGCGGCTTTTACCAGGACGAGGCGCCGGAGGAGCTCGGTACGAAGTTACACCTGCCGCCCTGGTTCGAAGAGCAGCGGGAGGCGATCGTCGCGCAGCTGGAGGCGATCACGGTGCCGGAGGAAAACCGGCCCCGGCCGGGGGACGCGCCAGTGGCTCGGCCCGTCGTCGCCGCTGCGCAGAAACCGATGCAGGAGTCGAAGATTCCGTTATCGCGTACGCGGGCCGCCTTCGACGCGGACAAGCAGACGACGTAGGAAGCTCGTCCATGCGCTTGACTCGCCTCGGAACCGCGATGCTGTCAGCCCTGCTCGCGTGGCCTGCGGCCGCGTCCGCCCAGATCGATTTTTCCGGCGAATGGACGCCCGTGCGGTCGATGGACAACACGGAGGATCCGTGGATCGGAGACTGGGTCGGCCTGCCTCTGAATGACGTCGGGCGGGCGCGCGCCGAGGCGTGGAATGCTTCGCTGCTCTCACTGCCCGAGTATCAATGCCGGCCACACGGGTGGGCGTACATCTACCGCGGTCCGACGCAGCTGCGCATATCCAAGGCAGTCGACCCGTTCACCCGTCAGATCGTGTCGTATGAACCGGAGTGGCACCAGTCGACGAACATGCCGGTGTATCTCGACGGGCGTGAGCATCCGCCGGAAGAATCGGCGCACACCTGGGGCGGCTTTTCCACGGCCGCGTGGGAAGGCGACATGCTGAGGATCACCACGACGCACCTGAAGGAAGACTACATCCGCCGCAACGGCGCCATGGTCAGCGACGAAGCAAAGGTGACGACCTGGTGGATCCGTCGCGGTGATTACCTGACGTGGATCAACATCGTTCACGACCGGATCTACCTGTCGGAGCCGCTCATCCGCAGCGCCGAGTACCGCCTGACGGTCAACTCCATCGTGCCCGCGCATCCGTGCACGGCGGTCTTCGAAGGGCTCGAGAAGGGGCACGTGCTGCATTACCTGCCGGGGGAGAACCCGTTCATCAAGGATCTTCGCCAGCGCTACGGAATAGCGGCGGGCGTCCCGACCTCCGGGGCCGAGACGATGTATCCGGAATTCGCGGGTAAGCTGGGTGAAAGCGATTGGAGCCGCGGCGTCAGGGGCAGCAGCCTCGGCGCCGGCGGCATCAGGCGATGAGCGGCAATCGCCCGTCGGTGACTGCGGCCGCCGTCGTCCTGGCGGCCGCGACGCTGACGCTGCAGGCACAGCAGGGACGCTCCGCGGGATCGGCGCAATCGAGCGGCGCCGACTTGCGCATCATTCCGATCCGCGGGAACGTTTACGTGATCAGCGGTGCCGGCGGGAACATCACGGCCTCGATCGGGAAGGACGGCGTCATGCTGGTCGATTCGGGGGCACCGTCGATGACCGACGCGGTGCTCTCCGCAGTCCGTGCCCTGGACCGCCAGGTGACGGCCTCCGGCATGCCCCAGCGCTCGTGCGTCGGCATCGTCCAGGGCTGTACGTGGTGGAACAGTTCCAACCTGCTGCCCACGACCGTCGGACCGCCGGCTCCCAGGCCGATTGCCGGCATCATCAACACGAGCGTGGATGCCGACCACATCGGCGGCAACGAAAAGATTGCGGCCGCCGGGCGGACATTCGGGGTGCGGAATCTCGCCAACGCGCCGCTCGGCGCGTGGATCGTGGCGCACGAGAATGTCACCGCCCGGTTGAGTCCGGCCGGGGAACCGAAGGTCCCCGCCGGAGCGCTGCCCGACGAGACCTATTTCGGCGACGAGAAGAAGCTCAACTTCTTCAACGGCGAAGGCATCGTCATCACCCACGTGGAGGCCGCGCATACCGACGGCGACAGCATGGTGTATTTTCGCGGCTCCGACGTGATCGCCGCCGGCGACGTCTTCAACCTGGCAGACTACCCGGTGATCGACACGAAGAACGGCGGATCGATCAACGGGATCATCGCCGCGGCCAACAAGCTGTTGGACATGATCGTCTGGGAGCACATGATGGAAGGCGGCACGATGGTCGTGCCGGGACACGGCCGTCTCGGCGACGTCGCCGACGTGGCGTACTACCGGGATATGGTGACGATTCTTCGCGACCGCGTGCTGGCGATGAAAAAGAAGGGCATGACGCTCGTCCAGATCAAAGGCGCGCATCCGTCGAAGGATTACGACCCGAGATTCGGGCGTAATCCGCAGTGGACACCAGAGATGTTCGTCGAGGCCATCTACAACACGCTCGGCGCGGCAGGCCGCTGAATGCGGGCGCGTGTTCTCGCCGCTGCCATGCTCCTCGTGCTGCCCTTCGCGCTTCCACCCCACCGCGCACAAACCGCGCGGCGGGGGCCCCGGCTGCGGCCGCAACAGGCCGGCGGGCAGGCGGCCGGCGGCGGCCCGGGTGCGGCGAATTTCCGCACCAACGCCCCTGTCGACCTCGCCGGATACTGGGTCTCGCTGATCACGGATGACTGGCGATACCGAATGCTGACGCCGCCGAAAGGCAACCTCGACTACCTGCCGGTGACGCCGGAGGCGCGTCGTGTGGCGGAGCAGTGGGACTCGATCAAAGACGAGGCGGCCGGGGAACAATGTCGTGGCTACGGGGCGGTCGGCGTGATGCGCCTGCCGGGACGTCTGCACATCACGTGGGGAAGCGACACGGTGCTGAAGCTGGAGACGGATGCTGGGACGCAGACACGCCGGTTCGTCTTCGGCACCGCGCCGCCTGAGGCGGACCCGCCGACGTGGCAGGGAACGTCGCAGGCGCGTTGGGTGCTGCCGATCAACCGCGCTGCCGGCGCCGCAAACGCGGGGCGAGGGGAGCTGCGGGTGCGCACCACGCACATGCGGCCCGGGTACATCCGCAAGAACGGCGTCCCGTACAGCGCCGATGCGGTCTTGACCGAAAACTACGTGCGTCTGGTTGATGATGATGGGACCGAATACATGGCGCTGACGCAGATGGTTGAAGACCCGGTCTACCTCGCGCAGCCGGTCATCAGAACCATGCTGTTCCGCAAGCAGGCCGATGCTTCAGGCTGGAATCCCACGCCCTGCGCCTCGCGATAACGACGCAGCGAATGTGCGATTTCTTAACAAGCTCGGAGTTCACATGAGCATGACCAGGAGAACGAGAAGGACTCGCACAGGCTGGAAGGTCCGGCGATTCGTGACGTTCCGAGGCGGCCGGGCCGAGGGGGCCAGTGAACCCGGGGGCTGGTGCTCACCCGACCTACCCGACTCAGGCGACCCACCCGGCCTACCCGACCCACCTGACCTCGGTAGTTACTGACTCGCCGACGACCGCAGCACCGCGCGGGCGTAGACCTCGATTTGCGCGACATCCACCCAGCCACCGGGGCCGTGGCCGCTGCCCGGCATCAGGTCGGCGAAACCGATCTCGTCCACCTTGCTCAGGTCCACCTTCTCCAGGAGATTTCCCGTCGTTACGACGCGTGCGATGTCGAGCTTCATCCAGCGCACATCGGCCGGAGTGAACTCGCTGACGATCCAGTCGCGCGTTGAGGAGCCGTCCGTGCGGTCGCCGATCAGCCAGGTGCCGTCGGCGAGCTTGACGATCGGCCGAATCTGATGAAATCCCGAGATCTTGGTGTTCCACCGGATCCGTGCGAGGCCGGTGAGGTCGGCGAAGTTGATCTTGTCGCGCAGCGCCAGCGCACAGGGTGAGGTGCAGTTGCCGGACCAGATGTGGATCGGGTTGTTCTCATCGCCCGCTTTCCCGGTGATCTGGAGATCCTTGCCGGTGGCTCCATACAGCGTCAGCACGAGATTCGGGCTGCCGACGGAATCCTGTGTGGCGGCGTGTTCGTCACCCTTCTCGTTCTGTTTCCACTCCTCTTTGAACAAAAGCGGAGGGCGGCGTACGGGCGGCCCTGCGGCAGTGCGTGCCTGCGGCGCGGCTGCTGCAGCGCCCGTCTGGGCAGATGCACCGGGAGAGGCGGCCGCGATCAACAGCGCGCTGGCGCTGATGCACAGTGAAAGACGCATGTGCGGCTCCCTTTGGAAGAATTCGAGCAGCCAGGACATGCGGAGAGCCTACTCGACAACGCGATGAAAATAAACCTTCATGCGCACAGCAAGCAATCCGACTGCGCTCTCCGTTCCGGGCAGGCAGCGACCGCATTTCGTGGTTGCCGTTGGTGGTCCGGTCTGCTATGTTTTCGGCCTCCGCAGACGATTTCGCACACCGCAGTCTCCCGTCATCATGAACGTGATGAGAACCCTTGTTGAAGGATTCAAGGGTCGGTCGAAATAGAGGCGTCCGGCGTCTCGCACCTTGGAAGGGCTCTCCAGGCGTCAAGGCCCTGCAGACTCCGTACGAACCGTTGGAGGCACAGTCATGAGAGACACTATTCGAGCCGTGATCCTCGTGGTGGCGCTGGCGGCTGTCGGGTTACCAGCCGCCGCCCAGACGCTCGGCACAATTGCGGGTGCCGTGAAGGATTCATCCGGCGCCGTTCTCCCCGGCGTGACGGTGGAAGCGGTCAGCCCGGCGCTCATCGAGCGGGTGCGGACGGCAACAACCGGAGGCACGGGCCTGTACCGCATCGTGAATCTCCCGCCTGGCCTCTACACCGTGACGTTCACGCTGCCCGGCTTCAACCAGATCCGGCGCGAGGCCGTGCAGGTGGCAGCGGGCTTCAGCGCGACGATCGACGCCGAGATGCGCGTCGGCGCCGTTGAAGAAACGGTCACGGTCACCGGCGAGAGTCCGATCGTCGATCTGCAATCGGCGGCACAGACGCGATCGGTATCGGCGGAGGCGTTCAAGCAGCTTCCCTCGAGCGGATCCTGGCTGCAGTTGGCGGCGCTGATGCCGGCTGTGCGCGCCTCGATTCAGGACGTCGGCGGCATTCTGGGCGACCAGACCGGCGCGCAGGTGTCCGCGCATGGCAGCCGCGCCGAAGACGGAGTGTCGATGCTCGACGGTCTGCGCATCGGCAACATGTATCAGAGCTCGAATCTGACCAACATGAGCCTGTCGCCGCTGCTGTTCGAGCAGGTCGATGTGCAGCTCGCGGGTCAGTCAGCCGAGACCGGCACCAACGGCGTGATCATGAATGCCATCCCGAGGTCCGGCGGCAACACATTCAGCGGCAGCGCGCTCGCCAACGGCTCCGCCCCGGGTCTTCAGGGCAACAACGTGACGGAACGGCTGCAGGCCCGCGGGCTCAGCGGCGCATCCACCACGCTGAAAAAGCTGTACGACCTGAATGTGGCCATCGGCGGGCCCATCAAGCGCGATCGGCTGTGGTTCTTCGCGACATCCAGGTACTTCACGAACGAGTTCTACCTCGCCGGCCGTTTCTTTCCCGTCGACGTCGGCGCCGTGCGCCGCGAGGACGATCGATCACGCCAGGCCTTTGGCGGCACGTACACGTACGACAACAACGGGCGCCTTACGTGGGCCCTGTCCAGCAAACAGAAGCTGTCGAGCTGGTACGCGTATCAGTACAAGGTGGATCCGAATTGGCTGATACAAACGTTTGTGCAGGCGCCCGAGGCGTCACGCATCACCACCTGGCATACCCAGCTCTCGACGACGAAGTGGACCTACACCGCGACCAACCGGCTGCTCTTCGAAGCCGGCGTCGCTGCCGGGGCGAGCCCCGACACGATCAAAGCGGACCTGGGCCGCGTCGGCGGTATTGCCATCGTCGAGCAAGGCGGCGCGGTGGCCGCGCCACTGACGTATCGTGCGCCGACCGGGTTCGATTTCGACGACCGGCTTCCCTCGCAGACGTTCAACGCGTCGGCGAGCTATGTCAGCGGGGCTCACAACGCGAAAGTCGGATTCGAGATGCAGCGCGGCCACTTCG
>QHWJ01000235.1 GCA_003222535.1 Acidobacteriota bacterium | reverse complement strand
AGCGCCTTCATTGCCGCCTCTTTCGCCGCGAAGCGGCCGGCGAAATGGATCGCCGGCACGCGGCGCCGTTTGCAGTACGCGACTTCGCCGTCAGTGAAAACACGGTGCACGAACCGCTCGCCATACCGCTCGATAGTGGCAGCAATGCGTTCGATATCGGTTGCGTCCAGTCCCAGACCAATAATGTTCGCCATCGTTATCATTAAGGATGCTTCCCAAGCCTAACGGCGGCTTCGCATGGGTGCAAGCGACAGCCGGTCCGGCGCTCGTGTGCCGCGCGCTCGAGCCGTACGCCGCGCACCTCTTTACCACTCGTCCCTGGGCGCTTGGTGCTCCGACCGACGGAAACCGGACGGCGGCCTGGGACGAAGTCGCGCGCGCGCTCGGCGTCGACGGTGCGCACCTCTGGCGAGCGCATCAGGTCCACGGCGCATCGGTCGTCGTGCGCCGCCTGGGCGACGCCGAACGGCCGGGCGAGCCTGATGAGTCGTTTCCCGACGCCGACATCATCGTGTCGGACGATCCCGCGTTCGCGCTCGGGATTCAGGCCGCCGACTGCGTGCCGCTCCTCATCGCCGATCGCCGCACCAACGCCGTGGCCGCAGCCCACGCGGGGTGGAAAGGCATGGCGGCGGGCGTTCCGCTCGTGACAGTCGACGCGCTCTGTCGCCACCTTGGCAGCCAACCCGCCGATCTCGTCGCGGCGGTCGGGCCATCGGTGGGCGCGTGCTGCTATGAAGTCGGTGCCGACGTGCTCGATGCGTTCAGGCGCGGCGGGTTCGACGGGGCGGCGCGCCAGGGCTGGTTCTTCACCGTTCCCCAGCCGTCAGCGAAGAATGCGTCGATGACGGGGCTTCCACGCACGCCACGCCCGGATCACTGGTTCTTCGACGGCTGGGCTGCCGCGCGACGGCAGCTCGAGGCGGCAGGCATTCCCCCCGATCAGATCCACGTCGCCGGGCTGTGTACCGCGAGCCATCAGGAAACGTTGTGTTCCTATCGTCGCGACGGGAGACGCGCAGGTCGAATCGCCGGCGCGATCAGGTGCGCGCCGCGCCGTGCATAGCGGCACTCGCCATCCGATGTCCCCAACGCCGTCCAGCGGCACCATCCACGGCACGTCGCGGACGTGCCGGCGTCGCCACGCGAACCGCACGATCGAGGCCGCGATCATCGACCAGGATTGGCGAATCCGCGGAGATCGTGCGCGCAGTCACGCCGCGCGACGCGAAAGGCGCAGCGAAAGCGTTCGAGGATTTTGTCGAGCCCGGCCGCGGCGTGGGTCCCGGCGTCGGCCCGAAGAAGTATTTCACGCGCCGGATGACGATGAGGGCTTGGCGGCGTCGTCCATCGCGGTATTCGCGAGCCGGTCGGCGTGTTCGTTGAGCGAGCGGCCGACGTGCTCGAACGTGACGCGGCCGAGCTCGTGCGCGATCAGGCGCGCCCTGCCATACAGCGGCTGCAGTCCCGCGTTCCTTACCTTGTAGCGGCCGCGCATCTGCTCCACGAGCAGCAGCGAATCGGACCGTACGTGGACGGCGCGATGCCCGCGGCCGCGTGCCCATTCGAGCGCGGCGATCAGCGCGCGGTACTCGGCCACGTTGTTCGTCGCAACACCGATCGAACCGCCGAACTCCTCGATGAGCGTCCCGTCCGGGTGCTCGATGCGGACGCCGTAGCCGGCCGGACCAGGATTGCCCCGCGCCCCGCCATCGATGTACGCGACGATGTCGGGGCTCACTGGCTGGACTGCGTGGCTCCGTCGGGCGTCGCCGCTTGGGCCGGCGCCGGCACGAAGTACAGGATGCGGTTGCAATGGTCGCATTGCATGATGGAATCGTTGCGTCGGACCGAGTTGAAGACCTGCGGCCGCAGGCGGACGTGGCAAATCGTGCAGACGCCGCCGCGCGCTTCGGCGACGGCGATGCCGTTGCGCTTGCGCGCAATCGCCTCGAACAGCGCGAGGACCTCCTTGTCCATGGCGGCCACCAGCTGGGCGCGTTCGCCCGTCATTCGCTCGACCGCTGCCAGCAGGTCCCCGTGTCCGGCCGTCGTCGAACGACGATCCGCGGCCACCGCCTTCTGTTCGGCCGCCAGTCCCGTCTCCGCGCGCTTGACGGCGGCCGTGAGGTCGTCGGCTTCGAGCATCCGCTCGAGCACTTTGTCCTCGATCGTCTTCACCTCGTCCTGCGCGAAGCCGATCTCCTTCTGCATCGCCTGATATTCGACGTTCGTCTTTACCGCCGCCATCTGGTCCCGGAACTTCGACAGGCGCCCCTGATGCAGAGCGACGTCCTTTTCCAGGGCGCGTCGGGCTGTCTGGTTCTCGGCCAGGCGTTCCCTGGCGGCGGCGACCTGCTGTTGCGCGATTTCGAGGCGCGCCGCGAGCGCCTTCTCGTGCTCGGGCTCTTCGGCCAGCCGGCGCCGGGCGGCGTCGGCGGCGCTATCGAGCTGCTGCAAAGCGATCAGTCGTTCCAGGTCGGCGTTCATGGTCTGTTCGAGCCAAAAAAAAGGCCCCGCCGAAGCGGAGCCTGCATTCTACATGTTGTAGGGACGTCCGCCCCCCTCCTTCGCGCTCCGCGTCGAGCAACGGTCCGCCTTCGCCAAGGCTACGGCGGACACCTTCGCATGGGCTTGCCCGCCGAAGCTCTCGGCGCAAAGCCGAGAGCGAAGGTGGGCCCACCAGGATTCGAACCTGGAACAGGCCGGTTATGAGCCGGCGGCTCTAACCGTTGAGCTATGGGCCCCAAGGGAAGTATGAAGTATGAAGTAGGAAGTAGGAAGTAGGAAGCAAACCTACGGAGTTTCACGAAGTCCGTCCCTCGAGGAACGCGCGCAGCTTCCGGCTCCGCGACGGATGGCGCAGCTTGCGGAGCGCCTTGGCCTCGATCTGTCGGATGCGCTCGCGGGTGACCGCGAAGCTCTGGCCGACCTCTTCGAGCGTGTGCTCGCTGCCGTCGCCGACGCCGAACCGCATCTTGATGACCTTCTCCTCGCGCGGCGTCAGCGTTTTGAGCACCGATTCGGTCTGTTCCTTGAGATTCAGATTGATGACGGCTTCGGCCGGCGAGACCACCTGGCGATCCTCGATGAAGTCGCCGAGATGCGAATCTTCCTCTTCGCCGATCGGCGTTTCGAGGGAGATCGGCTCCTGCGCGATCTTCAGGACCTTGCGGACCTTCGACACCGGGATGTCCATCCGCTTGGCAATCTCTTCGGACGTCGGCTCGCGGCCCAGTTCCTGCACGAGCGCCCGCGACGTGCGGATCAGTTTGTTGATCGTCTCGATCATGTGGACCGGGATACGAATGGTTCGCGCCTGGTCCGCGATCGCGCGGGTGATCGCCTGGCGGATCCACCAGGTCGCGTAGGTCGAGAACTTGTAGCCGCGGCGGTACTCGAACTTGTCGACCGCCTTCATCAGGCCGATATTCCCTTCCTGAATCAGGTCGAGGAACTGGAGGCCGCGGTTCGTGTATTTCTTCGCGATCGACACGACCAGGCGGAGGTTGGCTTCGACCAGCTCCTTCTTCGCCTGCTCGGCCTGCCACTCGCCGCGCAGAATCACGTCGAGCGTCTGTTTCAGCTCGTCGGGTGACTGCTCGAGGTTGTCGGTCAGCGCCTTGATCTTGAGCTTCAGCTCCTTGACCTGGCGCTGGATGTTCTTCTTGTCCTCTTCCTTCAGCTTCTGCTTCTTGTTCTTCGGGTTCAGCTGGCGGTCGAACGCGTCGACCTCGCGCTGGACGGCCTTGACGCTCTCGACGGCATCCTTCATCGCGTCGATGAGCCGCCGCTTCACCGCTTCGGTGAACTCGATCTTGCGGATGCAGTTGGACAGGTCCACGCGGGCGCGCATCGCCTGCCACCGGAAGCGCCGATACTTCCGCTTGTCGCGCGTGGTCGCGCCGCGAGGCGTTTCGCCGAGCTTTTCCTCGGCCTTCTCCGAGACCCCGCGTGCCCTGCGGACGGCGTCGATCTGCTTCTGGATCTGCTTGGAGCGCTCGATGATCCGCTCGTCGGTGATTTCCTCGTCGTTGAAGATCACCAGCTCGCGGATGGTGCGCTCGCCCGAGTGCAGCTGATCGCCGAGCTCGATCACCTTCTTGGCGACGAGCGGCGTGCGCGAGATCGACTTGATCACCGCGAGCTTGCCGCGCTCGATGCGGCGCGCGATCTCGACCTCGCCCTCGCGCGTGAGCAGCGGCACGGTGCCCATCTCGCGCAGGTACATGCGGACCGGGTCGTTGGTCTTGTCGAGCGCGCCCGGCGTCAGGTCGAGCTCCAGCTCCTCGGCGCCTTCCGCCGTGCGATCGATCGGCTTCACGTCGTCGCGCAGGTATTTCTGGTCCGAGTCGATGACCTCGATCCCGGCACTGCCGAAGGTGTTGAAGAGGTCGTCGAGCTCGTCGGAGGAGGTAATCTCCGATGGCAGGAGCTCGTTCACCTCGTCGTAGAGCAGGTAGCCCTTTTCCTTGCCGATGTTAATCAGTTGCCTGACTTCATCGTATTTCTCCTCGATTGACAGGTGAGGGCCGCCTAGGTCTGGTCCTCGATGCGGTGCAGCAGGTCTTTTTTCCGGAGCCATAAAATATTGATCTCTTGTCCGTGTTGAGTGGCGCCCAGTTCCTGAAGTCGGTCGATTTCCCGTTGGATGGCCGCCCGCTCGCGCTCCCATCTGAGCCGTTTGAGCGCGCGGGCGCAGGCGGCAGGTGGTGCTTGTGAGATGGCGGTGGCGGCGATGCCGGCGACCAGCTGGGCGTCCACTGTACTTAGACGCTGCAAAAGCGTCGACGGTAAAAGCTCCAGCGGCTCGCCCTGGAGGCTCCGCGCCACTTCCAGGATATGCCGTCCGGACAGCCCCTCGAGATCTTCCTCATCGAGATCGGCAACCGCTTCCAGCGCCTTGACGGTATTGTGGATTAGACCCCAAATCAGGGCCTTTTCCGCGTGTTTGAGCTGCCCGACCATGGGCACCTCGCGCGTGGTGACCGCCGTCCGGCGGTTTACGGCGGCCTTACGAATCTCCGCCCGCACGACCTCTTCCGTAATCCTGGCTTTGTGCGCGATCCGGTCCGCGAATTGATCCCGCGCGGCGGCGTCGGGGATGCGCGCGGCGACTCCGAGCATCTTGCCGAGGAACTGCCGACGGCTGTCGTCGTGTCCGAAATCCACCCCCCCGCTCGCCTGATCGAGCAGGTATTCCAGATAGGGCTGCGAACTGCGCAATCTGGCACGGTACTGGTCGCCACCCTTCCTTCGTACGAATGTATCGGGATCTTCGCCCTTGTCCAGCACGACCACGTTGACCTCGAACCCTTCGGCCACGAGCATCTCGCACGATCTGACGGCCGCACCGAGGCCGGCCGCGTCGGGATCGAAGCTCAGCACCACTTTCGATGTGAACCGGCGGAGCAGGTGGGCCTGCTGCGGCGTGAGCGCCGTGCCGCACGAGGCGACCGCCGCGGCCGCCTGCGACTGAAAGACCTGCGCGAAATCGAAATAGCCTTCCACCAGAACGGCGAATCCGGCGCTTCGTATCTGCGACTTCGTCAGGTTCAGACCGTAGAGCGTCCGCCCTTTCGAGTAGATCGGCGTTTCCGGCGAGTTCAGGTACTTCGGGCCGCCCTGATCCGCATCCATCTGCCGGCCGCCAAACGCGATGACCGATCCGGTATCGCGGCAAATCGGCACCATCAACCGGTTGCGAAAGCGGTCCACGACCTCGCCGCTCTCACGCTGTACGATCAACCCGCTTTGCAGAAGCAGCCCCTGCGCGAAGCCCTCTTTGAGGAGCCGCGCCTTCAGTCCTTCACGAGACGGGGGCGCGAACCCCAGGCCGAGCTGCTCGATCGTCTGCGGCGTGACGTCGCGCCGGGTGAGCTCGGCCCGCGCCCGCGCGCCGGCCGGCGTCGCGAGCTGCTCGCGGAAGTACGCCGCCGCGATCTCGTGGACCTTCAGCAGCGTCTCGCGCAGCGCGGAATCCCGGCGGGCATCGTCGCCACCGCCCTCGCGTGGCTCGGGCAGGGCCACGCCGACCTTCTGCGCGAGCATCCGCACGGCGTCCTGAAAACCGACCTTCTCGTGCAGCTCGAGGAACTTGAGCACGTCGCCGCCGGCGCCGCATCCGAAGCAGTGGAAGAACCCCTTTTCCGGATGCACCTGAAACGACGGCGTCTTCTCGGAGTGGAAAGGGCAGAGCCCCTTGTACGACGTCCCCGCGCGCTTCAGCGGGACGTACTCCTGCACAATCTGCAGGATGTTCGCCTGCAGGCGGAGGTCGTCGATGAGCTGCTGGGGGAACAAACCCATACCAGATTGGTGAGTTGGTGAATTGGTGAGTTGGTGAATTCAAATTCACCAAATCACGAAGTCACCCATTCACCAACTACTCCTTTAACTCCACCACGGTGACGCCGCCGCCCCCCTGTTCCGGGGGCGCAGTGGCAAATCTCGCCACCAACGGATGTTGCTGCAGGAATCCCGTCAGCGCGCGCTTCAGCTGCCCGGTGCCGTAGCCATGAATCAACCGGACGACGCGCTGATCGGTCAGCAGCAATTGGTCGAGAAACCGCTCCGCGCGCGAGATCGCCTCGTCCACGGTGCAGCCGATCACGTTCAGGTCCGACGCGGTCGCCTCGCGGGGCTGCAGCTCCACGTTGACGTTGACGCGCGGCGCGGGCGGCTTGCCGCCGACGATCCGCAGGTCGCGCACGCTGGCGCGCATCCGTTTTCCGCGGACGTCGAGGTCGGCCGTGCCGTCGTGCATGGACGTCACGACCGCCTCCAGTCCCAGTCCGCCGACGATGACGCGGTCGCCCACCGCCGGGAGTCGGTCGTCGGCCGCGGCCGCTTCGGGCCGGCTCCCGGTCTCCCGCTCGATGAAGTGTTTCGCCACGTTCTCGATCGCCGCGCGCGCTTCGCTGCGGACGGCGCCGGTGTCGCCCGTCGATACGGCCGGCATGGTGCCCGCGGTCCGCCGTTCGGCCTCCAGCGCGATGGCGGTCGCCTTCGTCTTGAGCTCCGTGATGACGTCGTCGATCTCGCGCCGCGCCTGGCGCAGCTGCGTCTCGAGGTCTTCGTTCAAGCGCCGCCGGAACGTCTCTTCGCGCTGGCGCAGCGCGTCCTCGCGTTGATGCATGCGGGCTTCGGCGGCGTGCAGCGTCTCGCGTTCCCTGGACGCGAGCCGGTGCTCGTGCTCGAGCGATCGCATGTCCCGATCGATCTTCGCGAGGTGCTCCGCGAGCTGCGCCTCGCGCGCGCTGAGGTTCTCGCGCGCCGCAGCCACGACCGAGGGGTTCAGGCCGAGCCGTCCCGCGATTTCGAGCGCCAGACTGCGGCCCGGGCTGCCGTACGTCAACTGATAGGTTGGCGCGAACGTCTCCAGCTCGAAACCGAACGCGGCGCTTGCCACGCCCTCCGTGGTCGACGCGTAGGTCTTGAGCGCGTCGTAGTGGCTCGTCGCGACGACCGTGGCGCCGCGACGCCGGAAGTGATCGACGATGGCGACGCCGAGCGCGCCGCCTTCAACGGGATCGGTGCCCGATCCCACCTCGTCGAGCAGCACGAGCGCCGGCGTCGCCAGCTCGCGATCCATCGAGGCGATGTTGGTAATGTGCGCCGAGAAAGTGCTCAAGCTCGCTTCGATCGACTGCTCGTCGCCGATGTCGGCGAACAGCGACCGGAATACCGGCAGGCGCGATCCGTCCGCGGCGGGAATGCGCAACCCGGCTTGCGCCATCATCGCCAGCAGGCCGGCCGTCTTCAGCGCCACGGTCTTTCCGCCGGTGTTCGGCCCGGTGACGAGGAGAATCGTCGCCGGCGGGATCACCTTGATCGTCACCGCCACTGGATTCTTGAGCAGCGGATGCCGCGCCGCCTGCAGCTCGAACGCCCCGTCGGTCGAGAGCGCCGGCTCGATCCCGTCAATTGACTCGGAGAAGCGGGCGCGCGCCTGCAGCACGTCCAGCTCGGTCGCCGCCTCGATCGTCCGGTGCAGGTCTGCCGCGCGCGCGCGGAACGCATCCGTCAGCGCGAGCAGGATGCGCCGGACTTCCTCGCTTTCCTGCTCCTCGAGCGTGACGATATCGTTGTTGATCTCGACGGTGCTGAGAGGCTCCAGAAACAGGCTGGCTCCGCTCGTCGACGTCCCATGCACGATGCCGGGAATCCCGCTGCGATGCTCGGCCTTCACGAGGAGCACGTAGCGGCCGTTCCGTTCCGTGACGACCTGGTCCTGCAGATACTTCGAGGTGTCCTTGCCGCGCAGGTACGACTCGAGCGTGCTTCGCAGGCGCGTGCGCTGCTTGCGCAGCCGCTCCCGAATGAGCTTCAGCTCGGGGCTCGCGTGGTCGACGACCTCACCCGACGGGTCGATCTTGTCGCGCGTCTGCGCCGTCTCGCCTTTGAACGACGCGGCGCCGCCGCTCGCGGCTTCGAGCAGCGGAAACGATCCCGGCGCGCGTCGGATTCCAGCCCGCGCTTCGTCGATCGAATCGAGAAACGTGGCGAGCGCGAGCAGGCGGAGCGATTCGAGCGCGCGCCCTTCAACGGCCAGTGCGGCCAGAATCTGCGGCAGATCGGCGGATGCGCGCAGCGGGAACGCCCCGTTGGCGACGACGTACCGCGTCGTCTCGCTCGTAGCCGCCTGAAGCTGGGCGACCTTGTGGGCGTCGGTCGACGGCCGCAGGTGCCCGAGGCGCTCGGCCCCCATGGGCGTGAGTCCAAAGTCTTTGACGGCGTCGACGATCCGATCGAATTCGAGGGCGCGCAAGGCGCTTGGCTGCATAGGGGGAACCGCTGATTCTACCGTACGCCAAAACCAATGGCTGAAGGCTGGCGGCTCATGTGTGCATCAGCCCTTAGCCCCTAGCCCTTAGCCCTTAGCCATTCTAAAGGTGGTTGATCAAAGACGCCATGGCGGCCGCACCGAAGCCGTTGTCGATGTTGACGACCGAGACGCCGGACGCACAGCTGTTGAGCATCCCGAGAAGCGCCGCGATGCCGCCGAAGCTGGCGCCGTAGCCGATGCTGGTTGGCACGGCGATCACCGGCACGTCCACGAGGCCGGCGACGACGCTGGGCAGCGCGCCTTCCATGCCGGCGACCACGATGATCACCCGCGCGGCCTCGAGACGCGCCCGCTCACCGAGCAGCCGGTGCAGGCCGGCGACCCCGACGTCATAGAGCCGGGTCACCTCGTTGCCCATCAGCTCCGCGGTTCGTGCGGCCTCTTCGGCGACTGACAAATCCGACGTTCCGGCTGCGGCCACGACGATGGTCCCTTTACCGATGCTGACATCCTGCTGACGGAAGACGATGAGGGCCGCATCGCCGTAGTACGTCGCGCCGGGCACCTCGACGCGCACTGCCTCGTAACTGGCTTCGGTTGCACGTGTGACCAGCAGCGTGGAACCGCGCGCGACAATGGCTTTGGCGAGCGCGGCGATCTGGGCAGGTGTTTTGCCCAGGCCGAGAATGACTTCGGGGAACCCGTTGCGGACCGAACGATGATGATCGACTCGAGCGAACCCCAAATCCTCATAGGGTTTGGCGCGAAGGGTGTCGAGCAGCTGCTCTCTGGCGGTATTCGGATCGAGCTCGCCCCGGGCGACTCGATCGAGGAAATCCTGGAGCTGTTTGTTTGACGTCATCGAACCCCAACAGTAATATAAATGATTGTGTCGATGGGGGTTCCAGCCTTTAAAATCCGCCTGTGCATCTCAATCCGCTCGTGAATTCCGCTCGTGAATAATGTCTCCCACTGAAACGCTCACCCTGGCCGCGTATTTCTTCGTCCTGATCGTTCTGGCGATTTACGGCTGGCACCGGTATTACCTCGTGTATCTCTACTTGAGCAACCGGGACAAGGAGCCGACGTTGGGGCCGCCGCTCGACCCGTTGCCGGCGGTCACGATCCAGTTGCCGCTGTACAACGAGATGTACGTCGCCGACCGCCTCATCGACGCGGTCTGCCGCATCGATTACCCGCGCGAGCTACTCGAGATCCAGGTGCTCGACGATTCGTGCGACGAGACGCGCGGCATCGCCGAACTGGCGGTGCGTCGCTTTGCCGCGCAGGGCATCGACATCAAGTACTACCACCGCTCGGATCGCACCGGGTACAAGTCCGGCGCGCTCGAAGCGGGCCTCAAGGTCTCGCGCGGCGAGCTCATCGCCATTTTCGACGCCGACTTCATTCCGACCTCCGATTTCCTCAGCAGGCTGATCCCGCACTTCCGCGATCCGAAGGTCGGCATGGTGCAGGCGCGCTGGGGCCACATCAATCAGGACTACTCGCTGCTGACGAAGATCCAGGCGATCCTGCTGGACGGGCATTTCATCCTCGAGCACGGCGGCCGCAACCGCGGCGGCCGCTTCTTCAACTTCAACGGCACCGCCGGCGTGTGGCGCCGGACGGCCATCGACGGGTCCGGCGGCTGGCAGCACGACACGCTCACCGAAGATCTCGATCTGAGCTACCGCGCGCAGCTCTGCGGCTGGCAGTTCGTCTTCGTGCCGGGCCTCATCGCGCCGGCCGAAGTGCCGGTCGAGATGAACGCGTTCAAGTCGCAGCAGCACCGCTGGGCGAAGGGGTCGATCCAGACGTGCCGCAAGCTGCTGCCGCGGATCCTGAAATCGAATCTGCCCTTCGGCGTGAAGGCCGAGGCGTTCTTTCACCTGACGGCGAACTTCAACTACATCCTGATGTGCCTGCTGTCCATCCTGATGTTCCCGTCCATGGTGATCCGCTACAACATGGGCTGGTACGAGATGATTCTCATCGACGTGCCGCTCTTCTTCGCGGCGACCTTCTCGTTCTGCAGCTTCTACATGGTCTGCCAGCGCGAGCTGCACACGGACTGGATCGCGCGGCTGAAATACGTGCCGTTCCTCATGTCGGTCGGCATCGGGCTGTCGGTCAACAACACCCGCGCCGTGTTCGAAGCGCTGTGCAACATGCAAAGCGAGTTCACGCGGACGCCGAAGTACCACATCGAATCCGACGCCGACGAATGGGTGGGAAAGAGGTACCGTCAGTCGGTCGCCGTGCAGCCGCTCGTCGAGCTGGCGCTCGGTCTCTACTTCACGGCGACGGTGTTCTATGCGCTGGCGAACGGGATCTACGCGACCGTGCCGTTCCTGGTGCTGTTCCAGGTCGGGTTCCTGTACACGGGGCTCCTCTCCATCGTCCAGCAGTACGCGGGCTCCGAAGTGGTCGCGGCCGGTCTCGAGCCGGATCGTCAGGGTTCATGAAGGCCCGCGTCGCGGTTCTTCGAGTGACTCCCGAGGGCATCCTCTCGGACATCGATCGGCTCGTGGATCTCGCGGGCGTGTCCGCCGCGCTTGCGGGCGGCAGCACGACGATTCTCAAGGACAACATCTCCTGGCACTTTCCGTTTCCGGCGGCGAACACCACGCCCTGGCAGCTGGAAGGCACGATCCAGGCGCTGGCGCGCCGCGGGTTCGCCGACCAGGTGTGCGTCCAGAACAAGACCGTCGTCACTGACGCGTTCAAAGGCGAAGACCTCAACCACTACGTGCCGATCTTCAAGCGCTACGGCATTCCCGTCCTCTACAACTTCAAGGCCGGGGACATGACGTGGGTGCCCTACCGGCCGAAGACGCGGATGCGCGTGCTCAGCCGGATTTTTCCCGAAGGCATCCACATCCCCGATTACTTCTTCGGCAAGAACATCGTTCACCTGCCCACGGCGAAGTGTCACATCTACACGACGACAACGGGCGCGATCAAGAACGCCTTCGGCGGGCTGCTGAACACGCGGCGGCACTACACGCATTCGTGGATCCACGAGACGCTCGTCGATCTCCTCGCGATCCAGAAGGAGATTCACTCAGGCCTCTTCGCGATCATGGACGGCACGACCGCCGGCAACGGACCCGGCCCGCGGACGATGTATCCGGTCGTGAAGAACGTCATGCTGGCGTCAGCCGACCAGGTGGCGGTTGACGCCGTGTCGGCGAAGATGATGGGTTTCGAGCCGCTGTCGATCGACTACATCCGCCTTGCGCACGAGGACGGGCTCGGCGTCGGCGACGCGCGCGACATCGAGATCGTCGGCGATGTCGGCGTGGCGAACGAGAACTGGCATTTCCACGTCGGCAGGAATCTGGTGCGCGTCGGCGGAGGCGACCTGATCTGGTTCGGCCCGCTCAAGCCCCTCCAGAAGCTGTTCTTCCACACGCCGCTCGTGAACGGCTTCATCCTCGCCAGCGACGTCTATCACGATTTCTACCGCTGGCCCCTCATCGACCGCCGTGTCTTCGAACGCTGGTGCGAGACGACGAAGTGGGGCCAGATGTTCCTCCGCTATGCGCAGATGGGCCCGCAGGGCGCACCGGCCGACCTTCAGCCGCCGATCGAGACGACAGTCCCGACGTCCTCACGCGTTCACTGACGCCGCCACGTCGGGACGCTCGCGATCGTGAACGCCGGATCCCTCCTCATGTCCGCACAGTAAGTTAGACGCCGGTGCCCGGCCGGGAGCAACAAACATGCCTTCAGCGGCGGGCGGGTTCCCGTGCAGCCGACAAAACGCGTAAACTCGGCGCGTTCATCACCCACACTTCCACGCGATAGGAGAGCGCCATGAATTACGGACGTCTCGTGCTGCCTGCGGTCGCCGCCACCGTGGTCGACGCCATCTACGGATTTCTCGTGTACGGTCTGCTGCTGGCCGGCGACTTCGCGATGTTTCCGGGTGTGTATCGGCCGGCGGACGTCGGGATGGCCTACCTGCCGCTGATGTTCGCGTTTCTGTTCGTCGCGCTGCTCGTGGTGGCGATGATTTTCGCCAAGGGTTACGAAGGCGGCAGCGGCGTCGCCGAGGGCGTGCGTTTCGGCGCGCTGCTGGGGATCTTTGTCGCGATGGCTTTCAGTGGCGTCAACTACGCCACGCTGAACATCGGCCGGATGCACTCGCTGAGGATGGCGATCGCCGGCTTCGTGGAGTGGACCCTGATCGGCGTCGTGATCGGCGTGGTTTACAAGCCGGCCGTCCCGTCTGCCCGCGCAAATCGCTGAGCGCGGTTCTCGGCATGCCACGTCGTCATCGCCATCGCGACGGGCCACAGGAGTATGATTCATGGTTATGACAACGGACTCGAAGCCCAAAGCGGGCCTTGAAGATACCGTCGCGACCTCGTCCGCGATTTGTTATCTCGACGGCGATCGCGGCGTGCTGGCGTATTGTGGGTACGACATCCACGATCTCGCCCGGCACGCCACGTTCGAGGAAGTCTGTTATCTGTTGTGGCACCGGCGGTTGCCGACGCGCGGGGAGCTGGGCGATTTGCAGTCGCAGCTCATCGCCGCTCGCACGCTGCCCGAGCCGGTCCTCCGTCTCGTGCGGGCGCTGCCGGGGCGATCCGGCGCGGCTGCGGGCCACGGCAGCAACACCATGGACCTGCTGCGAACGCTCACGTCGGCCCTCGCGCACTACGATTCGGACAGCGGCGACGAGTCGCCTCAGGCCAACGATCGCAAGGCCGTGCGGCTGACGTCGCAAATCAGCTCGCTCGTCGCGACGATGGGACGCCAGAACACGGGCGCCGGACCGATCCCGCCGGATCCGGTCCTCGGTCACGCCGCGAATTTCCTGTACATGCTGACCGGCGAGCGGCCGAGCGGTCTCGCGACGCGCGCCTTCGATGTCGCGTTGATTCTGCACGCCGATCACGAGCTGAACGCCTCGACGTTCGCCGCGCGCGTGGCGGCGGCGACCCTCACCGACATCCACTCCACCATCGTCGCCGCAATTGGCGCCCTGAAGGGGCCGCTGCACGGCGGGGCCAACGCGGACGTCATGCGGCTGCTGCTGGACATCGGACAGGACGCGCCGCCGGGGAAGGCGGAAGCGGTCGTGCGCGCGAAGCTGGCGCGCAAGGAAAAGATCCCCGGCTTCGGGCATCGTGTGTACCACACCGAGGATCCGCGCGCGACGCATCTGCGCGAGATGTCGCGCGACCTCGGCCAGCGCGCCGGCGAGCCCGTCTGGTTCGAGATGTCGCAGCGCATCGAGGCGCTCGTGAAGGCGGAGAAGAAGCTGTACGCGAACGTCGACTTCTACTCGGCGTCGACGTATCACGCGCTCGGCATCGCGATCGACCTGTTCACGCCAATCTTCGCGGTCAGCCGGGTTTCGGGGTGGACGGCGCACGTGCTCGAGCAGTACGCCAACAACCGCCTCATTCGCCCGCGGGCCGACTACATCGGGCCCGAGTACCCGCAACGCTACCAGCCGCTCGACGCGCGGTAACCACGACCGGGATCTGCCCGGCCGTCGATACCATTCAGCGGACAGCGGACAGCACCGCTAAAGCGGCGCCCTACGCGGCGGATCACTCGGAGACGGGATCACGTGTGGGCCGAATTCGCGACGACGTGGCCAACAACCGGCCGATGGTCGACGCGGCGCCCGCGAAGCTCCGGGCGCCCGGCATGGTCCACGCGAGTGTCGCCGGCCGTTCCGGCGGGCCGATGGGAAACATCAAGCTGAATGGGAATCTCTCATCATGATGGGACGTTGGTCGTACTTGCCCACCGGTGACTGATGATGGTACGATTCGGCCCATGGCGGGTGACGAGATCAAGCGGGAGCGTTCGGGCCGCGTGCGTGAGTCATCGCCGGAATACGGCGCGTCGGCGCCGTCCGCGCAGCCGCAGGCCTACGCCGTCACGATGGCGGATCGCGGCCGGCTGGTGCTTCCGGCCGGGGTCCGCGATCGGCTCGACATCCACGAAGGCGACCGGATGACACTCTGGGTCGATCCCGACGGCACCATGCGCCTTCAGACGGCGTCGGTCTATGCCCGCAGCCTGCTCGGGATGTTCAAGCATCTGTCGCCCGAACGGCACGCGGTCGATGAATTGATCGCGGAGCGCCGTCGGGAAGCGGCCATGGAAGAGCGCGACACGCGGGCGCTGGCCCGGCGCCACGGCCGGAAACGGGGGAAATGAGGGCTGCCGGCCCCGTGGTCCTCGACGCGTCGGCGCTGCTGGCGCTCCTGAGAGCGGAACCGGGTGGCGTGCGGGTCGCGGCCGCCATCGTGCCGGGCGCGCTGATCAGCGCATTGAACTGGTCGGAAGTGTTGTCTCGCCTGGTGGATCTGGGGGGGGATCCGGCCCGGGTCACCTCCATGTCTCTTCCTCCCGCCGGCTCGTCGGGTGTCGAGGTCGTGCCATTCGACGACGCTCAGGCGCGCGAGACGGCCCGGCTCCAGGCGAGGACGCGCAGCCTCGGCCTCTCGCTCGCGGATCGCGCGGCGCTCGGGCTGGCGCGCCTTCGGGGTCTGCCTGTCCTGACGAGCGATCGCGCTTGGCGATCGCTGCACCTCTCAATCAGAATTGAAGTCATTCGCTAGCGCGACACCAGTGGACCCTCAACGCATCCGTAACTTCTCGGTCATCGCGCACATCGACCACGGCAAGTCGACGCTCGCGGACCGGTTCCTCGAGATGACCGGCGCGCTGCAGATGCGCGAGATGGAGGCGCAGGTCCTCGACGCGATGGATCTGGAGCGCGAGCGCGGCATCACGATCAAGGCGCATCCGGTCTGCCTGCACTACACGGCGGGCGACGGGCAGCAGTACGTCCTCAATCTCATCGACACGCCGGGGCACGTGGATTTCTCCTACGAGGTGACGCGATCGCTCGCCGCGTGTGAAGGCGCGCTGCTGCTCGTGGACGCGTCGCAGGGGGTTGAGGCACAGACGCTGGCCAACGCGTACCTCGCCGTGGAAAACAACCTCGAGATCATTCCGGTCATCAACAAGATCGATCTCCCGGGCGCGCAGCCGGAGGAGGCCCGCCGCCAGATTACCGAGATCATCGGCCTCGACGGCGACCACGCGCTGCTCGCGAGCGCGAAGCTCGGCACCGGCGTCCCCGAGATTCTCGAAGCCATCGTCCATCGCCTGCCGCCGCCGGCCGGCAACCCTGACGCCCCGCTCAAGGCGCTGATCTTCGACTCCTGGTACGACCCGTACCGCGGCGTGGTCATCGTCGTCCGCGTGCTCGACGGCGTCCTGCGGCCGGGCATGAAGATTCGGCTGATGGCGGAAGGGCAGGACTACGAGTTGCTGCAGGTGGGGATCTTCACGCCGAAAGCCGTCCCGGTCGACGAACTGGCAGTCGGCGAAGTCGGGTTCGTGGTGGCGAACATCAAGAAAATCAGCGACGCGAAAATCGGCGACACCATTACCGAGAGCACGCGCCCGGCCGTCGAGCCGTTCCCGGGCTTCAAGCCGCTGAAGCCGATGGTGTTCGCGGGCTTCTATCCGGTCGAGGGCCATGAGTACCCCCAGCTGCGCGACGCGCTCGAGAAGCTGCGATTGAACGACGCGTCGTTCTTCTACGAGCCGGAGACGTCCATCGCGCTGGGCTTCGGATTCCGCTGCGGGTTCCTCGGGCTGCTGCACATGGAGATCGTCCAGGAGCGCCTCGAGCGCGAGTTCGACATGGACCTGGTGACGACGGCGCCAGGCGTGCTGTATCGCGTGACCACGACCGACGATGTGGTGCAGGAGATCGACAGCCCGGCGAAGCTGCCCGACGCGGGCCGAATCAAGGTGATCGAGGAACCGGTGATCACCGCCATGATCCTGACGCCGGCCGAGCACGTCGGCGGGATCCTGAAGCTCTGCCAGGACAAGCGCGGTGTGCAGAAAACGCTGGAGTATCTGGCGTCGGATCGCGTGCTCGTCACCTACGAGCTGCCGTTCAACGAAGTCGTCCTCGACTTCTATGACAAGCTGAAGACCATCTCCCGCGGCTACGCGTCGCTCGACTATCATGTGACCGGCTACTGGCCGTCGCCGCTCGTGAAGCTCGACATCCTGGTGAACGGCGATCCGGTCGACGCGCTGTCGATCATCGTGCACCGGGACATGGCCTACGAGCGTGGGCGCGCGCTGGCGTCGAAGATGCGAGAGCTGATTCCGCGCCAGATGTTCGAGGTCGCGATTCAAGCCGCCATCGGCGGCCGCATCATCGCGCGCGAGTCGGTGAAGGCGATGCGCAAGAACGTGCTCGCCAAGTGCTACGGGGGCGACATCTCGCGCAAGCGCAAGCTGCTGGAAAAACAGAAGGAAGGCAAGAAACGCATGAAGCGGGTGGGCAAGGTCGACATCCCGCAGGAAGCGTTTCTCGCCGTCCTCAGAATGGGGACCGACAGCGAATGACCCACGAGTTCAAGAAGTCGACGCTCCGCGAGTACTTCGAATCGATCGTGATCGCCGTCATTCTCGCGCTCTTCATCCGTACGTTCGTCGTCCAGGCCTTCAAAATCCCGACCGGATCGATGGAGAACAACCTGCTCATCGGCGATCACCTGCTCGTCAACAAGTTCGTCTTCGGCCCCGCAACGACCGGGCTCGAGCGCGCGCTGCTGCCGGTGAGCGCGATCGATCGCCGCGAGATCATCGTCTTCAAGTACCCCGAGGACCCGGACCGCGACTTCATCAAGCGCGTGATCGGCCTGCCCGGCGAAACCGTGGAAGTGCGCGAGAAGAAGGTCTACATCAACGGCAGGGCCCTCGACGAGCCCTACGTCCATTTCCTGCAGCCGCCGGCGGCCGCCTCGGAGCTCCACGAAGTGACGTCGTTCGACGTGCGCGAGCGATACGGACCGGTCACCGTGCCGCCGGACCACTACTTCGTGATGGGCGACAACCGCGACAACTCCCAGGACAGCCGCTACTGGGGCTTCCTGCCGCGCGGGAACGTCAAAGGCAAAGCGCTGCTGATCTACTGGTCGTACGAGGCGGAGCGCGAGGACTATCAGGAAGACGGCACCGGCGCCACGCTGAAGGGCCTGGCATCGGTGTTCGCGCATTTCTTCACGCGGACGCGGTGGGATCGCATGCTGCACCAGATCCACTAAGGCGATTGCGCAGCAGGGATCGCAGATTTCGGACGGCAGACGTGATTAAAACGGTCGTCAAGCTGGCGTTCGTGGCCCTGCTGGCCAACGCGACGTGGCATGTGTTCGTCGTCTATCTCGCCCACTACAAGTTCAAGGATTCGGTGACATCGACCGCGCAGTTCGGGGTCGAGAAGACCGATTCGCAGCTGCGCGATCGGATTCTGGAGCTGGCAGGGGACTTCGAGGTGCCCCTCACCGACGAGAACCTGTCGATTCGGCGTGATGCGCATGAGACGATCGTCGAGACGTCCTACAAGCGGCCCGTCGAGCTGGTGCCCGGCTACACCTACCAATGGCCGTTTACGATGCGCGTCGACGTGTTCACGACCGCGCCGGTCAGGCTCCAGGACTCAGGTCCGAAGTAGCGCATCCGCCTCGTCGGCCGCCCGCGCCGCGGCGTCCGACCATCCACCGGTTTCCGCCCGGACCGCGTCCGCATGGGCGGTGTCCGAGATGCTGCCCAGGTTGATCTCGATGTTCAGCCGGGCGCCTCGCGCGCCGGCGCGGAGCAGCGCGACGCCGACGCCGACGTCGCTGCCCGCGGCGCGATGACCGTGCGCCGCGATCGTTGTCGCCTGCTCGAGCGCAGCGGCCGACAAACGCACGACGCCAAGCGGCACGTCGGTCGCGGCGCGAAGCGCGAGCTGTATCGCCGCCCTGCGCCCGTCGAGTTCGCCGGGCGCCTTCGGCAGCCTGTACGCGGCGACGACCTGATCATAGGCGGCGGCATCCGCGTCAACCGCGTCGGTCAACTGCTGCCGGATGCCGATCAGCGCCTCCGTCGCCGACGCCAGCGCCGACCGATCGTCCTCCGATCCGGTCCGCGTTCTCGGCAGGGCGGCCACCATCAGCAGCAGCGAGGCGCCGATCGCCGAGGCCAGCGCCGACGCGGAGCCGCCGCCCGGCGCAGGCTCGGAGGAGCTGAACGCCGCAAGGACCTCGCGGACGGGTCGATCAACCAGCATGGACGACGCGCCCCTTCTTGACGACGGCGCGGATGGTGTCGGCGCCGACGCGGATGAGATCGATCGCCGGTCCTCGCACCACGACCGCGTCCATCTGCTTGCCCGGCTCGAGGCTGCCCACACGCTCGTGGCGATCGAGCGAGTACGCCGCGTTGATCGTCGCCCCGACGAGCGCCTCCTCGAACGTGAGGTTCATCCCGAAGCACGCGAGCGCCATCGCAAACGGCATCGACGGCGAGAGGCCGCCCCCCGGATTGATGTCGGTCGCGAGCGCCACCGGCACCCCGCGTTCGATCAGCATGCGCCCCGGCGCGAACCGACCGAGCTTCAAGTAGAACGACGCGATCGGCAGCAGTGTCGCGACCACGCCCGCCGCGGCCAGACCGTCGGCACCCTCCACATCGACGAAAATCAGGTGATCGGCAGAGCGCACGCCGAGCTCGGCCGCGACGACGGAGCCGCCGCTCGGGCCGAGCTCATCGGCGTGGATACGCAGCTTCAGCCCGGCGTCGCGCCCCGCCTGCAGGATTTCGCGCGATTCGTCCGGTGTGAACACACCGGTCTCGCAGAAGACGTCGCACCATTCCGCGAGCCCCTCGCGCGCGACGGCGGGAATCATCTCGCTCATCAGCAGGTTGATGTAGTCGCGGCGGCGCCCGCGGTACTCGGCCGGGACCTCGTGAGCGCCCATGAACGTGGACGACAGCTCGATGGCGTGATCAGCGGCCAGCGTGCGAACCACCCGCAGCATTTTCAGCTCGCCTTCGGTCGTCAGCCCGTACCCGCTCTTGGCTTCGCACGTGGTGATGCCACAGCGCAGCATCTCGTCGAGGCGGCGACGCGTGTCGGAGGCCAGCTGATCGTCGGACGCTGCGCGGGTCGCGACGACGGTTCCGAGAATGCCGCCGCCTTCGGCTGCGATCTGCGCGTAGGTCGTGCCCGTCAGGCGCCGCCGCAGCTCCTCGCGGCGGTCGCCGGCGAAGACGACGTGCGTGTGGGGGTCCACGAAGCCAGGCACGACCGCGCCTCCACGCGCGTCGAGCACCACGGCATCTCGTTCCAGCTCGACCTCGCGCTCCAGGAGGCTTTCGAAGCCGATGAAGACGATCCGCCCTCCGCGCGCAGCGACGGCCGCACGCGGAATCGATCGCGCATCGCCCTGTGCGGCGCCTCGCCGCGGCGCGGGACCGGCGCACGTCAGAACGTCGGATGTGTTGCGGATCAGGAAATCGGCTAGCAACGACCCATTCTACGACCGTTACACCAGCGCGCGGATCTGCTCGGCGGTCACGCCGGTGATAGCGACACGCTTCCGGCGCGCGCGATCGCCGCTGACGATCCGCACCGCGCGCCGCGGCACCCCCAGCCTGGCGGAGAAGAATTCGATCAGCGCGTCGTTGGCGGCGCCTTCAACAGGCGGAGCGGCCACGCGCACGACGAGCGCCTCGTCTCGCACGCCGGAACACTGCGTTTTCCCGGCCCGCGGAATCACGCGGACCGTCAGCTCGACGCCCTCAGCCGTGGCTTTGATCATGGCGTGATGGCATCAGCCTTCACACCATGACCTTTCGCGTTTCGTGAACCTCGCGGCTTTCAATCGGCTCGACCTGACGCGGCCTGTGAAACAGGATCTTGTCATCGCGCTCGCGCGCTTCCTGCTCGCGGACGAACTCGAGCGTGTTGCGGAGCGTGGAGATGTGCGCTTCGATCGACGTCTCGACGTCCTTGCGCTTCAGCTTGAGGCCGTCGATCTCCCGCTGGATGTCTTCGAGCCGCGCCTGTGTTTTGTCGAGGAGCAGATCGGAGCGTCCTTCGGCCTCACGGACGATACGCTTCGCTTCCTGCTCCGCGTTCGCCTTGATGTCGTCGGACAGTTTCTGCGCCGTTATCAGCGTGCTCTGCAGGTTCTTCTCCTGCCCGCGATTCTCGGCGAGGACCACCTCCAGACGCATGAGCTCCTGGCGGAGTCGGTCGGTTTCCCGCAGGGCCTGCTCGTAGTCGTCGGCGACGGCGACCAGGAACGCCGTGACTTCGACCGGGTCGAAACCGCGAAAAGCCTTGCGAAAACGCTGTTGGCGAAGGTCGAGCGGACTGACATTCATATGTGATCGTCCTCCCCGCTCCGCCTTATCGGTCGAAGCCTCTCGAACCGACAGCAGGCGCGTGCGGGCGGACCCCGCAACGCAAAAGCCAAACCGCAAAGCACGCTGAGAACGCAGATAGAGAAAACGCTTTTTCAGCGAGCGCTGCGTCCTCCGCGGTTAAATCCCGATGATCATGGGGTTTTGGCCCGGTGGACGGCTGCCGAAAATCGCCGTCCCGACACGGACGAGCGTGGCGCCTTCTTCCACTGCGACCTCGAAATCCTGGCTCATGCCCATGGACAGTTCCTTCAGGCTCGAGGCGTCCACGCCCCGCCGCAGCAGCCGGTCGCGCACGTCCCGAAGCGCCTTGAAATACGGGCGGGCCGCGACGGGATCGTCGACCGCGGGGGGCAACAGCATGAGCCCCACGATCCGGGAAGCCCGCGCCGCCCGGCCCGCCTCGAAAATCGCGGTCAGCTCTTCTTCGCGCGCGCCGTGCTTGGTCTCTTCACCCGCGAGATCCACCTGGACGAGCAGGTCCAGTCGCCGCCCCGCCGCCAGCGCTGCGTGGTCCAGCTTTTCGACCAGCCCGGCGTCGTCGATCGAATGCACGACGTCGAAGCCGCAGGCCTTTTTCACTTTGTTCGTCTGGAGATGGCCGACCAGGTGCCACCGGATCTGAAGGTCCGAGGTCTGGTCCATCTTCTGACGCGCTTCCTGGACCTTGTTTTCGCCGAAGTCGACCTGGCCGGCCTCGGCGGCGGCACGCACGTATTCGGGAGGGAAGGTTTTGGAGACGGCGATGAGGGTGACCGAAGCGGGGTCGCGCCCTGCCCGGCCGGCGGCGCGCGCGATCCTCGCGCAGACGTCTGCCAGCCGGGTACGGAGTGCGGCGGCGTCGATCACTATTTCTTCAGCGTGCCCAGGATTCCTTTTGCCGTCGCCGCGTTCGGCCCTGAGGGCGCGAGCTTCAGGTACGTCTCGAATTCGGTCGTGGCGCCGGCGAGGTTGTTCTCGTTCACCAGCGCCATGCCGAGCTGGTAGTGCGACTCGGCGTGGTTCGGGTTCGCCGCGATCGCCGCTTCGAACTGCTTCTTCGCCTCGGCGACCTTCCCGCCATTCCAGAGGATGACGCCCTGATTGAACATCGCGTCGGCGTTCCCGCCGCCGCCCGCGGCGCCGCCGGCGCCGGCGCTGCTCAGCTCCATCGCCTTCGCGCTCGCCGCCGCCGCCTGATCGAACTTGCGCGTCGCGTTGTAGATGTTGGCCAGCCCGCTGTACGCCTCGGCGTAATCGGCCTTGATCTCGATCGCCTTCTTGTAGGCCGCCTCAGCCTTGTCGTAGTCCTTCTTCTGCGATTCGGAGTACGCGATGTTGTAATAGCAGTCGAAGCACGTCGCGTTGACGGCAGCGGCGGCCGTGAACTTGGCGATCGCCTCGTCGTGATTCCCCGCGCGGCTCGCCGTGACGCCTTCATCGAAGGTCTTTTTCAGCTCCGCGTTCTTCGCCGCCGCTTCCTTCGACGCCGCCGCGGACGGCCCGCCGGCGCCGAGAATCAGGTTCACCTCGGCCGGCCTGCTGATCGCGACCCTGACTTCGGCCGTGTTCGACGTGAGCTTGTCTTTTTCGGCGGTCACCTTGTAGGGCCCCGACTGAAGGCCGATCTGGATGAACTCGCCCTTCTTGTTCGACTTGGTTTCAAAGTGACGGCTGACGCCCTCGGTCATGTCGATGATGACCTTTGCGCCATCAACCGGCTGGCCCTGCGCGTCTTTCACGACGCCCTTGACCATCCCTGTGGACTGAGCAGCGGCAGGCGACGCGAGCGATAGGGCGAACCCTGCGGCGCACGCCACCAGCCACGGAAGCCGGCCGTTCAATCGGCGGACCATGGAATCCTCCTGGAAGAATGAGAGCAACTTTCGCGTTGGGGGGTAGTTTACATCGATCCGCGACGGCGGGGAGCGGCTCGAAGATACAGGACGGACCTCGAGCCGAATCAGCCGGCAAAGAACGCCTCGATGCTGGACAGGTCGTGCACGATCGGCGCGGGCGGCAGAGAGGCGACGAAGCGCCGCCCGTATCCGCTGGTCCGCAGGCGGGGATCGAGAACCGCCAGGACCCCGCGGTCGCGCCGGTGCCGGATGAGCCGGCCCAGCCCCTGCTGCAGCGCCAGGATCGCGAGCGGCACCTGATACTCGCTGAACGGGTCGCCGCCGCGCGCGCGAATCGCGTCGATGCGCGCCGCCGTGATGGGATCGCCGGGCGGCGCAAAAGGCAGCTTGTCGACGATGACGCAGCTCAGGGCCTCGCCGACCACGTCGACGCCCTGCCAGAAGCTCGAGGTGGCAAACAGCACCGAGTGGGGAGTCCGGCGGAACTGATTCAGGAGTTGCGAGCGCGGCGCCGCGCCCTGCGCGAAAATGGGGTAGTTCAGCGCCATCTCCGCCATCGCCTGCACCGCGCGCATCGTCGCGTAGCTGGTGAAGAGGACGAAGGCGCGCCCGCGCGTGCGTCTGAGGACTTCGATCACCTCGCGGCCGGCCGCCACGGCGAAATTCTCCGAGCGTGGGTCCGGCATGCGCGGCGGGAGATAGAGAATCGCCTGCCGGCGGAAGTCGAACTCGGACGGCAGGCGCACCTCGGCGGCCTTGCCGACGCCGAGCCGTGCGCGCACGTAGTCGAACGCGCCGTCCACCGTCAGCGTCGCCGACGTGAGCACTGTCGTCCGCATGCGATCGAGCAGTTGCGCGCGCACGATCGTGGAGACGTTTATCGGCGAGGCGCGCAGGAAGGTGCCGCGTCCGCGGAACTCCACGAAATAGACGTACTCTTCGTCTCCGCCACGCAGCAGAAACCGCAGCTCGTCACGCAGCGACCCCGCGCGCCGCGCGAGCGCAAGGACGTCTGTGGCGATCTCGTCGTCACGGTCCGGCTGAAGCCGGACACTACCGGGATCTTGCCTACCGGGATCTCGCCTGCCGGGATCTGGCTTGCCGTGACCTCGCCGATCACGCACGGGGCCGTCGCTCTCTCCGGTCGTGTCCGGCTTGAGCCGGACCGGCTTCAGCAGCGCCAGGGTTGCTTCGATGATGTCGAGGGCGCCGGTGAGGTGGGCGGCCGCGTCGCGCGTGTGTCCAAGCGATTCGACCGTGGCCCGCACGCGCTCTTCGTTTCTGACGCCTCCTTCACCGCGATGCGCGAACGCGAGCTCGGTGAAGAAGGCGCGCGCGCGATCGCGCAGGCGCTCGACGGCCTTTGCGATCTCGTCCTTCGCGTGTCTGTCCTCGACGCCGCCGACCGCGACCAGCCGTTCGACGTCACGGGCCAGATCCTCGACCCGGTAGTTGCTGACGCTGAACCCGAAGTACTGCGTCGCGACGTCCTCGAGCTGGTGCGCTTCGTCGAGGATCGCACGGCTGACCGCCGGGATCACCTCACCGAGCCCGCTCGTTCGCACGGCCGCGTCGGCGCAGAGCAGGTGATGGTTGACGATCACCACGTCTGACGCGGCGGCGTGCTGTCGCATCCGCGTGACGAAGCAGTCGTCGTAGCGCGGACACTCGGGTCCGAGACACGTTTCGGCGGTCGCCGACACCTCGCTCCAGAACGCGAGGTCCTCGGGCAGATCTTCGAGCTCGGCACGATCGCCGGTTTCCGTGCGCTCCGACCAGTCGCGGATGATCGGCAGGAAGACGTCGTGAGCCGCCGGGCCGGCCCCGCCGGCGAGCTGATCGAGCTTGTGCAGGCACAGATAGTTCGCGCGGCCCTTCATGCACGCAGCGGTGAAGGGAATGCCCAGCGCTTCACGCAGAGCGGGAATGTCCTTGAAGAAAATCTGCTCCTGAAGGTTCTTGGTGCCCGTGGAGATGAGGACGCGCTCGCGGCTCAGGATCGCCGGAACGAGATAGGCGAGCGTCTTCCCGGTGCCGGTGCCCGCTTCGGCGAGGAGGACGCCGCCCTCGTCGAACACGTGCGCGACGGCCGACGCCATCTCGAGCTGCCCGGCGCGCGGCTCGAAACCGGGCATGGCGCGAGCCAGCGCGCCGCCGGGCGCAAAGATCGCTCCGACGGTCTCCACCCAGGAGGTGACCCTCGTCGGCCCCGCGGCCGGCGCGGGCTTCGCTCCTACTCCGGGTACAGCGGGAACTTCCGGCACAACCCCTCGACTTCGACGCGAATCATCCCCAGTGCGTGATCGTCTTCCGGGGCCTGCAGCGCACGCGCGATCAGTTCGCCGACGATCTCCATGTCGGCTTCCCGCATCCCGCGCGTCGTCACGGCCGGCGTGCCGATGCGGATGCCGCTCGCGACCATCGGCGGATTCTGATCGAACGGGATGGCGTTCTTGTTCACGGTGATGCCCGCTTTGCCGAGCGCCGCCTCCGCCACCCTGCCGGTGATCCCCTTGGAGAAAACGTCGACGAGCATCAGGTGATTGTCGGTGCCGCCGCTCACGAGACGGAAGCCCTCGCTGACCAGGACGCCGGCCAGCTTTTTCGCGTTGGCGACGATCTGGTGCTGGTACGCGACGAATGGCGGTTCCGCGGCCTCCTTCAGGCACACGGCCTTCGCCGCGATGATGTGCATCAGCGGCCCGCCCTGCACGCCGGGGAACACCGTGCGATCGAGATCTTTCGCGTACTGCTCGCGGCAGAGCACGAGGCCGCCGCGCGGTCCCCGCAGCGTCTTGTGCGTCGTGGTCGTGACGAAGTCGGAGTGCGGAACGGGACTGGGATGCACTCCGGCCGCCACCAGTCCGGCAATGTGCGCCATGTCGGTGAAGACCGGCGCGCCGATGCGATCGGCCGCCGTGCGGATCCGCGCGAAATCGATGACGCGCGGATAGGCGCTGGCGCCGACGATGATCATTTTGGGATGGTGCTCGTCGGCGAGACGCGCCAGTTCGTCGTAGTCGATCCGCTCGTCCGACTTGCGCACGCCATACGGCACGATCGTGTAGAGCTTGCCGGAGAAATTGAGCGGATGGCCGAAGGTCAGGTGGCCGCCGTGCGCGAGGTTCATGCCGAGAACGGTGTCGCCCGGCTTCAGGAGCGTGAGGTAGACCGCCATGTTCGCCTGCGCGCCGGAATGCGGCTGGACGTTGGCGTGGTCGGCTCCGAAGAGCGTCTTCGCGCGCGTGATCGCGGCGCGCTCGGCGACGTCCACGAACTCGCAGCCGCCGTAGTACCGCCTGCCGGGATAGCCTTCGGCGTACTTGTTCGTCATCACCGAACCGGCGGCTTCGAGCACCGCGCGGCTGACGAAGTTTTCCGATGCGATGAGCTCGAGCCCGGTGTTCTGTCGATGCAGCTCGTCGCGGATTGCGCCGGCGATTTCGGGGTCGGCGTCGGCGAGCGCGCGCCACGTGGGCGGGGCCGTCGTTTGAGTCGTCATAGGGTTCTCGCTCGGTCCTGAACGACCCGGCTGCGGGCGTCCCTTTCAGGTACGGCTCGCGTGCGCGTCGGGCACCCTTCAGGGGTCCCGGCGGTGTTCCGCCTCGAGGATCTGATCGATCCGGCGCTGGTGGCGCCCGCCTTCGAAGGCGGTCTCGAGCCAGAGTGCCAGAATCTCGTCCGCCAGGCCAAACGCGACAATGCGCCCGCCCATCGAGAGGACATTCGCATTGTTGTGCTCTCGCGACAGGCGGGCCGTATAGAGATCGTGGCAGAGTGCGGCGCGGACGCCGACCACTTTGTTGGCGGCGATCTGTTCGCCCTGTCCGCTGCCGCCGAGCAGGATACCGCGGTCCGCCTGACCGCCGGCGACCGAGCGCCCGACCGCGATGCAAATCGGCGGATAGTCGACCGAGATCTCGCTGTGGGTCCCGTGGTCGTCCACCGTGTGGCCGAGCCGTGCAAGCGTCTGCTTCAGATGCTCCTTGAGCGCGAACCCTGCATGATCGGCTCCGACGGCGATTCGCACAGCGCGCGATTGTACTATATGGGTTCCGCGTGAACGAACCCTGAACCATGAACCCTGTCGTTGTCGTGAGCCCGCGCGGCGAAGAGCGGCTGCGAAGCGGCCATCCGTGGATCTATCGCGCGGATGTGGCCGATGTTCGTGCGGAGGCCGGCGACATCGTGCAGGTGCGCAGCGCCCGCGGCCGAACGCTCGGGTCGGCGCTCTTCAGCGATCGGTCGCAGATCACGCTGCGCATGCTCTCACACGGAGACCAGGCCGCGGACGAAGCGCTGGTGCGGCGGCGGATCGAGACGGCCATCGCGTTCCGCGAATCGCTGGCGCTCGACGCGACGGCGTACCGCATCGTTCATGGCGAAGCCGACCTGCTTCCGTCGCTCATCGTCGATCGGTACGGAGACTACCTGGTGGTGCAGGCGCTCTCGCAGGGAATGGATCGATTGATGCCGGCCGTCGTGGTGGCGCTGACCGATGTGCTGCACCCGCGCGGTATTCTCGCGCGGAACGATCCGCGGGCGCGCGTGCTGGAAGGGCTGGAACAGCGCGTCGACGTGCTGGCCGGCAGCATACCTGAAACGCTGACGGTCACCGAGATCGGGATCGAGTACGGCGTGGACTTGCGCCGCGGACAGAAGACCGGGCTGTTTCTCGATCAGCGCGAGAACCGGGCGGCGGCGGCCGCGTACGCCCGCGGGCGGCTGCTCGATGGCTTCACGTACCAGGGCGGCTTCGCGCTCGTCATGGGACGCCGCTGCACGGAGACGATCGCGTTCGACGTGTCGGAGGACGCGATCGCGCGGCTCAGACACAACGCCTTGCGCAACGGGATCGCCGTCGGCGCGCGCGTCGGCAACGTCTTCGACGAGCTGCGCGGGATGGAACGTGCCGGCGAGCGGTTCGACACGATCGTGCTCGATCCGCCGGCGTTCGCGAAGAACAAGGCGGCGGTCGCGAACGCGCAGGCCGGCTACAAGGAGATCAACCTGCGCGCGCTGAAGCTGCTGAATCCGGGCGGGACGCTCGTGACCTGCAGCTGCTCGTACCACGTCAACGAGGCGGCGTTCGCGGAAATCGTCTACGATGCCGCCGTCGATGCGCAGGTGCACATGACGGTCGTCGAAAAACGCATGCAGGGCCGCGATCATCCCGTGCTGCTGGGCGTTCCCGAAACCTACTATCTGAAATGCTTCATTCTGCGAAAGCTCGGGTGACCGGGACCCCGGCGGAGGCGGCGCGCGACGCCAGGCGGGCGCTCGCGCGTCTCGCCCGGCCACCCGGCGGCTTCGACGCGAGCCGCTACTTCCGCGGCCAGGGCGATCTGGCCTTTTACAACGTCGGGACGGGCGCGACGCGGGCGCTCGCGCGATCGATACACCACGCCCACGCCGACCAGTGGTCGATAGACGACGCCCTCGCGTTCGCCGATGCGCTGATCGGCGATCGGCATCTCGAGGTGAAGTCCGTCGGCATCGAGCTGGTCGCGCGCTATCGTCGCGATTTCGCGCCGGGCCATCTCGCGGTCTGGAAACGCTGGCTCGCCGACGACCACTCCGCCAACTGGGCGACGACCGACTCGATCTCGGTCTCGCTCATCGGGCCGCTGCTGCTGCAGCATCCCGAGCTCGCCCCGCGCCTGCGCATCTGGGCGCGCGATCGCAACATGTGGGTGCGCCGCGCGTCCATTGTCGGCCTGATTCCGCGGGCGCGCCGAGGCGAATCGCTGGACCTCGTTTATGAAATCGCCCGGCGCCTGCACGCCGACGAGGAAGATCTGATTCAGAAGGCCGTCGGCTGGGCGCTTCGCGAGGCCGGCAAGCTCGACATGCCGCGCCTCGAACGCTACCTCCGCGCGAACGGCGCGGCCATTCCGCGCACGACACTGCGATACGCGATCGAGCGGTTTCCCGAGCCGAGTCGCCGCGCCCTTCTGCAGGCGACGCGGATCAAGAACCAGGGACGGACGAAGGCTCAAGGACCAAGGCTCAGGGCTCAAGGCTCAAGGACTAAGGCTCAAGGACTAAGGGTCAAGGACCAACGCCCAGGGACGGCGAGCCGTGAGGCGCGCAAACCGCAAACGAACGAACCGGGCCACGGTCCAGCGGTCGTTCGTTTGCGGTTGGCACGCCTCGCCCGCCGCTCGGCGGCGCCGCGTCGAGCGCGCTACCTGCAGCGTGTTCTTCTCTGTGTCTTTGTGTTCTCTGTGGCCAAGTATGTCGTCGTATTTCTGAAATGGGGCACCGATCGCCGTCACGAAACACGTCGCCGTAAGTGTGAAATCGAGTACTAAGGACCAGGAACGGACCAGGCACCAGGGACGGACCAGGAACCAGGCACGAAGGACCAAGGACCAAAATGGGAGCTGAATCGACGTGCACTGCGCGTTTCAAGGGCAAGACGGCGAGCGGCAAGGCGCGCCTCGAAACGGACGTGCTCCAGTTCCGCGGCGGCGATCTCCGGCTGTCGATTCCCTTCGACCAGATGTCGCGGATCACCGCCCGCGGCGGCACGCTCAGCGTGACGTTCCAGGACGGCACCGCCTCGTTCGACCTCGGCACGGCGGCGCCGAAATGGGTCGACAAGATCCGGCATCCGCCTTCGCGCCTGCAAAAGCTCGGTGCGAAGCCGGAGTGGCGCGTGTCGGCAATCGGTGTAGACGACGAGGCATTCCTGGCGGAGCTGGAGCACGTCGTCGCATCTCTGTCGATCGGGCGCGTCGCCAGGAACAGCGACGCGATTTTCTTCGGCGTCACGAACGCCGGCGAGCTCGCCCGGCTGGAAAAGCTGAAGGCATCGCTCAAGCCGAACGGCGCGCTGTGGATCATCCGTCCGAAGGGCCGCCCGGAGATTTCCGAGCGCGCGACGATGGCTGCGGGCAGAGCGGCGGGCCTCGTCGACGTGAAGGTCGTCGCGTTTTCGGAGACGCACACGGCTGAGAAGTTCGTGATTCCGATCGTGAGGCGACTGGGAGAATGATGGCGACGGTCCGACGCCACATCGCCCCGTGGCTGATTGCCGCCGTGATGTACACCGGCGGGGCCGTCGCCTTCACGTCGCCCCTCGTTTCGCATCTGTCGTCGGCGTTCCCGCACGACCATTACGATCCGGCGCTCATTGCCGTCATTCTGGGATGGAATGCGCGCACCCTTCCAATGACACGCAGCTGGTGGGACGCTTCGATGTTCTGGCCGGTGCGGGGTGCGCTCTCGTTTTCTGAACACCTGCTCGGGATCAGCCTGCTGACCACGCCGCTGCAATGGTCGGGTGCGACGCCGCTGACCGCGTACAACGTCGCCTTCCTGTGCTCGTTTCCGCTGACGGCGCTGGCCGCGCACGCGCTGGCGTTTGCGCTTTTGAAGCGGCATGACGCCGCCTGCCTCGCGGGATGCGTCTTTGGATTCAGTCCGTACCGGGTGTCGCACCTGGCGCACTTGCAGATGCTGTGGGCGTTCGGTATGCCGCTCGCGCTGATGGCGCTGCACCGGTTCGCCGAGCGCCGGGAACGCCGCTGGCTCGTTGTCTTTGGCCTGGCCTGGCTGTCCCAGGCCTCCGCGAACGGCTATTACTTGATGCTCTTTCCGGTCCTGCTCGCTGGCTGGGTCCTGTGGTTTGCCAGGGAGCCGGGGAGCCTCGTGCCCATCACCATCACGTGGGCCGTCGCGTCGCTGCCGCTCGCGCCGCTGCTGTGGCGCTACTCCACGCAGCACGCCGCGTTGGGGCTCAGCCGCCACCGATACGAGATCGAGGCGAACAGCGCCGATTTGCTGTCGCCGTTTGCGGCATCGCCGGATCTGATTGTCTGGCACGGCCTCTCGCGGTGGTCGCGACCTGAAGGCGAGCTCTTTCCCGGCTTGATCGCGCCTGCGTTGATCGCGGTGGCGATTGTGATCGCGGCCTCCAAGTTCCGGACCATTGGGGCCTCGGCAGCTTGGCGCCGTTCGAGAGTGGCGGCGTTGCTTATTGCGGTGGGCTTCATGGTGATTGCCGTGGAAGTGGTGCTGCTCGGGCCGTGGAGATGGGTAGTGGGCAGCTCCACGATTGCATCTGCCAGCTCGGCGGACAAGCCATTGACGGTCTCGGTTGCGCTGGTCCTGTTCGCCGCGATCACGAGCCCGGCGCTTCGCGACCTCTGGCGTCGACGCTCCGTCTTTGGCTACTACGTCTGCGGCGCGGCCGCGATGCTCATGCTGAGCCTGGGGCCGCGACCCACATTGGCCGGCACGGCGGTTCTGTATCGAGCACCCTATGCGCTGTTGATGGAGGTGCCGGGGTTTTCCGAGCTCCGCGTGCCGGCGCGGTTCGGCATGCTGTTCGTCCTGTGCGTCGCGATTGCGGCGGCCATCGCCTTCGCGCGGTTGACATCGACATTGCGGCCGTTGTTCCGACGCTCCGTTTCGGCGATCGCGGTGGTCCTCATCCTCTTCGAGAGCTGGCCGCGGGTCACGCTGGCGGCTCCGGCTGCCTCAATTGCCGCGCTGAGCGCGATCGGAGACCGCGCACCGGTGCTTGAATTGCCGCTCGGCATCATTGAGCGCGACGTGGCCGCCGTGTACCGATCGCTCGAACACCACCATCCCGTCGTGAACGGCTATAGCGGGTACGCGCCTCCGCACTACGAGATCCTGAGAATCGGCTTGCGGCTGGGTGACACGTCGCTCCTCGACGAGTTGGCTGGCGGCGGCTCGCTGGTGGTTGCCGTCGATCACGGTGAGCAGTTCGATCGATGGGCCGCGGTCGTTGGGCCACGACCGATCATCGCCGATGAGGGAGGCTGGCGGCTCTATCGCGTGGCCGCAAGCGCCTCGCCGGCAAGGCCGACCGGCGGTGTACGGCAGCCGATCGTGTCGGTCCAGGCGAATCTTCGGAATGACGCGGTCGCCGGGATGCTCGACGGGGATGTGCACACGGCCTGGAGCACTGGCCGTGCGCAGGCGGGCGGCGAAGAACTGTCGATTGATCTTGGTCGCCCGGCGGACCTGTCCGGCGTGCGCCTCACACTCGGTCCCTTTCTTCAGGATTTCCCGCGGCGCTTGTCGGTGGAGTGCTCCGGCGATCGGCACCGGTGGGATACCTGCTGGAGCGGATCCGGCGCGTCCCTCGCGCTGAGGGCCGTGCTGGCTGATCCGCTGACCGCCACGATGATCCTCCCTGTCACCGCTCGCGCGGTGCGGTACCTGCGAGTTCGTCAGACTGGTGTCGATCCGGTCAACGGCTGGGCTGTCGCGGAACTTGCCGTATTCGGCACTGACGGTCGCCTCTCGCCGCCTTAGTAAGGCGCGAAGTAGAACCCGCCGGCAAAGAAGGCGCAGGCCGCGACGGCGAAGCTGACGGCGGCCAGCGCCACCATTCCCGGCATCAGCCAGCGCGCCGCAGCCGATCTCGATGCGAGCATGCCGATCGACTATAGTGGGATATTACCGCCAGGGGTATCCCCGCCAGCCGGGATTGAGATAAACCCTTGGAACCTGATCCGGTTCAAACCGGCGGAGGGAGTGCGGAAATGTCAGAGTTCACTGCAGCGTTTCCCAATTCTCGCAAGATTTTCGTCGAGGGCCCGCAGGGGGTCCGCGTACCGATGCGCGAGATCGCGCTGTCGCGGGGCGAGCCATCGCTCCGCGTGTACGACACGAGCGGACCGCAGGGTCACGACGTGAAGCACGGGTTGCCGAAGCTGCGCGAGGCCTGGGTGAAGGCGCGGCTGGACGCGCACGTCTCAGGACGAACGGGACGCTGCGTGACGCAGCTCCACTACGCACGCAGGGGCGAGATCACGCCCGAGATGGACTTCATCGCCGTGCGCGAGGGACTGCCGGCGGAGTTCGTGCGCGACGAGGTCGCTCGCGGCCGCGCGATCATCCCCTCCAACATCCATCACCTCGAGCTCGAGCCGATGATCATCGGCCGCAACTTCATGGTGAAGATCAACGCGAACATCGGGAACTCCGCCGTCTCCTCCTCGGTCGAAGAGGAAGTCGAGAAGCTGCGGTGGGCGACGCTCTGGGGCGCCGACACCGTGATGGATCTCTCGACGGGTAAGAACATCCACGAGACGCGCGAGTGGATCATCCGCAACTCCGCTGTTCCGATCGGCACGGTGCCGATCTATCAGGCGCTCGAAAAAGTCGGCGGCCGGCCCGAAGACCTCACCTGGGAGATCTACCGGGACACCCTCATCGAGCAGTGCGAGCAGGGCGTGGACTATTTCACGGTTCATGCGGGCGTCCTGCTGCGGTACATCCCCATGACCGCGCGCCGCACGACCGGCATCGTCTCTCGCGGCGGGTCGATTCTCGCGAAGTGGTGCCTCGCGCACCACCGGGAGAATTTCACCTACACGCACTTCCGCGAGATCTGCGAGATCATGCGCGCGTATGACGTGTCGTTCTCGCTCGGCGACGGCCTTCGTCCAGGATCGATCGCCGACGCGAACGACGAGGCGCAGTTCGCCGAGCTCAAGACCCAGGGCGAGCTGAACCAGATCGCCTGGGAGCACGACGTCCAGGTGATGAACGAAGGCCCGGGCCACATCCCCATGCATCTCATCAAGGAGAACATGGAGAAGCAGCTCGAGTGGTGCAAGGAGGCGCCGTTCTACACGCTCGGCCCGCTGACGACCGACATCGCACCCGGCTACGATCACATCACATCGGCGATCGGTGCGGCGATGATCGGCTGGTACGGCACGGCGATGCTCTGCTACGTGACGCCCAAGGAGCACCTCGGGCTGCCGAATCGCGATGACGTGAAGGCCGGCGTGATTGCGTACAGGATCGCCGCGCACGCCGCCGACCTCGCGAAAGGCCATCCCCGCGCGCGGGAGTGGGACGACGCGCTCTCGAAGGCGAGGTTCGACTTCCGATGGGAGGATCAGTTCAACCTGGCAATCGATCCGGTCACCGCTCGCGCGTACCACGACGAAACCCTGCCCGCCGACGGCGCCAAGCTCGCCCACTTCTGCTCGATGTGCGGCCCGAAGTTCTGCTCGATGGAGCTGACGCAGCAGGTCCGCGACTACGCGCGCGAGAAAGGCGTGGAGGAGAACGCGGCCGTCGCGGTCGGATTGGAAGAGAAGGCGATGGAGTTCAGACGCCGGCCGGAGATTTACCAGCCAGCCGGCGAATAGCGCGCCCAGAATCTGGTAATCGGGTAATCTGGTAATCGAGTAATTGGATTGGTCAATTTGAGAACCTCGTAATGGGATTGTTCAATTTGCTGAATTACCGATCCAATTACCAGATTTCAATTACCCAATCCAATTACCAGATTACGAGATTACCAGATTACTAGATTTATCAGATTCACCTGTCCATGACCGGTACGACTTGAATGAGCGTCGGAAAGCGTGCCGGCTGGCCGCCCGGTTTCGGATTCGGATAGCCCTGCGAGATGTCCGACTGAAAGTCCTTGATCGTCACCCCCGGCGGAAACGCCATCGTCTCTTCGTGGAACTTGCCGACGTCGAATTCATGCGTGGCGGGTACGTCGTACACGAGCTCACCCTTCTGCTTCAGCACGGTCCGATACCAGGCCACCAGTTCGACAAACGACGCGGCTGATCCGAAAATGTAGTACCGCTGCCCGCGCCCGGCGTCGTACGACGCGATGAACTGCGCGCCCGGAAAGATCGGCACGCCGAGATTGGCTTCCGTCGGCGCCACCTGGGGTGCCGCCGCAGCTCCGGGCGCTGCCGGCCCGGCAGGCGCCGGCGCGGTGGGCGCCGGGCGCGTGGGCGGCTGCGCAGGCTGACCCGGCCGCGGGAACGGCTGCGGCGTTTGATACGCCGTGTGAACGCGAAGCCCGTAAAGCGCGCACAGCCGGATATTCTCTGCGGACTCTGCGGGCTTTGCGTTGATCGTCGCTGCGAGAGTCAGAGCGAGGAGCATGAGCTCGATTATAGACCTCCGCGATTTCTGCTGCGGCGAGCGCGAGTGGGTGCTCGACACGACCGAAGCCCTCGTCCGTCTCGAGTCGCCGACGACGGACAAGGCAGCGGTCGATCGGTGCGGCGCCGAGCTGGCATCACGTCTCGAAGCAATCGGCGGACGCGTCACCCGCCTGTCGCGTCCCGAGCGCGGCGATCATCTGCTCGCCGAGTTCGGTTGCGGCGAGTCGCAGATCCTGCTCCTGGGCCATTTCGACACGGTCTGGCCGGTCGGCCAGCTCGATCGCATGCCGCTGACCCGATCCAACGGCAGGCTCCACGGCCCTGGCGTGTTCGACATGAAGGCCGGCATCGCGATTGGCATGCTCGCGACACGCGCGCTGCTCGAAGCCGATGCTCGGCCTTCACGCCGCATCGTCATGCTCTGGACGACGGATGAAGAGGTCGGCAGCGGGTCGTCACGCGAGGCGATCGAGGAGGAGGCGCGCCGCAGCGCCGCCGTGCTGGTCCTCGAGCCGTCGCTGCCGGGCGGCGGTGTGAAGACGTCGCGGAAAGGATGCGGCGGGTACAGGATCGTGGTTCGAGGGATTGCGGCGCACGCGGGGATCGAGCCGCAAAAGGGCGCGAGCGCCGTACAAGAGCTTCATCCCCGACGAGGCCGGCGCCGTCGTCGACGTGCGAGTACCGACGGCGGCCGCCGCGTCAGAGGTCGACCGGGCGTTCAGCGCTCTGGAGCCCGTCGATGTGCGGACGACGGTTGAGGCAAGTGGCGGGTTCGGCCGGCCGCCGATGGAGCGCACTGAACAGATTGCGCGGCTGTACGAGGAAGCGCGGGAAGTGGCTCTCGAGCTCGGTCAGGAGCTCGCCGAGGGGGGAACAGGCGGCGGGTCGGATGGGAATTTCACCGCCGCGCTAGGGGTTCCCACCTTAGACGGCCTGGGGGCGATTGGCGACGGCGCCCACGCCCTCCATGAACACATAGACATCGAAACCATGCCCGCCCGCGCCGCCCTCGTCGCGGGGCTCATCGGGCGCATAAAATAGACACCCTATGTCCAATACTGTCAAAACCGCGCTATTGCTCGGAGTGCTCAGCGCATTGCTCCTGTTCATCGGCGAAAAGCTCGGCGGCACGCAGGGAATGGCTATCGGCTTTCTCTTTGCGGCGGCGACGAACTTCGGTTCGTACTGGTTCTCGGACAAGATTGTCTTACGGATGTATCGGGCGCAGGAGGTCGGTCCCGGCCACCGCCTTTACGACACCGTGGCCCGGCTGGCCGTGCGCGCCGGCCTGCCCCAGCCGCGCGTCTACGTGATTCCCGACGCGTCGCCGAATGCTTTCGCGACCGGCCGCAACCCTCAACACGCGGCCGTGGCGGCGACGGAAGGGATCCTCCAGGTTCTCAACGACGAGGAGCTCGAAGGCGTGCTCTCCCACGAGCTGGCGCATGTCAAACATCGCGACATCCTGATCAGCTCGGTTGCGGCCACAGCTGCGGCCGCGATCATGATGGTTTCGCGCTTTGCGATGTTCTTCGGGGGGAGCCGGAGCGACGATCGGGAAGGGTCCAATCCGTTCGCGCTGATCGCGACGATCATCCTGGCGCCGATCGCCGCAATGCTCATTCAGGCGGCGATTTCGCGCTCGCGCGAGTTCGACGCCGACGCCGGCGGCGCCGTCATCGCCGGCGGCCCACAAGGGCTCGTGAGCGCTCTCCGCAAGATCGAGGCGGCCTCGCGCGCCGTCCCACTTGACGCGAATCCGGCCACTGCACACATGTTCATCATCAAGCCCTTCAGCGCCTCCGGGCTGCTCGGTTTGTTCAGCACGCACCCACCCACAGAGCTCCGGATTGAAGCGCTGTTGCGTCAGGACTAACCAAAAAGGGTCAAGGACCGGAGGCCGAAAGGGAGAGGGGAAGCGTCGAGTTGCCCTCTTCTTGTAGCTCGATGGCCATAGTCAGCGGGAAAACTGTGGCCGTTCGGCCACGGTTGAGCGGTGGCGTACGTCTTGCTGATCTGTCGGCCGGACGGAGGCTGACGTGCACGTAGAAGACCTCGACATCTCACCGAGCAAGATTGGCGAAACCGCCCAGCGGATTGTCGATCGGGCCATCGAAGAGGCTCGCCGCCGTGAGCACGCGCTGCTGACCAACGAGCATGTGTTTCTCGCATTTGCACAGGTCGAATGGGACATGTTCTCGGAAGTCATGAGGGACATCGAAGTCAATCCGCATACCATTCTTCAGGCGATCGAAGAGCACTTGCACATGATGCCGTCGTTTGCGGGACGCGAGTTCCGCGTGTCGCCGGCGACAAAGCTGGTCTTCAAGCTGGCGCTTCATCACGCCAGCCGGGCCGGCCGGCAGACGGTTGAAGCCGCCGACTTGTTCTCCGCCGTATTCGAGGAAACGCAGGGCGTGCCCGTGTCGATCCTCCGGCGCCACGGCGTCGAGCCGGAGATGCTGGTGTCGCGACTGAACACGCGGATGCGCGACATGGAGTTGCGCGAAGAGCGGCTGAAGAAGCGCTTCGAGCTGCCGCCGTTCCTCAAACATTTCGCGACGAACCTGAACCTGCTCGCCCGCCAGGACAAGCTGCCGCCGGTGTTCGGTCGAGAAAAGGAAATCCAGCAGGTGCTGGAAATCCTCTGCCACCGGGAGCGCGCCAATTCCGTGATGCTCATCGGCGAGCCGGGGGTCGGCAAGACCGCGATCGCCGAAGGGCTGGCGCTTCGCATCGAGTTCGAGCCGGAGAGCGTGCCCGTTCGACTGCGCGACTGCCAGGTCGTCAACCTTCAGATGAACAGCATGGTCGCCGGGACGATGCTGCGGGGGATGTTCGAGGACCGGATTCAGAACGTGATCCGCGAGCTCAAAGAGCGGCCGAACCTGATTCTGTTCGTCGACGAGGCGCACACGATGGTCGGCGCCGGCTCGGCGCTCGGCGCCCCCTCTGACGCCGCCAACATCTTCAAGTCGGTGCTCGCGCGCGGCGAAATCCGCATGGTGGCCGCGACCACCTTGAGCGAGTACAAGGAATACATCCAGGAGGACGAGGCGTTGGCGCGTCGTTTTCGCTGCGTGACCATCTGCGAGCCGAGCATCGAGGAGACCCGCCGCATCCTCTATAACCTGCGGCCGCGGCTCGAACGAAACTACTCGGTCCGCCTGCTCGACGAGGCGCTCGACGCCGCCCTCGACCTGTCGCCGCGCTACATGCGGCATCTGCATCTGCCGGACAAGGTCATCGGTTGGCTGGACACGGCGGCCGTCCGCGCCGAAATCGATCGGCGCTGGGAAGTGAAGAAGGAAGACGTCGTCGCGGTGATCTCGCACGTCGCGCAGATTCCCGAGGACATGGTCTTCCGGGACGTGACCGATCGCTTCAAGGACATCGAGGAGCGCCTGCAGAGGCGTGTGATCGGCCAGAGAAAAGCGATCGATGCGGTGGCGCGACGGCTGGTCCTCAACAAGGGGCCCCTGAAGGACGGCTTCGATCGTCCGGACGGTGTCCTGTTGTTCCTGGGGCCGACCGGCGTCGGCAAGACGGAGCTGGCGAAGTCGGTCGCCGACTTCCTGTTCGGCGACGAGAAGAAGATGATCCGCGTCGACATGTCCGAGTATCAGGATGGATCCGTCTCAGTTGATAAGCTCATCGGCATGCCGCGCGGTATTGTCGGAAGCGAGCGCGGAGGCGTCCTCACCAATCAGCTGAAAGACAATCCGTACTGCGTCGTCCTGCTCGACGAGGTCGAGAAGGCGAGCCCGCATACGCTGAACCTGTTCCTCCAGGCGTTCGACGAGGGCTGGATGACGGACGGCCGTGGAAAGCGCGTCTACCTGAGCGACGCGATCGTCATCATGACGTCGAATCTCGGCGCGGAGCACTTCCGGAAGCTGACGAGCCCGATGGGCTTCCTGCACCGGACGGTCGGTGTCGAGCAGGTGCAGGGCGAAGTGATGCGCGAGCTCGAGCGCCGGTTCCCGCCGGAGTTCCGCAACCGCATCGACGAAACCGTGCTGTTCTCTCCGCTGACCCACGACGAAGTGCGTGAGATCGCGAAGCACTATCTCGAGCAGATCACCATGGCGCTGGCGAAGGCCGGGAAGACGATTGCGGTCGACGACGCGGCGCTGGAGCTCGTCGTGGTGAAGGGCTACAGCATGGCCTTCGGCGCCCGATTCCTGAAGCGCTTCATCGACGAGCACATCAAGCTGCCGATCAGCGCGCGCTGGAAGGAAGGCTCGCATTTCAACGTGAAGAGCAGGGACGGTGCGCTCGTCGTCGAGCCGTCGATCACGCAGGTCACGTCGCCGGACGGCTCGCTCGCTTTCGAAGGGCTCGCTTAAAGATGGCTGATGGCTGATGGCTGATGGCTGATGGCTAATGACCACGAGTTGATGGCCGCTGATGCATGGTCGTTCGATCGGCCATAGCCATCAGCCACCAGCCATGACAGGTTTTTACCACGCAAAGCCCACCTGCTCGGCTTCGTTCCTGTCTTCAACCGTGCCGCCCCGGTTCGGGTCCTCGCGCCCGCTGAGGCCGTGACGCGCCTGCAGCACGCGCACCATTCCCTGAACCTGCTTGCGGTATTCCTGCGGCGCGTATTTCCTTTCGTACAACTTCTCGTAGCGCGGCAGCCACGAGGGAAACTCGCGCTCGAGATACTTCATGAAGTGCGCGCGCGTGCCGCCTTCGAGAAACATCACGTTGCAGCCGACGAATCGCGCCCCGTGGTCGGCGATCGCCTTGACGGTGCGTTCGAGCTTGTCGCGCGATGACGAAAACCCGGGCACGATCGGATTCATGAGAACGCCGGCGGTCACGCCGGCATCGACCAGCTCGCGCACGGCGCGAAGGCGCTGCAGCGGATGCGCGGTGCCCGGCTCGAGCCGCTCCCAGGCCTGCTCGTCGACGGTCGGCACGCTCATGTACACCGTGCACCTCGCCACTCGCGAGAGCGCCGCGAGCAGGTCGCGGTCGCGAACGACCATCGGCCCTTTGGTGATGAGGCCCATGGGATTCCGGGCCCGCAGGAGCGCCTCGATCGCGCGCCGCGTCAGCTTGTAGTGACCTTCGATCGGCTGATAGCAGTCGGTCGCGGTGCCCACCGCGACGTAGTCTCCCTTCCACGCCGGCCGCGCGAGCTCCCGTGTGAGGACGTCGGCGAAATTCTCTTTCACGAGGATCATCGACGCGAACTCGTCGTCGGCGTTCATCTCGAATTGCACGTGATAGCGGCGCGCGTAGCAGTAGTGGCAGCCATGCGTGCAGCCGCGGTACGGGTTCAGCGTCCACTCGAATGGCATGCCGCGGACGCGGTTCAACGCCGATCGGCAGGTGACCTCCTGATACCGGGCCTGATCGGCGCGCCGGTCCGCTTCAGTCAGCGCGGCCGTGCCGCCTTGCTTGACGACCTTCGCGATTTCGCGAGTAGTGGGTCTGGTGGAACCGGCGTCGAACAGGAGAGGAAATGCAGGCATGGGCCCGGCCTCTGAAAAACAAGGCAATTCGTCCCTGTTTCGCCTTATGATCGGGCCCACTCGCCGCCGGTGTCAAGTCGATGAGCTGCGGATCAGTGGGGCTTGGTGAGCGGTTTGCGCTTCGCGGTCGCCTTCGTGGTTGTCGATTTCTTCACCGTGCCCCTGGCCGCCGGCGCGCGGCGTTTCGCCCTGGAAGCGGCGGTCGACTTCTTCCTCGACGCCGACTGATTGCCCGCCGTCGGCGCGGCTCCCGATGAAACCCGCGACGAGTGTCTCACCCGGTGGCGGACCGCCTTCTTCGGAGCGGCTTCGGCCATCGATGCGATCGCGAAGGAGGCCACGATCGCGACCAGCAACATCTTTATCGTCATGCGACTCATCGAACGCCCTCCGGGGAAGTGTTTGTGAATGCGGTCCGCGTACCATAACGCATCCGCCCCAACTTGGCGATGATTTCTTGAGGCCGCCGTACGGATGAGTTCTATCGCCCGGTCGACGATGATCCGAGCCGCGTCCGGCCGGGCCAGCAACCGCGCCGCCGACGGGTCCGTTCTGGACGCTGCAGGGCGAATCTCGCCGAGCGCTCGGCTGAAAGCCTTCGCGCTCCGCGTCACCGGCGCCGCCCGGCTGGAAGCCTCGCGCTCCATGAGGCCGCCTTCAGGCGGGACGGCCCACGCCGATACGACGGCCCGGCTGAAGCCGGACGCCACGTACGTCACCGGCGCCGCTGGGCTGACAGCCTTCGCGCTCCGACAGATGACAGCCTCGCGCTACAACAGATACGCGAACGCAAACCCGATCTGGGCGACGAACATCATGCGATACATGTGCGCCCACGAGACGTGGTTCTCTTCGACCGCCAGGTCCTCGGGCCGTCGCAGCATCAGGTACAAGACGTACAACCCGTAGACGGTCATCACGACGCCGAGCGCCTGCAGCAGCCAGAAGTTTCCCGTCAGCACGTGCAGCCACGCCCCGACGGGGATCGCCAGGAACGGGACGACGAACGAGGGCGAGATCAGCCAGGCGGCGCGCCGGACGCCGTACTGGATCGGCAAAGTCCGGCACCCGCCACGCCGATCACCGTCCATGTCCGCGAAGTCCTTGGTGGTCGTGGCGCCGAGAAGAAACAGGCCGAAGATCGCGCCGATGTACCAGGGCTCGACTCCCACGATCGTTTTGACCGACGACCACCCCGCCACCTTCAGCAGCACGCCGCGGGGAATCGCGATCGTCACGTTCGCCCAGATGCCGTGCCGCTTGGTGCGCAATGGAGGCACCGAGTAGATGCAGGTGCAGACGACCGCGACGGCGACCAGCCAGAAACACTCATGGCGCCGGTCCGGCGCGACGAGCCAGGCGAGCAGCAACGCCAGTGCGTAGGTCACGCTGGTGAATCGCCACGCCTGCGCGATCGTCAGCCGTCCGCCGGGCAGCGGACGTTTCGGCTTGTTCACCCGATCGATGTCGAGGTCGTAGATCTGATTCAGCGCGTTGTTGCCGGCGTTGAGGAGCGCCGCCATCGCCGATCCCATGAACGGCGCGGCGAGAAGCGCCGCCCGCCACGATTCACGCGGGGCGGCACCAACCGCCGTCAGCGCGCCCGACATGAATCCGAGCGCGGGGGCAACCAACGTGAAGGGCCTCGCGAGATCCAGATAGGCCCGGGCGGCCCCCCGATTCCGGCTCCCGGTTCCCGTTCCCGGTTCTCCGGCGAACCTCGATCCCTGAACCCTGAACCCCGAACCCCCGTTGATCCTCACGCGATGGCCAGCGTGACGGCGGCGGCGATTGCCGTGTTGATGAAATTCAGCACGTCGTTGTTCAGGATACCCGGTCCTTCGAGCGTCGCGCCAAGCGCGCTCTCGACGATGGTCCCCGCGGTGGCGCCAGCGACGACGCCAGGCGTCATGGATGCCGGGATCAGCCCCATCGCGACGCCGGCCGTCGCCAGCGCGAACGCCGCAGCCAGCCCTGCTGTCGTGCCTTCGAGCGACATCGCGCCGGGCGTGCCGGGCCTCACGCGGCTGAAGGTGGTGACGAGATACGGCGACCGTCCCCAGGCCTTGCCGATCTCGCTCGCCACCGTGTCGCTGCCGCCGGCGGTCAGCGAGGCGACGAGCGCAAGCAGGGCAGAGGACGTATGCGGCGTCGTGATCGCGGCGATGGCCGCAACGGCCGCCACGCCGCAATTCGCGATCGCGTTGCCGGCGCCGCGGCGGCCGCCGCGCTCCTCCGCGATCCCGAGCAGGACTTTGCGCTGCAGCCCGAGCCGCGACGAGGCCGACGCGGCGAGGAACGTGAGAAACAGCAGCACCCAGGCGCGACCGCCGCCGCCGGCGTAAATGATGGCGCCGACGATCGCGCCAACGATGGCGCCGGAGCGCGAAACCGCCCGGGCGCGGTAGCCGAGCCAGCCGGCGACCGCGTTGACGCCGAGCGCCCAGGGAAGCGTGCTCACGATCCCCTCGCGCGCGCCGGCCAGCGACGCCGTGGTCATGAGGCTGCCGAGCCACAATACGGCTCCTGCCGTCGCCGGCACCGAGATGTTGTCGTCCAGCCGGATCGGCACTGTTTCCACGAGCGCTGCAACGACGGCCGCGACCAACGGCGCGATGATCGTGAATGTCAGCGGCGGCGCAGGCGCCACCGCCGGCCGCGTCCACAACGCCAGCGCCATGCCGGCCAGGCCGCCCAATGCCACGAATGCCAGCGTGCCGGCCACGGTCTTCTCACGATTCCACGGGAGCGCACCACAAACGAATGCGGAGTTCGCAGGACTCGCAGAGAGGGCGGAGAGGATTGTCTCTGGGGTCTCGGCGGTTCGAGCGCTCCAGTCCGAGGCCCACCGTCCGGCGAGCGTTGCGGCGCCGTCCCCGATCGCCAGGATCGCCCAGGCGGCGGCGACGATGTCGAGTCGAGCGGGGAACGTGAGCGTGAGGAGCAGCACCGACAGGGGATAGAGCAGAATCCCGAGCGGAAAGCCACGCGCCTCATCGACCGGGCGATACAGCCGCCGGCCGCCGATGCGCGGCAGCACCGCCAGGTTGAACACCAGCGCGAACGCGGCCAGCGCTGCCGCCTGCCACCAGGTGAGCACGCGCAGCAGCAGCGCGAACGCTCCCGACCCGACGTGCACCCACTGCCGCGCGCTCTCCGAGTGCATCGTCATGGGCGCGCACGCCCGGGCGGGAACGCCGCGTCGCGAATCGAGGCGACCGTGCGGCGGATCCCGTCGGCGAGCGGCGTGATGCGGTACCCGAGGTCGCGCATCGCCTCGCCGCTGTCGAGCGACCAGTCGTGGCGGAAGATCTCGACCGCGCCGCGCGTAATGAGCGGCGTCCCTCCGAAAAGCGTCACGCGCAGCTCTTCGGCGGCTCCCAGGAGATCGGCAATTGGAAAAGGAATGCGCGGCGGCGGGCGCCGTCCGGTCAGCTTCTGGACGAGCTCGAACAGGCGGCGCTGCGGGACGTTTTCTCCGCCCAGCGGGTACCGCGCGCCCGCGCGCCCGCGTTCGAGCGCCTCGCAGTGGCCAGCGGCGACGTCATCCACGTAGGCGCACGACCACGGATTCTCGGGTCCGACCAGACCTGGCAGCCGGTGTTTCAGGTGGTCCGCCACCAGCCGGCCGACCAGATTGCCTTCGGTGAACGATCCAGGTCCATAAACCACACCGGGGTAGACGCGAATGACCGGACTGCCGCCCCGCACGGCCTCGTCAGCCAGACGATCGGCGGCCACCTTGGTTCGCTGGTAGTCGTTCGCCTGCAGCGGCTCTTTCATGCCGCGCGGCGGCAGCGCCACGAAGGAGGAGGTGTACAACACGCGCGGGATGCGCCGCGTGGAAGCGACCGCCAGCATGTTGCGCAGGCCGCCGACGTTGATGTCGTCGAAATCCGCGGGCCGGCGCTGCCAGATGCTGACGAGCGCGGCGGAGTGTGAGATGGCGTCGCACCCGGCAGCGGCGCGCTCGAGTGCCGCCCGATCGCGAACGTCGCCGTCGAACGCGGTGCCGGGAAGACCGCTGCGGCTCGCGGTTCGCGCGAACACCACGAGGTCGTGCCCGCGCGCGGCCAGCGCCCGCACGACGGCCCGGCCAAGATAACCCGTGCCTCCGGTGACCAGAACCTTCATCAGGTTGGAAGTTCGAAGTGAGAGGTTAAGAGTTGGACGTTCCCATGGCTCTCCAATACGCCAGCAGGTCGTCGACCGTCTCCTCAATCGGAATCTGCGCCGTCCATCCGAGCTCGTCACGCAGGCGACCGGGATCGCCGACAAGCAGCGGTATGTCGTTCGGGCGGTAGCGTGCCGGGTCGACCTTCACCGCGACCGGTACCCGCGCGCGGGCAATCATCAGGCTGAGCAGATCACGGATGGTGATGGCGCGGCCCGAGCACACGTTGTACGGGCGGCCCGCCTGCCCATGCTCGAGGATGAGCCGGTAGGCGCGAACGGTGTCGCGGACATCGGTGAGATCGCGTCGCGCGTCGAGGTTGCCGACCGAAATGACCGGCTCCCACAGTCCGCGCTCGATGTCGGCGATGCGCCGGGCGAAGCCCGCGGCGGCGAAGAAGGGAGCCTGCCGCGGTCCGAAGTGGTTGAACGCACGCGCGACCGTGACGGCCGGCGGCCCCTTCGTCCTGCGGCCGAGCATCTCCTGCGCCAGCTTGCTCAAGCCGTACGGGCTGGCAGGCACGAGCGGATGCTCTTCCTTGAGCGCTTCGCCGGCGCTCGCGTAGACCAGCGCCGAGCTCGGGATCAGCACGCGCGCGTTGGTGCCGGCGAGCTCCAGAGCCTGAAGCAGGTGATGCGTGCCGCGCACGTTGGTGGCGAAGGTCGATTCCGTCGAGTCCCACGCGCGTCCCACATGGGCCGCGCCCGCGCAGTGATACACGGCTGCGGGCCGCGTCCGCGCAATCGCCGCCGCCACCGCGCGGCGATCGAGCAGATCGACGGCCTCCCATCGCGTGCCCGGCACATCGCGCGGCGGCGCGCCGGCGGGGCGATGCCAGGCGACGATCCCGGCGCCGTCGCGCGCCAGCAGATCGAGCAGGTGCCCGCCCGCGAATCCAGCCGCGCCGGTGACGAGAATCGGGCTGGACATCGAGTCTCGCGCCGCGCGTGCCCGCCCTTACCGGGGCACGCCGCTCAGCGCACCGTTGAACGGCGAGAAGTTCCCGAGGCCGGCGAGCGTGAAGGACATGAAGAACCGGTGATCGGCGGGAATCAGCGTCGTCAGTGAGCTGACGCCGTAGTTGTAGGTCTGGTACTCAAAGGCCAGGCCGCAGCACTGCGCGTTGTAGAACGCCGACAACCGCTGCTGCAGGACGGCGGCATGCAGCACGTCGTAGTTGAACGAGTAGACGCCGCCGACACGGTTGTCCTTGGTGTGCACCGTCGTCGAGGCGCCGATGTAGTGGTCGAGCAGCTTCGGATTGTTGAAATCCTGGAGCTTCTCGATGAACGCGCGCTTGCTCCAGTTCGCCGTGGCCTGGACGGCGCTGCTCCACGAATAGCTGGCCTGCGCCGAGATGGTGCGGAGCTCGTGATACTTGCTGTCGAATTCGGCGCGGACGGTCGCGTTGATCTCGTTGGTCGGGAGCGCACGGATGTTCAGCGCGATCGGGGAAAAGTTGCTCGGCGCCGTCCCGCCGAGCGTTGTCTGGTACTGCCGGTCGTACTGCGCCGCCCGCTGATTGGTGTAGTAGCTTTGCGTCAGCTCGACGTCGAAGATCTCGCGCGCCTGCGCCTGCGCACCGGGCGTCAGCGTGCGCTTGGCGTAAAACCGGTTGTTGACGCCATAGTTGTACTGCGTGCCGCCCACGTACGAATCGGTGCCGTCGAACTGCACGATGCGATCGAAATTATCGACGGCCGAGGTGCGTTGAACCGTCACGAACGGCTCGACCGTGTGCTTGAACTTTTCGGCGTAGCCGTTGTCGGGCGTGTCCCAGACCCGGTTGAACACCGGCCCGACGATCTGCGACTGGAGCGTGTAAAACCGCCGGTTCAACGACTCGTCGATCACCTTCGAGGGCACGACCAGCAGATCGCCGGTCGGCTCGTAGCTGCGCGTGTAGAACGTATCCCGCCAGCTGACGGTCGAGTTCACCGTGAACCATTGCCACTTCTTGAACGGATAGCGAAGCTGCGGCGAGACATCGAACCGGCTCAGACCGGTGTCCTCGTCGACGCCGCTCGATCGCCTGATGCGCAGCGGCCGCACATATTCCGTCCCGACCGAGAAGTACGCCGGCGAGTCGAGGATCGGCCGCTCGTTCCGCGTAAACGAGAGGCGCGGCCAGCTGCCGGACAGGTTCGAGTCGGTCACGCCGAAGAAGAGCTCGCGGTGATCCATCGTGGCGTTCATCGAGTACTTGCCCCAGGCGCCGACGATGTTGCCGCCAAACGATCGCTCGTTGCGCGAGGCGTCGTAGATGTTCGTGTTGAACGTCTGCGACGAAACAATGTTGGAGAAATAGCTCACGTTCGCCCGCGCACGAATGTTCCCGGGCAGCAACTGGTTGGCGCCGCCGCGGACCTCGTAACTGCGGCTGGGATCCGTCGTGATCTGGGTGATGCCGTCCGCCTGTGTATAGGTCGCTTTGTGCTGATCGTCCATATACGTGCGGAAATTGCCGTCGCCGAGCCCGAGGTTGTAGCGGTACTCGCCGCCGACGCCTTGCCCTGTCTTGCTGAACCAGTCGTGCAGGATCGTCGCGTCCTGGCTGCGGTCGATGGCCCAGAAAAAGGCATTGTGAATGGATTGCCCGCGCAGCGACGAGGCGCCGTAGGTCGGAATCAGAAAGCCGGTCGCGCGGTCCCCTTTTTTCGTCGGGTAGTACAGGATCGGCAGATAGAGCATCGGCACGCCCTTCACCGTCAGCACTGCCTGCCTCAGCAACGTATAGTGATCGACGTTCAGGATGACCGTGTCGGCGTGCAGGTCCCAGCGCGGCGTCGGCTGCACGCACGTCGAAAAGCCGCCGTTCGTGATCTTGAATTTCTTCGGTCCGAGCTTTTCGATTTTCTCTCCGAAGAAGTAGACGACGGTATCCTGCCCTGTCATCGGCGGCGCTGCGACGCCGCCGGGGCGGGCCGTTTGCCGCTGCGGCGCCACCGACGCGAGGCCCCATGCGTTGTAGAAGGTGCCCAGCCGCGTCCCCGTGTTGAATTCCGCCGACTCCGCCGAGATGCGGTTGTTCCCTTGGGAGAAAAGGACATTGCCGGTCGCGATCGCGCGATCTTCTCCGGTGTACGCCCACAGGTCGTCGGCGTAGACCTTCGTGTCGGCGCCGAAATCCATTTCGACATGGCCGACGAAATGCCAGTCCTTCTGATTGTTCGAGCCCTCGCGGCGATCGCTGCTCGTCGTTTCGGTGACCGGCGCCGGCGCGGCCGGTGCGCCCGGTGCGGCCGGCTGTGAAAGGGGTGGCGCGGCCGGAAGCGTCACCTGCTGCGCGAGCGACGGACCGGCGAGCCAGAGGAAGGTGAGCAGGGAAAACGTGCGAAACACATTCAGCATCCGGGCACGGCGCAGGTGGCGTTCGAAGCGTATCACGAGCGGCCGATCAGCTTCATGACGTCACCGAGCAGAAAAATCGAACCCGCGACGACGATCCGTGGCGAGTCGCGCCAGGCGGCGGCGAGCGCATCGGCGACCGCCGGCTCGATCGAGATCGGGACGCAGGCAGGAGCGCCGCGAACATCCCCGCGACGTCCTTGTCGCGCATGGCCGCGAACACGAGCGGCCGCGCCAGGTCGCTGCCGGTCAGCAGGTAGGACGCAAGCGCCGCGGCGCCGGCCGGATTGTGTGCGGCGTCGAGCAGCAGCTCGCGGCCGTCCGCCAGCCGCCGCATCTCGAGGCGGCCCGGCCACTCGGGACGCGCGAGCCCGGTCGCAACCGCCTGAGCGGGCACCCGAATCCCTCGCGCGTCGAGAATTCTCAGCAGGCCGGCCGCCACGGCGGCGTTTGCCGTCTGGTGCGCGCCCGCGAGGCCGATCGCGAGGCCCTCAACGTCGCGCGCCGAGACACGGACGACCTCGGCCCCGCGATCGCGCGCGACCTGCTCGATCGCGTCCGACGCCTCGGGGTCGAGAGGACCGACCACGACCGGCACGCCCGGCTTGATGATGCCGGCTTTCTCGAATGCGATCTCACGCAGCGTCGATCCCAGATGCACCTGATGATCGAGCGCAATCGACGTGATCGCCGTCACGGCGACCTCGCCTGGCGAGACGACATTGGTGGCGTCGAGCCTGCCGCCGAGTCCCACCTCGAGCACCGCGACCTCCACGCCCGCGCGCCGAAATAGCTCGAAGGCCACGGCCGTGGTCACTTCGAAGAACGTCGGCTGGGCGGCGAGACCGCCGTCCCGGCGGAGGCCGTCGACGGCGTCACGCACGTCGGCCACGACGGCGGCGAGCGCCTCTTCCGTCACCGGGTGGCCGTCGATGACGAACCGCTCGGCGAGGTTGACGAGGTGAGGCGATGTATAGCGCGCCGAACGATGGCCAGCCGCGCGCAGCGCCGCATCGGCCATCGCCGTCACCGATCCCTTGCCGTTGGTGCCGGCAATGTGTGCGGAGCGGAACGTCCGCTCGGGATGGCCGAGCCGCGCGACGAGCGTCGAGATGTTGTCGAGCCCGAACTTGATCCCGAATTGCTCGAGGCCGAAGAGGTAAGTGAGGGGATCCATCGATGGCTGATGGCTGATGGCTGATGGCTGATGGCTGATGGCTGATGGCTGATGGCTGATGGCTGATGGCTAATGGCTCATGACTGATGGCTGATGGGTCATGCCTGCGGCGCGGTTTCGATCGCAACCGGCACGGGCGGCTCGGGGGACGGCGCGGCGGACGCCGTGGCGCCCATGAAGCGGAGCGCGTTCGCGATCGCCATCTTCAGCTCCCGCCGATCCACCACGAGATCCAGCATGCCTTTTTCGAGGAGGAACTCGCTTCTCTGAAAGCCCTGCGGCAGCGTCTGGCGGATCGTCTGCTCGATGACGCGCGGTCCGGCGAAGCCGATGAGCGCCTTGGGCTCGGCGATGTTCAGGTCGCCCAGCATCGCGAAGCTGGCCGTGACGCCGCCGGTCGTCGGATCGGTCAGGACGGAGATGAACGGCAGGCGCGCGCGATCGAGGCGCGCGAGCGCTCCGCAGATCTTCGCCATCTGCATCAGCGAGAGCGCGCCTTCCATCATGCGGGCGCCGCCCGAGCAGCAGACGATGACCACGGGCATGCGCGCATCGATGGCGCGCTCGATGCCGCGCGCGATTTTCTCGCCGACGACCACGCCCATGCTGCCGCCGATGAACCCGTACTCCATCGACGCCACCATCGTCTCGATGCCGTCGATCGCGCCGGACGCGACGATGACGGCGTCCTTCAATCCGGTGCTCTCGATGCCGGCCTGCAGGCGGGACTTGTACGGCTTGGTGTCGGTGAAGACGAGCGGATCGGTCGAGACCAGATCTTTGTCGAACTCCATCCACGCCCCGTCGAACAGCATGCGCAGGCGCTCGGCCGCGGTGAGCCGAAAGTGGTGGCCGCATTTCGGACAGACGCTGACGTTGGCCGCGAGATCCTTGTTGTAGATGACCTGCGCGCAGCCGGGACACTTCACCCACAGGCCTTCCGGCACCCGGCTTGGCTTCTCCTTCACCGCGGCGGCCATCGGCTTGCGCGTCTTCTTGAACCACGCCATAAGGAGCCAGCTTAGCAGGGCTGAGGGCCGAGGGCCGAGGGATTCGGGGTCCGAGCCCTACTTCGTTCTGGGCACGTAGTAGCGGGTTCCCGGCCGCATCGCGCGGATCTGCTTGATCAGATCGTCGAGCGCTTCGTCGCTCGCATCGGAATCGAACTGCGACGTTTCGACGACGAGGAGCGGTGTGACGTTGTAGTGGAAGAAGAAGTGATGATACGCCTCGTTCAGCTCGCGCAGATAATCGTCGTCGGGCTGAAACGCGACGGCCTCCGCGTCCATCCGCCGGCTGTGGACGCGCCGCAGCAGCACGTCGGTCGGCGTCTGCAGATAGACGACGAGGTCGGGCGGCGGCACGTCGCGCACGAGCAGCTCGTACAGCCGCTGATAGATGAACAGCTCGTTGTCGTCGAGATTGAGGTAGGCGAAGATCTTGTCCTTGTCGAACACGTAGTCGCAGATCATCGTCTGGCTGAAGAGGTCGGCCTGCCGGAGCGAGGTCTGCTGTCGATGCCGATTGAGCAGATAGAAGAGCTGCGCCTGCAGCGCGGCGCCCGGGCGGTCCGCGTAGAAGTCCAGGAGAAACGGATTCTCCATTTCCTCCAGCACGACGGTCGCGTCCAGCCGCGTGCCGAGGCGTTCCGCGAGCGCGGTCTTGCCTGCGCCGATCGGCCCTTCGATCGCGATGTAGCGGAACTGCAAGCGGCCGATGATATCATCGCGCAGTGAGGATCGAACGTCTGGAGCTGCGTCTGCTGAAGCTCCCGCTCGTCCACTTCTTCGAGACCAGCTTCGGTCGCATCGACGACAAACATTTCATCATCGTGCGCGTCGACGGCGGCGGCGCAACCGGCTACGGTGAGTGCGTCGCGGAGCGGGATCCGTACTACAGCGCCGAAACCAACGAGACGGCGTGGCACATCATCGCGGACTTCATCGCGCCGCGCGTGCTCGGCGTCGACTTCGCGCACCCGCGCGACGTCTTTCCCGCGCTCAAAGCCATCCGCGGGCACAACATGGCGAAGGCCGCGGTCGAAATGGCGGCATGGGATCTCCACTCGCGGCAGCGCGGCGAGCCGCTCGCGCGCGTGCTCGGCGGCGCGCGCCACCGCATCGCGTCCGGCGTGTCCATCGGCATCCAGCCGTCGCTGGACGATCTCGCCGCGAAGATCGAGCGCGAGCTCGCGGCGGGCTATCGCCGGATCAAGATCAAGATCAAGCCCGGATGGGATCTCGGCCCGGTCGAGACGGCGCGCGCGCGCGTGGGCGACGTCCCGCTCATGGTGGATGCGAACGCGGCGTATACCCTCGCCGACGCGGATCACCTCGCGCGGCTCGACGCGTTCGGCCTGATGATGATCGAGCAGCCGCTCGACTACGACGACGTGGCGGATCACGCGGCGCTGCAGCGGCGGCTGCAGACCCCGATCTGCCTGGACGAGTCGATCAAGACCGTCGCCGTCGCACGCGAGGCGATCGCGGCGCGCGCCTGCCGCATCATCAACATCAAGCCGGGCCGCATCGGCGGCTTTGCCGAATCGATCCGGCTGCACGACCTGTGCGCGTCGCACGGCATCCCGGTCTGGCACGGGGGCATGCTCGAGTCGGGTATCGGGCGGGCGGCGAACATTCATCTCTCGACGCTGCCGAATTTTTCGCTGCCGGGCGATGTGGCGGCCAGCAAGCGGTACTTCGATCCCGACGTGATCGAACCGCCTATCGAGGTGGCCGCCGACGGCACGATCGAGGTGCCCGGCGGCCCGGGCCTTGGCGTTTCGATCCGCGAAGACCGGTTGGACCACGCGACGCTGAAAGTCTCGACGCTCAAGGCTCAACGCTGACGCGTGACCGGCCCGGCTTGACAGTGGAGAAGTGAGCGTTCCAACGTGAGACCGTGCTGATGCGAACGTCGTTTGCGCTCGTGCTCACTCTCGCTGCTTCGGCCTGCGCCAGCGCGCCGCCGGCGCCGCCGCCGCCGGCCAGACCGGCCGGGCCCAGCTTCGAGCAGAAGATGGGGTGGATTCTCCGCCTCGAAGATCAGCGGGTGCTGCGCGATTCGGCGCCGGAAGTGGCGCCGAATCCACCCATGGCGGCACGCGGGCAGCCACCGCCGGCGTTGGCCGAGCCCCAACCGCCGCCCGATCTGGTGCGACTGCTGTCGGATGAAGAAGCGCGCGTCCGCCGGCGCGCGGCGCTCGCGATCGGGCGCGTGGCGCTGGCCGAAGGCGTGCCGCCGCTTGTCAGGCTGCTCACCGACGCCGATCCCGAAGTGCGACAGATGGCCGCGTTCGCGCTCGGGCTGGTCGGCGACAAGACGGCGCGCGATCCGCTCGTTGGGGCGCTCGCCGATCCATCGCCGCTCGTGCAGGGCAGCGCCGCCGAAGCGCTGGGACTCATCGGTGACGCGGCGGCCGCCGATGCGATCGGGAGCTTCACCGCCCGGATCGTGCAGTCGGGCGCCCTGGCCGAGACGCCGGCGGAGCAGGACGAGGCGCGGCGGGACACGCCGGCGGCGGCCTGCCGCCTGGGCCTCTACGCCCTCGTCCGGCTCAAGGCCTACCCGCAGCTCGCCTCCGCGGTGCTCGACCCGAACGGTCAACCGCGCGTGCGGTGGTGGCCGGTCGCGTTCGCGCTCCAGCGGCTCGAAGACCGACGCGCGCTGCCCGCGCTGCTGACGCTCGCGAAGGACGCGCATCCGTACACGCGGGCGTTCGCCGTCAAAGGGCTCGCCGCGCTGAAAGATCGATCCGCGCTGCCGGTGTTGATGCCGCTCTTGTCGAGCGGAGAGCGCGCGGTGCTCATCGAGACGGTTCGAGCGCTCGGGAGGATCGGCGATCCGTCAGCCGCCGAGCCGCTGGTAAGGATCATCCGCGACGCCGCCGCCGATCCGCACGTCCGCCTCGAGGCGGTCCGCGCCGTCGGAGGCGTGCACGTCCCCGCCGTGTCCGACGCGCTGCTCGACGTGCTCGCCGATCCGAGTCCGCCCATCCGCGCGGCCGCGCTCGGGTCGCTGGCCGCGTTCGATCCGGAGAACTTCGTCACGGTGCTGTCCGGCCTCGATCCCGATTCCCACTGGAGCGTCCGCGCGGCGCTCGCCACCATCCTCGCCACGCTCACGCCGGAGGCCGGGCGGCCGCGGCTCGACGCGATGCTCCAGGACGCCGACCAGCGGGTGATCCCGTTCGCACTGGCCTCGCTCGTGAAGCTGAAGGCGCCCGATGCCGCGGCGATCCTCATCGAGCGTCTGAAGGCCGACGATCCGGTGGTGCGCGCGGCGGCGGCCACCGGCCTCGGCGATCTGAAACCGTCCGGCGGCGCGCAGGCGCTCGAGGACGCCTACCGGTTCGGCCTGCGCGATTCGACCTATGCGGCGCGCGCGGCGGCGCTGGCGGCCATCGCCAGCTACGGCGCCGCGGTCGCGACGCCGGTGCTCCGGAGCGCGTTCGCCGACAAGGACTGGGCGGTCCGCGTCCGCGCGGCGATGCTGTTGAAACAGCTCGACCCGGCCGCCGCCGCCGCCGCCGACATCCAGATTCGGCCCGCGCCGACGACCATGGCGCCCGACGCGTATGCAGCCGCGCGTCTGGTGAACCCTTCCGTGTCGACGCAGGCGTACATCGAGACCGACCGCGGCACGATTCAAGTCGAGCTGGCGGTGGTCGACGCGCCGTTGACGGTCGAGAATTTCGTCACGCTGGCGCGCAAGGGCTATTTCAACGGCCTCAGCGTTCATCGCGTTGTCCCCGACTTCGTGATTCAGGACGGCGACCCGCGCGGCGACGGCGAAGGCGCGCCCGGCTACACGATCCGCGACGAGCTCAACGAGCGGGCGTACCTGCGCGGGACCGTGGGCATGGCGCTCGATCCGTGGCCCGACACCGGCGGCAGCCAGTACTTCATCGTGCACTCGCCGCAGCCGCATCTCGACGCGAGATACACGGTCTTCGGCCGCGTCATCGCCGGAATGGATGTCGTCGATCAGATTCAGCAGTGGGATGTGATTCGGCGGGTGAGGATCTGGGACGGACAGGAAATAACGAGTCGATAGAGGGCGGCCGACCTCGGAAAATGGAAAAGGGGGCGACGGCCGCCCCCTTTATCGACGGGAGAGGTCAGCTTATCGTTTCTTGCCGGCCTTCTTCTTCCCGCCCTTGGCTTTCTTCGCCATTGTCTGTTATCCCCCCCTTCATGTTGGGATTGAGACTGCGCGAGCGCTCATGCCCATCACCCGTGGCTGCCGCCTGGCACGCTCACCCGATGTCGGCGCCCGTCGCTTCGGGTAACCTCCGCCGAGGCGGAAGGTGAGGCTCGACGCATCGAGCTTCACTAGGGATGGCCTCATGTCACCATCCTCATACCAGATGTAGATTATGAACCGTAACGACAGAGTGTCAAGCACAATGTTCACAAAATGTCAAAAAATCTTTCGTCCGCGCAACGCGCGCAAGAACGCAGCGAGAAGCTTGCGCCGCCGACCGATCGGCTCGCGCGGATCGCGATCGCGCGCGACCGAGCGTGAGATGACCGGAGAGGTGAGTCCGGCGACCGGCACCCGATGATGGCCGGCTGATGTCGTCAGAGGCTCGTGCGCAGCTGCTGTTTCTCTCGGTGACGCTCGAGCGCGAGCGCGATCAGGCGATCGAGCAGGCGCGCATACGGCAGGCCGCTTGCCGCCCACATCTTCGAGTACATGCTGATCGTCGTGAACCCGGGGATCGTGTTCACTTCGTTGAGGTACAGAACCTGGCTGTCGCCTGCGAGGAGGAAGTCGACGCGTGCCATCCCGGCGCCATCGATCGCCTTGAACGCGGCGATTGCCAATGCGCGCACGCCGGCGGCCTGGGCGTCGTCGAGCGGCGCCGGAATCAGCGTGCGCGAATCGTCGCTGATGTACTTCGCTTCGTAGTCGTAGAACTCGCGCGACGTGATGATCTCGCCCGGGACCGACGCCTCGGGCTCGTCGTTGCCGAGGACGGCGACTTCGATCTCGCGCGCCTGAGACACGGCGGCCTCGATGACGATCTTGCGATCGAACTCCGCGGCGAGCTTGATGGCGGCGCGCAGCTCCGCGACGTGCTTCGCTTTCGAGATGCCGACGCTCGACCCGAGGTTGGCCGGCTTCACGAAGACGGGGAAGCCGAGGCGATTGACGACCTTCTGCAGAATCGCGCGCTCGTCGCGCTGCCAGTCGCGCTTCAGCACCACCTCGTAGTCGCAGATGGGCAGCCTGTTCGCGGCGAAGACGAGCTTCATCACGGCCTTGTCCATGCCGACGGCGGACGCGAGCACGCCCGCGCCCACGTAGGGCACGTTCGCCAGCTCGAGCAGCCCCTGGACGGTGCCGTCCTCGCCGTACGGACCATGCAGCACGGGGAACACGACGTCGAGCGCGAGACCGGCGACCACCGGCTGCGGAGCGTGGCGATCGATGGTGAGGAGCGTCTCGCTGCCGGGATGCGCGACGAGGTGCGCTTCCCGCGTGACGCCCGGCTCAGCCCCGCCGCCAGGGCTGTCCGAAGCGCGCGCGGCCTGAATCACGTCGGCCGCTGCCATCAACGCCGGCGGTCGGTCCGGCAACGCCCATCGGCCGTCCTTCTCGATCCGGATCGCGACCGCCTCGTACCGCGCGGGATCGAGATGCTGAAAGACCGCCGCGGCCGAGGCGAGCGACACCTCGTGCTCCCCGGACCGTCCTCCGTAGACGATGCCGACCCGGAGTTTTTCCACAGGCTAAACTTAGCACGTGTCCTTCGACTTTCAGGTGACACACACGGACGGACGCGCGCGGCGCGGCCGGATCACCACGCCCCACGGTGTCGTCGACACGCCGGCGTTCATGCCGGTTGCCACGCAAGGCGCGGTGAAGGGCGTCACGCATCGCGATCTCGAATCGCTCGGCGCGGAGATCCTGCTCTGCAACACCTACCACCTCTCGCTTCGGCCCGGGGACGATCTGATTGCCCGACGCGGCGGCCTCCATCGCTTCATGGGCTGGCCGAGGCCGATCCTCACCGACAGCGGCGGGTATCAGGTGTTCAGCCTCGCGGCCCGCCGCACGGTCGACGAGCACGGCGCGCATTTTCGGTCGCATCTCGACGGTTCGGCGCACACGCTGACACCGGAAAAGGCGGCCGACATGCAGGCGCAGCTCGGATCGGACATCGCGATGGTGCTCGACGAATGCCTCTCGCATCCGGCAGACGAAGCGACGGCGCGCCATTCGATGGAGCGGACGCTCCGGTGGGCGTGTCGAGCGCGCGATCGTTTTCTCGCGCTTCGCGATGGGCTGGTGCCCGGCGTGGCGGTGAGCAATCCCGGACAGGCGCAGTTCGGCATCGTGCAGGGCGGCGTGTACCCGGCGCTGCGCGAGGAAAGCGCGCGCCGGACGGTCGAGGTCGGCTTCGAGGCGTATGCAATTGGTGGCTTGAGCGTCGGCGAGCCGATGGACGTGATGTACGAGATGGTGTCCCGGACGGCGCGGTGTTTGCCGGAGGATCGGCCTCGATACCTGATGGGCACCGGCACGCCGGCGGACCTCGTCGACTCGGTCGCCCACGGCATCGATCTCTTCGATTGCGTCCTGCCGACGCGCAACGCGCGAAACGGCCAGCTGTTCACGAGCGACGGTCGCATCAACATCAAGAACGCCCGGTACGCGGAGGACGACCGGCCTCCCGATCCCGCGTGTCACTGCCACACGTGCGCGACCTGTTCGCGGGCGTATTTGCGGCACCTCTTTCTGGCAGGCGAAATGAGCGCCTCCACCCTTAACACGTTGCATAACCTCAACTTTTACCTTGACACACTGCGACGGATTAGAGACGCTATAGTGTTCGGGCGGTTCGAAAGTTTCAGGCTAGCGTTCCACCAGAGCTTGTCCCGCCAGCCGCACGATTCATGATGATGTTCGACCGAGGCCTCGTGGTCGCCCTGGGCATGACCGGTGAGGGCGCAAGCCCTCTGCTGCAGGTCGTCCCGTTCATCCTGATTCTGGGGATTTTCTATTTCATCATCCTGCTCCCGAGCAAGCGCAAGCAGCAAAAGGTCCAGGAGTTTCTCGATAACCTGAAAGAGAACGACCGGGTGATCACCACGAGCGGGATTTACGGACAGATCACGCGCCTGAACGGCGACAAGGTACAGCTCCAGATCGCCGACAAGGTTCGAATCGAAGTCTCGAGGGCGGCCATCGGCGGCATTCAGGGGCAGCCGCCGGTTGTGGAGACCGCGAACACCTAACAGAGGCCGGGGACCGCCCCGGGAGCAGCAGCCATGTCGAACCTTCGCTGGAAGGTCACCACCATTCTCGTCGTCTTCGTCGTGTTCTTCGGCGTCGGGGTCTATCCGCTGATTGCCGCGCGCTACGGCGTGCACTCCCCGGGCTGGCTGATGGACAAGGAGCTCAGGCTCGGCCTGGATCTCAAGGGCGGCGTCCACCTCGTCCTCCGCGTGCAGACCGACGACGCGTTGCGGATCGTGACGGAACAGGAGATGGAGCGGCTGCGCGAAGAGCTCAAGACGCGCAACATCCCCGTCACGAACATGGACGCGCCCGATCCGGTGCATTTCCGCGTCGAAGGCATCCCGCCGGCGCAGGACGCGGCCTTCCGGACGGCGGCGACCGAAGTGCAGGCGAACTTCGACCGCGGCACCGGGGTCAACGGCACCTACACGTTCACGATGAAGCCGAACATCCAGCTGAACCTGCGCGAAGAGGCCGTCGTCCAGGCACGTCAGACGATCGAGCGCCGCGTCAACGAGCTCGGCGTCACCGAGCCGAGCATCGCCCAGCAGGGCACCGATCAGATCCTCGTCCAGCTCCCGGGCGTCGACGACGTCGAGCGTGCGAAGGGCATCATCGGATCGCCGGGCCTCCTCGAGCTCAAGATCGTGGAAGGCTCGCCGTCTCCGACGAAGGAAGCGCTGATGGTGAACGGCCAGGTGCCCCAGGGCATGGAGATCGTGCCGGGCGCCGGCGCGGTCGGCGACACGAGCACGGTGTACTATCTCGTGAAGAAGGTCTCGGCGGTCTCGGGGCAGGATTTGCGCAACGCGCGTGCCTCGGTCGACGAAAACAACCGGCCGGCCGTCAGCTTCACGCTGAGCAACGAGGGGGGCCGCAAGTTCGGCAAGGTCAGCGGCGAGAATATCGGGCGGCAGCTGGCGATCATCCTCGACGGCCGCGTGCAGTCGGCGCCGACGCTCGAGAGCCGGATCAACACGGAGGGGCGCATTACCGGCAGCTTCACGCCCGAAGAAGTCCAGAACCTGTCCCTGATTCTGCGTTCGGGCGCACTGCCTGCCACCCTCACCTATCTCGAGGAGCGCACGATCGGCCCGAGCCTCGGCGCGGATTCGATCCGCTCGGGCGTCATGGCGTCCACGGTCGGTCTGCTGCTCGTCATCCTCTTCATGCTGGTCTACTACCAGCTCTCGGGCGTCAACGCCGTCGTCGCGCTGCTCTTCAACCTGGTGATCCTGCTCGGCTTGATGGCGTATGTCGGCGCCGTGATGACGCTGCCGGGCATCGCCGGTTTCGTCCTCACGATGGGCATCGGCGTCGACTCGAACGTCCTGATCTTCGAGCGCATCAAGGAAGAGATCGAGGCGCAGCGTGGCGTCCGCGCGTCAATCAACGCCGGGTTCGCGCGCGTGTTCTGGACGCTCTTCGACACGCATATTGCGGCGCTCATCTCGGTGGCGTTCCTGTTCCAGTTCGGCACCGGCCCGATCCGCGGCTTCGCCGTCACGCTCTTTTTCGGTTTGTTGTCGAACCTGTTCACGTCGATCTTCGTGTCGAAGACGCTGTTTGAGCTGGCCCTCGCGAGGCGCCACCAGGTCGCCGCGCTGTCAATCTAACCATGCATATTTTCAAGCACACCACGTACGACTTTCTCCGCTGGCGCTGGCACGCGATCGCGCTCTCGTGGATCATCATCATCGCGGGGGCGATCACCTTCGCGACGAAGGGCATCCCGCTCGGCATCGAGTTCGCGGGCGGCACGGCCGTCATCGTGCAGTTCGATCAGCCGGTCAGCGTGCAGCAGGTGCGCCAGGCGCTCGACAAGTCGTTTCCCGGCGGCGGCCAGAACGTCGTCGTCCAGACCTTCGGGGATCCGGCGCAGCGGCAGGTGATGATTCGCGTGCCACATGTGGGCGCGGAGTCGGGTGGCTCCCTCAGCTCGACCAAGCAACAGGTGGTCGACGCGCTGAAGAAAGGCAACGTCGGCGCCTTCAAGGAATCCGGGACCGAGATCGTCGGGCCGGCGGTCGGAAAGGAGCTGCGGACCAGGGGGCTGTCGGCCACCGTGCTCTCGCTCGTCGGCATCCTCCTGTATCTCGCGTTCCGCTTCCAGTTCAGCTTCGGCGTCGGCGCCGTGGTTGCCACGGTCCACGACCTGCTCATCACGATCGCATTCCTGGCGTTCTTCCGGTACGACATGTCGCTGAACGTTGTCGCCGCCATCCTGACGATGACCGGGTACTCGACCAACGACACGATCGTCATCTTCGATCGGATCCGCGAGAACCTGCGCGGCATGCGGCGCGACTCGCTGAACCACGTCATCAACGTGTCGATCAACCAGACGCTCGGGCGGACGGTCATCACGTCGGGCACGGCGCTGCTCACCGCCCTGGCGCTGTTCTTTTTCGGCGGAGAAGTGCTGCACGGCTTCGCGTTCACGATGGTCGTCGGCATCATCACCGGCACGTACTCGAGCGTGTTCATCGCCGCCGCGATCGTCAGCTTCTGGCGCGGCACGGGGCCCACGCGCGCCGCCGCGCACGCGCCCGCCGCCGCTCCGGCGACCGCGCCGCCGCAGCCGACGCGGCGCTCGAAGCCGCAGCGCAAGGCCAGGGCTTCGTAGCATTCAAGTCTCGCGTGTCAACTCTCAACTCTCAACTCTCAACTCTCAATTGTCAGCGTCGCCGTTGAGAGTTGAGCCTTGAGCCTTGAGCGTTGAGAGCTGAGACTGACCCGGCATGCCGACCCTTCTCAAAGCCGCGCTGCTCGGAATCCTTCAAGGGCTGGTGGAATTCCTGCCGGTCTCTTCGACAGCGCACCTGCTGATCGGCAGTCGCCTGCTCGGTTATGACGATCCTGGCGGCGTCTTCACGGTGATGATTCAACTCGGCTCGATCTTCGCGGTGATGTGGCTGTATCGCGAGAAGCTCATCGCCGTCCTGGCCGGGTTGCCGTCCAGGCCGGAAGCGCGCCATTTCGCGCTGATGATCGGCCTCGCGACGGTGCCCGCTCTGGTGGCCGGCGGGCTGTTGTCCAAGTTCGTGAGAGGCGTCCTGTACGAGAGCTTCGGCGTCATCGCCATCGCGTTCATCGCCGGCGGCATCGTCATGCTGCTGGTCGAGCGGTTCCGCCCGAAGCCGGATCTGTTCGATGTGGACAGCCTGCCCTTCGGGCGCGCGCTCGCCATCGGATCCTTTCAGGCGCTCGCGCTCGTCCCGGGCGTCTCGCGATCGGGAGGGACCATCGTGGCGGCGATGGCGATGCGGGTGGACCGCGCGGCGGCCGCGGAGTTCACCTTCTTCCTCGCGATGCCGACGATGGCGGCGGCGTTCGGAAAAAACCTGCTGGAAGTGCGTCACGACCTCGGTTCGGCGCGCGGGCTGGAAATCGCGGTCGGTTTCGTCATGGCGTTCATCGCGTCGGCGCTCGTCGTCAGGCCGTTCCTGAATTTCGTCAAGCGATCCGGGTTCGCGCCGTTTGCGTGGTACCGCATCCTCTTCGGGATCGCGCTGCTCGCCGCGGTAGCGGCCGGATGGACGTAATCGCGTGATCCAGTGGCTGCGCCGCAGCTTCGTCGCGGGGTTCTTCGTCACGGTGCCGCTGTTCATCAGCGTCGCCGCCTTCATCTGGATCTTCAACGTCGTCGACGGCCTGACCACGCCGATGTACGACCGGCTGCTCGGACGCCGGATACCGGGGCTCGGGACCGCGTCGACGGCCGCAGCGCTCGTGCTGGTCGGGGCGCTCGCGAGAAACGTCATCGGCCTCCGCGTGCTGCAGCGCGCGGAATCGTGGCTCTTGAAGGTGCCGGTGTTCCGGACGATCTACGCGCCGGTCAAGCAGCTCATCGCCGCGTTTTCACCCGACAACGAGCTCGGTTTCAAGCGCGTCGTGCTGGTGGAGGATCCGAGGCACGGCTATGCGCTCGGTTTCCAGACGCGTGAATTCACGGTCGATCGGGGACGTGGCCCCGAGCCGATGCTGGCCGTCTACGTTCCGACCAACCACCTCTACCTGGGCGAGATCGTCATCGTCGAGCGCGACCGGGCGGCGTTCCCCGACATCACCGTCGAGGACGGCATCCGGATTTTCCTGACCGGCGGCATGGCTCTGCCGCCCACGGTGCGCATATAATCCCCCCTTTTGCGCGAGGTGCAATGATCTTGACCCTTCAAAAGCTTCCGGGGCGACCGGCCCTCGGGCTGCTGGGCCTCGTCCTGTGCAGCGCGATCCTGGCGATGCCGCGGCCGGCGCTCGCGGCCGAGGCCGGGCAGCCGCAGACCCAGGCGGCGTCCGCCCCTTCGCCGGCGGGGGGCGAGGCGAACCTCGTGCTGCCGGATCTCTCGACCGTCGAGTTCCACGGAGTCAACGGCCGCACGCTGCTGATGGGCGGCCTCACGATTTGCGCGCTCGGCCTGCTGTTCGGGCTGGCGACGTTCGTTCAGCTGAAGAACCTCCCCGTGCACGCGTCGATGCTCGAGGTGTCGGAGCTGATCTACGAGACGTGCAAGACGTATCTGGTGACGCAGGGGAAGTTCATCCTGCTGCTCGAGCTGTTCATCGGCACGATCGTGGTGATGTATTACGGTCTGCTCGAGCACCTGGAGCCGCTGCGGGTCATCATCATCGTGCTCTTCAGCCTGGTCGGCATCGCCGGCAGCTACGGCGTCGCGTGGTTCGGCATCCGCGTCAATACCTTCGCCAACTCGCGCGCCGCGTTCGCGAGCCTGCGCGGCAAGCCGTTCCCGATTTACGCGATTCCGCTGCGCTCCGGCATGAGCATCGGCATGCTGCTCATCAGCGTCGAGCTGCTGCTGATGCTCTGCATCCTGCTCTTCATTCCCGGAACGCTCGCCGGCCCCTGCTTCATCGGCTTCGCGATCGGCGAATCGCTCGGCGCGGCGGCGCTCCGCATCGCGGGCGGCATCTTCACCAAGATCGCCGACATCGGATCGGACCTGATGAAGATCGTCTTCAACATCAAGGAAGACGACGCGCGCAACCCGGGCGTGATCGCGGACTGCACGGGCGACAACGCGGGCGACTCGGTCGGTCCGAGCGCCGACGGCTTCGAGACCTACGGCGTCACCGGCGTGGCGCTCATCTCGTTCATCGTGCTCGCGGTCCACGACGCGCACGTGCAGGTGCAGCTCCTGGTCTGGATCTTCGCGATGCGCATCGCGATGATCATCGCGAGCGGTCTCTCGTACTTCGTCAACGAGGCGGTGGCGAAGGGCCGGTTCCTGAACGTCGACAAGATGAACTTCGAGGCGCCGCTGACCTCGCTCGTGTGGCTGACGTCGTTCATCTCGGTGGCCATCACCTATGCCGTGTCCTATTTCCTGGTGCCGGATCTGGGCGACGGCACGCTGTGGTGGAAGCTGTCGACCGTCATTACCTGCGGCACGCTCGCCGGCGCCATCATCCCGGAGCTGGTGAAGACCTTCACGTCGACCGAGTCCGGTCACGTGAAGGAGGTGGTGATCTCGTCGCGCGAAGGCGGCGCGTCGCTGAACATCCTGTCCGGCTTCGTGGCAGGCAACTTCAGCGCGTACTGGCTGGGGCTGAGCATCGTCGCGCTCATGGGGACCGCCTACTCCATCAGCACCTTTGGCATCGGCGCCCTCATGCTCGCGCCGCAGATTTTTGCGTTCGGGCTGGTCGCGTTCGGGTTCCTCGGGATGGGCCCCGTAACGATTGCGGTCGATTCGTACGGCCCCGTCACCGACAACGCGCAGTCGGTGTTCGAGCTGTCGGTGATCGAGACGATTCCGGGCATTCAGGCGCAGCTCAGGCGCGACCACGGATTCGACGTCCATTTCGAGCGCGCCAAGAACATGCTCGAGGAGAACGACGGCGCCGGCAACACCTTCAAGGCGACCGCCAAGCCCGTGCTGATCGGCACCGCCGTCGTGGGCGCGACGACGATGATCTTCTCGATCATCTTCGTGCTCACGAACGGGCTCACGAGGAACCTCGAGAAGCTGTCGCTGCTGCATGCGCCCTTTTTCCTGGGGCTGGTGACGGGCGGCGCCGTGATCTACTGGTTCACCGGCGCGTCGGCACAGGCCGTGACGACCGGCGCCTACCGCGCGGTGGAGTTCATCAAGGCGAACATCAAGCTCGACAGCGCGGAAAAAGCCTCCGTGGCGGACAGCAAGAAGGTCGTCGAAATCTGCACGAAATACGCGCAGAGAGGCATGTTCAACATCTTCCTCACCGTGTTCTTCTCCACGCTGGCTTTTGCCTTCCTCGAAGAATATTTCTTCATCGGGTACCTCATCTCGATCGCGCTGTTCGGCCTCTACCAGGCGATTTTCATGGCGAACGCGGGGGGCGCCTGGGACAACGCGAAAAAGATCGTCGAGGTCGAGCTGAAGATGAAGGGCACGCCGCTCCACGCGGCCACCGTCGTCGGGGACACGGTCGGGGATCCGTTCAAGGACACCTCCTCGGTGGCAATGAACCCTGTCATCAAGTTCACCACGCTGTTCGGCCTGCTGGCCGTCCAGCTGGCGGTCCGGCTCAGGGTCGACGAGGGGGCGTTCCTCGGTCACGCGCTGGCCGCCGTTTTCTTTGGACTTTCGACGATCTTCGTCTGGCGTTCGTTTTACGGGATGCGAATCGGGTCGGGCGCGTGAAGGGCGGAGGCAGCCGGGCGGGGCGCGCGGACGGCCGGTGGCCATTTAGGGCGTTCTGGTGTCTAAGTCCTCGAGTCCTTCGTTGACTCTCAGTTTTTGGACTGACTATAATCGGCGCCTTTACGCCCGTTGATTTGAAACACCTTCGAGGAGGAACGCCGCCACGCGCGAGCGCGACGGCGTCTGAGGAGAGACCCCGTGCCACGTGACATGTTCGGCGATATCGTCGAGCCCTCGATCAAAGTGGGCAGCCAGAAGTGGTATACGGTGCCGCTGTCGGTCATCGTTCACACGATGATCATCGCGGCCGTCGTGATCATTCCGCTGATGGCGGCCGATGTGTTGCCCACGCCTCCGTCGATGATGGCGTTCGTTGCGGCGCCCCCGCCCCCGCCGCCGCCCCCGCCCCCCCCGCCGCCGCCGCAGGCAGCCGCCGCGCCCAAGCCGGTGATGGAAGTCAGCCCGAACGCCGCGCCGGTTGAAGCCCCGAGGGAAATCAAGCCCGAAACCGGCATCGAGACGGGCAACAAAGCCGTGGTCGGCGTCGAAGGCGGCATTGTCGGCGGCGTGACCGGAGGCATCGTGGGCGGGCTCGCTGAAGCGCCGCCGCCGCCGCCCCCGCCGCCGCCTCCGCCCGCGCCGGTCCGCGTCGGCGGTAACATCAAGCAGCCGACGAAGGTGAAAGACGTGAAGCCGGTGTATCCGGCGATCGCGCAGTCAGCGCGCGTGCAGGGCGTCGTCATCATCGAGGCGACGATTGGACCGAACGGCGCCGTGCAGGAGGCGAAGGTGCTCCGCTCGATCCCCTTGCTCGACGCCGCCGCGCTCGACGCGGTGAAGCAGTGGCAGTTCACGCCGACCCTGCTGAACGGCGTGCCCGTGCCCGTCATCATGACCGTGACCGTGAATTTCACCTTGCAGTAGACATCGAACCTCGTCAGTCGTTTTTCGAACTTCGAGCCTCGTCTCGATGGAGGATGGACCGTGGATTTAATGGCAATGTGGCAGTCGATGGGGCCTATCGCGAAGGGCGTGGGCTTCATTCTCTTCATCATGTCGATGTGGTCGTTCGGCGTCGCGATCGAGCGCATCTTCACCTACACGCAGGCGCGCAACCAGTCGAAGATGTACGCGCCGCAGGTGGCGAAGCACCTGAAGGACGGACGGCTCAAGGACGCCATCGCGCTGTCCCAGTCGAAGAACTATCGCTACAGCCACCTCGCGAAGGTCGTGCTCGCCGGGCTGCAGGAGTATCAGTTCCAGCAGGAAAGCGGCGGGAGTCTCACGCGCGAAGACCTGATGGACACCGTGCGCCGATCGGTTCAGCGCGCGTCCGCGCTGACGGCGTCGGATCTCAAGAAGGGCGTTTCGGCGCTCGCGACCATCGGCTCGACGGCGCCGTTCGTCGGACTGCTCGGCACCGTCGTCGGCGTGATCAACGCGTTCCAGGGAATCGGCGCCAGCGGATCGGCCGGCATCGGCGCCGTCTCGGTGGGCATCTCCGAAGCGCTGGTCGAGACCGCGCTCGGGCTCGTCGTCGCCATCCCGGCGGTGTGGTTCTACAACTACCTCAGCGGCCGGATCGAGTACTTCAACGTGGAGATGGACAACTCCTCATCGGAGCTCGTCGACTACTTCGTCAGGAAGACCGCGTAATTTCGGATCTCGGATTGCGCATTGCGGATTGATTGTTGATTTCAATCCGCAATCCAATCCGCAGTCCGCAATCCGCAGTCCGCAATACAGGGAGCTGAAGTTATGTCAATGGATCTCGGCGGCGCCAAGGGCGGGGTCAAATCCGATATCAACGTGACGCCGCTCGTCGACGTCATGCTGGTGCTGCTCATCATCATGATGCTCGTCGCTCCGATGCTCCAGCAGGGCGTCGCCGTCAAGCTGCCGACCGCCGTGAACACGGTCGACAAGCCGGAGGTGCAGGGCCAGACGGTGATCGCGATCGCGAAAGACAAGCAGATCTACCTGAACGCCAAGCCGGTTCAGGGAGGCGATCTGGCGTCGAAAATCAGCGAGATCCTCGAGAACCAGAAGGACAAGATCGTCCTCATCAAGGCCGATGAGGAGGTCGAGTACGGCGCCGTGATGGCGGCGATGGACTCGCTCCGTCAGGCGGGCGTCGAGGACATCGGCCTCATCACCGAGCGCAAGAGGACGGCCGGAGAAACGGCGGGAGGCAAGTAATGGCGCACGCCCATCATCACCTCGGCGCCGACAGGGTCGTCAAGGCCGAAGTTCCGCATGCCAGCTCGGACATGAACGTCACGCCGCTGATCGACGTGCTGCTGGTGCTGCTGGTCATCTTCATGGCGGCGCTCCCGCTCACGCAGAAGGGCGTCGACATCAACCTGCCGGCCGAGAGCAAGAAGAACACCGACGCCACGCCGGACGTGAGTCAGATCGTGGTGGACTACTCGGCGGACAAGAAGATCTCGATCAACCACGACGATGTGTCCCTCAACGACCTCGAGCCGAAGCTGCGCGACATCTTCGACAAGCGGAAGGACAAGACGATGTTCATCATCGCAGCCGGCACGCTGCGGTACAAGGACATCGTCAACGTCATCGACGCCGCGAGGGGCGCCGGCGTGGAGAAGGTCGGCATCGTGACCGAAGGCATGCGAAGGGCGGCCGGCGCCACGACGGGAAGCAACTAGAAGTCGGAAGTCGGAAGTCGGAAGTCAGAAGTCGGAGGTTTCAACGGCCGCGCCCGGAAGGGGGCGGCCGTTTTGTTTTCACCGGGTCGACATGAACCTCACGCCGCTCATCGATGTCCTGCTCGTTTGTTGACACCATTCCAGTCGATAGCGATACTGGCCACTTTCGGCGCAGCGCTAGTGTCCCGTAACAGTGATTCGTTGCATAAGTCCCGGAGCGCGGCGCCCGGATGGCAAGGCGCGAGGAGCGCGCATACCGGGAGCATGTAAGCGACGAGCAACGCAGCCAGCCCCGGGGCCCCCAACGCGGCAGCCGCGTTGGGGTGGAGGAGGGATGCCCCGCCCGGGAATTATGTGACGAATCACTGTTACGGGACACTAGTACATTGATTCCAAAATAATATTGCAATACTAGGAATAGTGGTGTAAGCTTCCGGCCGCCCCATTACGAGGAGGGTGGCCCACTTGCCGTTTGTCAGTCGGCGCGCTCCGTTGACACTGAGCGCGACGGAAATAGAGATGCTCTCGACCTTGTCGCAATCGCGAAGCGCCCCGGCGGGTCGCGTGCAGCGCGCGTCGATGCTGTTGCGCTATCACGCTGGCGAGAGCATTTCCACGATTGCCACCGCGCTGGGCACCAACCGCCCGCGTGTTGAACGCTGCATCAGCAAAGCCTTGGAGTTGGGCAGCACGCAAGCGCTGGCCGATTTGCCGGGGCGTGGCCGTCGTCGCGCGATCACCGCCGACGCGCGCGCGTGGGTGATCGCCCTCGCCTGCCAGAAACCGAAGGATCTTGGGTACGCCCAGGAATTGTGGACAACCCGCTTGCTGGCCAAGCATATTCGGAAGCACTGCGAGGCGGCCGGCCACCCGAGCTTGGCGAAACTCGGACGCGGAACGGTGTCGAAAATTCTGAGCGCGCCGCACGTGCGGCCGCACAAGATTCAGTACTACCTGGAACGACGCGATCCCGAGTTTGACGCGAAGATGGTGCAGGTGCTGCATGTCTACCACCAGGTGGAGATCTGGCGTCAGAAAGGTACTCCACCCCCGGACCTGGTCGCCATCCTGTCCTACGATGAGAAGCCCGGCATTCAAGCGCTCGGGAATACCGCCCCGGATCTTCCGCCCGTGCCTGGAAGACACGCAACCCTCGGCCGGGATCATGAATACGTTCGGCACGGCACGTTGTCTCTGCTGGCCGGCATCGATCTGGTGTCCGGCGAAGTGCTCGGCCTCGTGCGTCCACGGCACCGCAGCGTGGAGTTTATCGAGTTCCTGAAACTGGCCGATGCGCATTACCCCGCAGGCGCGCGCATCCGACTGGTCTTGGACAATCACTCTGCACATATCTCGAAAGAGACCCGTGCGTTCTTGACAACTGTGCCGAACCGGTTTGAATTCACCTTCACGCCGAAACACGGATCGTGGCTGAACCTGATCGAGTCGTTCTTTGGAAAAATGGCGAAGACTCTGCTGCGCGGCATCCGCGTCGCCTCGAGCGACGAATTGAAGACACGCATCGAACTCTACCTGCAGGAGGTCAACGACGCACCCGTGGTGTTCCGCTGGAAGTACAAGCTAGACACGGTGTCCGTAGCGTAGGCTATTGACATATTATTTAGGAATCGACGTACTAGTATCAGCCCCCATGGTTCCTACCGTGGATTCTCGAGAATCGGAGGACGCTATGACCCGGCTCGCCGCCAGGCTGCTATGCGCTTCTACGTTCGTCATTGCGGTGCTGGCCGGAGCCCCGGCGCTGGCACAGCTGGACTCGGCCGCACTCGTCGGCACGGTTCGAGATTCATCGAGCGCCGTGATCCCGGGAGCGATGGTCACCGCGACGCAGACGACGACCGGTGTGTCGGTCAATGCGCTCACCAATGGCCAGGGGGAATACGCATTCCCGAGCCTGAAGATCGGATCCTACGCTGTCGCGGCGGAGCTTCAGGGCTTCCGCCGCGCCATCCGCCAGAACATCGAGCTTCACGTTCAGGAGCGCATTGAAGTCAATTTCACGCTGGCCGTGGGCGCGCTGTCCGAAGAGGTCGTCGTGAGCGCCGCTCGGAGCGGGTTGCTGCACACGCAGACCGCGGACATCGGGTATGCCGTGGACCAGCGTCAAGTCACGGACCTGCCGCTGCTCGGCAGGCGCTACGCCGAGCTGGCGCTGCTGACGACGGGGGTCGTGGTCGCTCCGGCGGGCCTGACGAGCCGCGGCGAGGACACGTTCTTCAACGCGAACGGCAACTACGCCACCTGGAACAACTTCATGCTCGACGGCGCGGACAATAACTCGTTCTCGACGAACCTGCAGGAGCGGAGCGCACAGGTGATTCAACCCCCGGTCGACGCGCTGGAGGAATTCCGCGTGCAGACGCGGACCTATTCGGCCGAGTTCGGCAAGGCCGCCGGCGCCGTGATCAACGCGTCGATCAAGCAGGGCTCGAACGCGTTCCGCGGCGACCTGTTCGACTTCTTCCGCGACGAAGCGTTCAACGCCAACACGTGGGACAACAATCGCGCCGACCGCCCGAAAGGACGGTTCAACCAGCACATCGGCGGGGCGACGCTGGGTGGGCCGATTCTGAAGGGACACACGTTTTTCTTCGGCGATTATCAGGCAACGCGGACCACGAAAGCTCTGACGGCGACGGCCGTCGTGCCAACGCCGCTGATGCGGCAGGGCAACCTGATCGAGTTATCGCGCGGGCTCACGACCTCGGCGTTCGCGCCGGCGGGCTGCATCAACACGGCGGCGAAGACCATCACGCCGAGCTGCTTCGATCCGGCGGCCCAGGCCATGCTGGCGCTGTACCCGATGCCCAACATTCCCTCGGCGGTGGCTCGCCAGGGACAACCCGGGTCTTTCGGCGTGCCGAATTTCATTTCCAATGGCCTCCTGCACAACGACGTGAACCAGTTCGACGTGCGCGGCGATCAGAATGTTCGGGCTGGCCGGGATCAGTTGTTCGGTCGCTACAGCTATATGAACACCGTCCGGCACGAGCCGCCCGTGCTCAACGATCCGGTGGCGTCCGGAGATTTCTCCAGCGACATCTTCAACAAGGGGCAGAGCGCGGTCGGCGGGTGGTCTCGCGTGTTCGGGGGCTCGGCGTTCAGTGAATTCCGCGCCTCCTGGAACCGGATGTCCTCCGACTCGCGGCAACTGGCATTCGGCATCAACTCCAACGCGCAATACGGCATCAAGGGCGTACCCGAGAACCCTGTCTACAGCGGCGGCCTGCCGCACACGCAGATTTCCGGGCTCGCGCGGATAGGGGGCCCCTTCTTCCGCCCGCAGGACCAGACGTCGCAGGTCTTCCAGTTCGCCGGGAATGTCACGTGGACGAAAGGCACGCACAACTACAAGTTCGGCGTCGAACGGCGCCGCGACATCGTCGACTATGTCGATCTGCGCGCGCTGAACGGATTCCTGAGCTTCAACGACGGACGGTACACGAACACCGGGTTCGGTGATTTTCTTCTGGGCCTCGTCACGCAGCAGGGGCTGACGCTGTACCACGAAGCCAACCTCTTCAGCGACGGATGGCAGGTGTATGGGCAGGATGCGTGGCGCCTCGGACCGAATCTCACGATCAATTTCGGGCTCCGGTACGAGTACTTCACGCCGATGCAGGATCGCCACAATCTGCTGACGAACATCGATCCGGCGACGGGGCAAGTCCTCACCGCCAGGGACTCGGGCGACATGTTCGATCGCACGTTGATTCATCCTGACCTCAATGACTTCGCGCCGCGCGCCGGCTTTTCGTATGCGATGACGCCGCGGATTGTGGTGCGCGGCGGCTATGGGATCTTCTATCAACAGACCGATCGCTACGGCAGCGAGAGCCAGCTCGCGCTGAATCCACCGCAGCTGGTCGACGTGTTTCAAACGGCGAACTCGGGCGCGGAGGCGCCGGTGATCCTGCTCCGGAACGGGTTCACGCCGATTTCCGCGTCCACGATCGATCCAAGAACCGTCCAGTGGCGCATTCAGGATCCCGACCAGCGGACCCCCATCGTCCACCAGTTCAGTGCCGGTCCTGAAGTCCGGTTCGGCGACAGCACGGTCGCGTCGGTCGAGTACGTCGGCAACGTCACGCGCAACGGCCGCAAGCTGCGGAATCTGAACGAAGGGATCATCACCGCGGGCAACGTCGTCGTTTTTCCGTACGCGAAGTACGGCTTCGGGAACGCCTATCTCGAGCAGATCGCGACCAACGGCGCGGCCGATTACCACGCACTGCAGGCTCGCGTGCAGCGCAGGTTCAGCGGTGGCCTGTCTTTCACCTCGTCGTTTACCTACGGTCGAGCGCGCGGGAATTTCCTGGATCACCTGAGCGCGGGGAATGGCGCGTCCGGGAACGTGCCGCTGACGGCGTACGATCCGTCCCGCGATTACGGTCCGCTCGCGTTCGATATCCCGAAGCGGTTCGTGCAGAGCTTCATCTACGAGGTCCCGGTGGGCGACGGCAGGCGTTTCCGCCCGGGCCGGCTGGCTGGTGCGCTCGCGGGCAACTGGACGATCAATGGCATCCTGACCCTGAACGACGGCCGGCCGTTCACGATCACGGCGACCGACCGCGCCAATACCGGCACGGGCCGTCAGTCCCGCGCGAACTGCATCGGCGATCCACTGCCGGGCGGATTCAATCAAACCATCGACCAGTGGTTCGACCCGTCCGCATTCGCGGAGACGGCCGCGTTCACCTACGGGAACTGCGGATTCAACACGGTGCGCGGGCCAGGCTCCAAGACGATGAACATGTCCCTGTTCAGGAACTTCCCGCTCGGCGCCAGCCGGCGCCTCGAATTCAGGGTTGAGGGATTCAATGTGTTCAACTGGACGAACTACGACTTCCCCGCGGCGAGCGTGTCGAATCCGGCCACCTTCGGAAAGATCACGGGCACGCTTGGCGATCCGCGCGAGTTCCAGCTCGCGGTGAAGCTCTACTTCTAGCGATCGGCGCGCGATGCGCCTGATACGCGCCCTGGCGAGCCCTTCGAACTCACCGCTCATCCTGAGCCTGTCGAAGGATGAGCGTCTCGCTCACAACAGGGCGATCGAACCACGAGCCATTTCGGCGGCTCGTCCTTCGACAAGCTCAGGACAAGCTCAGGACGAGCGATGTACGGAAGGCGTCAAGCTCGCGACACTGGAGACCGTGCCGGATCTCAGCTGGCGGCGCGCTCGAACAGGGCGTATGCGACAACCGCGGCGGCGAGGAATGCCGCGGAGAAGAGCATGCCGGCTCGCGGCGCCGACAGGAAAATATAGATCCACATCGTCAGGGAGACGATCGCGGGCAGCGGGTACAGCCACATCCGGAACGGCTTCACGATGTCGCGGCGGTAACGCCGCAGCAGAATGACCGCGGCGCATTGCCAGATGAACTGCAGCAGGATCTGCACGAGGATCAGCCAACCCACGAGCTGGCCGAGCGTGAAGAAGCAGAAAGGAATCGTCACCGCCCCGATGGTCAGCAGCGACACGTGCGGAAAATGTTTGGTGCGGTGCAGGCGGCCGAAGACGCTGAAGAACTGACCGTCTCTGGCCGCCGCGAACGGAATCCGCGAGTAGCCGAGAATCACCGCGTACACGGATGATGCGGTGACGAACAGGATGAGCGCGGTCATCACGATCGCCGCGATCCGGCCGTGCACGGGATCCGAGAACGTGCGCCCGATGAACAGCGACGCGATCGTCCGCGTCCGCTGCACGTCCTGCCACGGGATGAGGCCGAGAATCACCGTGCTCATCACGACGTAGAGGACGACGACCATCACAATCGACAACACGATCGCGCGCGGCATCGTCCGCTCCGGCGTCTTGATCTCATCGCCGATGTTGCAGATGTTGCTGTAGCCGCCGTAGTTGTACATCGCGAGAAGGCCGGCCGCTCCCATCGCCCGAAGCAGGTTTGCGTCCAGCCGGCGTGCCTCTGGCGGAAAATCGAACGCCTGGCCCCAGGAAAAACTGGACACGCCCGCCACGATGATCCAGCCCACCGTCACCATCACGAACACGAGCATGACGACCGCCAGGCGGCCGATCGAGGTGATGTCGCGGTAGAGCAGCGCCGTGACTACGATGCAGACAACGGCGGCAATCACGTTGTGCTGGACCCCTCCCATCGAGGTCCAGTAGAAGCCGAGGTAGTCGGCGAAGCCGACCGCACCTCCCGCGATCGAGAGCGGCGCGACGAGTATCAGCTGGAAGATGAAGACGAATGCGAACAGCCGGCCCAGACCGAATGGACGGTACGCCTCGCGCAGATAGACGTACGGGCCGCCGCTGCCGGGGAGCGCGGCGGCGAGCTCCGCATACACGAGACCGTCGCAGAGCGCCAGCACCGCACCGAAGGCCCACGCGTACAGGATGTGCGGGCCGTTCATGGCGGACACCATGAATGGAATCGTGAGAAACGGTCCGACGCCCACCATTCCGATGACGTTCGTGGCAGTGGCCGGCAGCAGGCCCATCCCGCGATCGAGCGTCACCATAGCGGCGACAGGTCGCGGACCAGCCGATCGGCCGTCGCACGGTCAGGCACCAGTGGGTTGCTGGCCAGCGCTTCACGGGCGGCGTCGAGCGATTGGGTCAGGGCGGCGCGTACTGTGAGGCGCTCGTACTCCTTCACCCGCGCCAGCAGGGGACGTATCCGATCGACAACCCGACCGACATGAAGGGGCCGGGCGCCATTCGAATTGACAACGCACGGTACTTCGACGACGTCTCCATCGAGGAGCTCCGGGATGTTGCCGAGGTTCCTGACGCTGAGCGGGATGATCGCGTGCGTGTTGAAGTGAATCGCCCGCACGACTCCCAAGGCGATCCTGTCGTAGCCGCTCAGCCCCGCCTGGCGCGCCGGCGCCGCGGGGCTGTCGCTGCCCGATTCGATCTGCATGTACCCGGCGCTGCGCGTCCAGAGATACGCCTTGTAGACCGCCACCATGTCGGCGCCCGGCTCGCGCAACGCTTCGAACAGCACTCCTGTCAGCTCTGCGATCGCCTGCCCGCGGCTCCGGCCCGCGCGTTGAACGTTCTCGAACGCGCGCTGCGGCTGGTCGTAGTAATAGACGTACTCGGTCGGCAGCAGCTTCAGATCATGCAGGAATGGCGGCTCGAAGATCGGCATCCTGTAGACCGAGCGCAGCCGCTCCGCATCGTTCCACACCCGCCCGAGCTGCGGCTCGCCGTCGCTGTAGACCTCGCGGAGCCATCCCAGGTGATTCAGGCCGAAGTAGTCGAAATAGCAGCGCTCGGAGTCGAGGCTGAGCGTGTGGGCCACTTCTTCAAACAGCTCCGTCGGCGTGTCGCAGATGCCGATCACACGGCTCGTGACGGTGCGCATCGCCTCCGTGATCATGCCTGCCGGGTTGGTGAAGTTGATGATCCACGCCGCCGGCGCGAGCCGGCTGATCTCGCGCGCGTAACGCACCATGTGCGGGATGGTGCGCGTCGCCATGGCGAACCCCGCGGGGCCCACGGTCTCCTGGCCGACGATGCCGTGGCGCTGGGCAGCGGACTCGTCCCGGATCCGGCGGTCCATGCCGCCTACCCTGATGCTGGTGAAAACGAAGTCGGTTCCGCTGACGCATTCGGCAAGCGACTCGCAGAGGACCACGCGGCCCCGGGCCGCCATCAGCGCCGCGACGCGGCCGATGGGCGCCAGGCGTTCCTGGTCGACGTCGTAGAGCGCGATCTGATCAATCGGCAGATCCGAGTCCGTCAGCCCGTTGACGAGCAGCGGCGTGCGCACACCGGCACCGCCGATGACGGCGATCTTCATGGCCGATCGTTCTTCACGGCAGCTCGTTGCGGCGCGGCAGGGCCGCAACGCCGCCGGCGGCCAGCGTCGATCGCGCGCCGACGAAATTGCCGAGGCGGAGGCAGTCGCGCGGTGAGCGGCCGGCGAGCAGGCCGAAGAGAAAGCCGCCGTTGAACGCGTCGCCGGCTCCGGTCGTGTCCACCGCCCTCACACGGGGCGCCGGTGCCGTCACGTCTATCCCTGCCGGCTCGCCGGCGACCCAGCGGCTGCCGTGCGACCCCAGCTTGATGACGGTGTTTCGCGCCGAGCGCCGCCAATAGGCGACCGCTGCCGCCCTCCGGCGCGCGCCCGCATACATCGACGCCTCGGCTTCGTTGACGAAGACGAAATCGACTCCGGCGACGAGTCCGCCGAATCCCGCGCTGGCGAGCACCGACGGATTCCAACCGAAATCCCACGAAGTCGTCACGCCGCGCGCGCGCAGGCGGCCGACGATCCGGGCCCAGCGATCGCAGCGCGCAGGGGCAAAGGCGAAGTGGACGTGGGCGGCGCGCTGCCTGGCGAGGGCGGCCGGCAATCGCGATTCCAGGCGATCGTTCATGCCGTTGAACGTGACGAAGCTTCGATCGCTCGTCGTCGACATCGAGACGGTGACGGCGTGCGCTTCCGCCGGCCGCTTCACATTGACGACCCTGATGCGCTCACGCCGCAGCGCGCGGGACGCGTCCCGGCTCAAGCCGCTGATCACGGCGGTCCGCAGTCCGAGCCGCGCGCCCGCCGCCGCGGTGATCACCGCACCGCCCCCGATCGTCGACACGAACCGCGCCGTCCTCACCTCTTCGCCGCTCCGCGGCATGTGCGGCAGTCCGGCGAAGATCAGATCCTGAAACGCTTCCCCGACCGTGAGGAGCTCGAGGCGGGGCACGCGCTGCAAAATACCACAGTTCCAGTAACGAAGCTTCGCCCCAAACCGCCGGGTGACGACGAGCGGTCGGCAGAATCTTCGTTACCAGAAGATGTCTTGACACCTTCCGGGGGCAGGCCGAGAATCCGGCACGATGATCAAGGCGATCGTCACCGCCGCTGCCGGTGTGTCGCTGATGTCGTTGGTGTTGCGCGCCGGTCCAGAGCCGCTGCCGCAGGACACGGGCGCGGCCGGTACCTGGCAGCGCCTCCTCAAGCTGCAGACCACCGCGAGCGTGATGCACACGACGGCGCATCCCGACGATGAGCACGGCGGCGTGCTCGCGCAGCTGAGCCGGGGGCAGGGCGCGCGAGTCGCGCTGCTCACGCTCAACCGCGGCGAGGCGGGCGACAACGCGATTGGATCCGAGCTGTTCGACGCCGTCGGGTTGATACGGACCGAGGAGCTGCTGATGGCGGGCCGCTACTACGGCCTGGACCGCCAGTACTTCACCTCGGTGATCGACTACGGCTTCTCGAAACGGCTCGAGGAGGCGCTCGTCAAATGGGGCCGCGAGAATGTGCTGCGCGACGTCGTCCGCATCATCCGGATGGATCGCCCGTTCGTGTTGATCGCGCGATTTCAAGGCAACGAGCGCGACGGCCACGGCAACCACCAGACCGCGGGCCTCGTCACGCAGCAGGCCTACGCCGCCGCCGGAGATCCAGCGAGATTCCCCGAGCAGATCAAGGACGGCCTCCGTCCATGGCAGCCGCTCAAGCTCTATATGGGCGGCGTGCGCGAAAGCGAGGACTGGACCTTGCGCACCGACACGGGCGAGTACAGCGCGTGGCTCGGCGATTCGTACCAGACCTTTTCACGCATCGGCCTGAGTTTTCAACGATCGCAGAACGGCGGCCGCCTGAACGCGCCGCCGGGGCCATCGGTCTCGTACTACAAGCGGCTCAACGCCCTCGTCGCTGCTCCGGAGAAAGAGAAGACGTTTTTCGACGGCATCGACACGTCGATTCCCGGTCTGTTCAACGCGATTCGGCGTCCGGCGCCGCCCGGGGCCGGCGCGCTCCTCGCGGCGATCGACGCCGACGTCCAGGCGGCGATCAAGGCGTTTTCGCTTCAGAACCCGTCGGCATCGGTACCGGCACTCGCGCGCGGGCTCGCGGAGACGAGAAAGGCGATCGAGCAACTGGCCGGGGAACCCGACGCAGCCTTCATCCTGCGGGTGAAAGAACAGCAGTTCGCCGACGCGATCAACACGGCGCTCGGCCTCGAGCTGCAGGCGATCGCCCAGCCGGCTGGAATTCCCGACCCCGGCGGACCACTCGCGGGGTTCGTGCCGCCGGTCACGATGGGGCCGGCGGTGCCGGGACAGCGCATCGAAGTCCGCGTCACGCTCACCAACCGTGGAACGACGGATATCGCGCCGACGGACATGACGTTGATCGCCGGCGCCGACTGGCGGATTGAGAAGAATGACAGCGCGCCAGCGCGCCTCGGATACAACCAGACCGCCCGCCAGTCTTTCGCCGTGACCGTGCCCCAGACTGCGCCGCTGACGCGACCGTACTTCGAGCGCGAGTCGATCGCAGAGGCGCGGTACACGATGCGTGGTACCGGCGCGACGATCGACGCGGAACACGCCGGACCCGCGGACGCAGGCTTTCTGTGCGCCTTCTGCGGTTTCTGCGTTGAGCGTTGTGATCCGATGTATCGGCCCGCCGCCGAGCCGGCGCTGAGCGCGCGGGCGCGTTACACGGTTGACGGCGTGCCCGTCGAGATTCGTTCAATCGTCCGGCGCCGCGAGCCCCACCTGCCCTATGGTGACGAGCTCCGCGAGCTGATGGTCGTGCCCGCGTTGGCCGTCAACGTGTCCCCGCGCATCGCGATTGTGCCGCTGGCGGCCGCGGGAAAGACGGTGGAGCTCCGCGTGGAGCTGTTGAACAACGTGCAGAATGGCGGCGCCGGTCAGCTCGCGCTTCAGCTTCCGTCCGGCTGGACGTCGAAGCCCGAGGCGGCGAGCTTCAGCTTCTCCCGATCGGGCGAGCGAAGCGCCTACCGGTTCATTGTCTCGGTGCCGTCGCTCGAGAACCGCGACTACCGGATTGAAGCGGTCGCAACCGTTGCGGGCCGCCAATACAGACAGGGCTACGACGTCATCGAGCACCGCGACCTCGAGACGCGGTACCTCTACCATCCGGCGGCGACCGAGGTGCGCGGGATTGACGTGAGAGTCGCGCCGAACCTGAAGGTCGGGTACGTGATGGGCGTGGGCGACGAGGTGCCGTCGGGCATCGCGCAGCTGGGCGCATCGGTGACGCTGCTCGGCGAGCAGGATCTGGCGGCCGGCGATCTTCGCCGCTACGACGCTATCATGACGGGAACCAGGGCCTACGCGGTTCGAGAGGATTTGAAGACCTACAATCGCCGTCTGCTGGACTACGTGAAGGACGGCGGGAACCTCATCGTGCTCTACAACACCCAGGAGTTCGTGCCGACGACGTACGCTCCCTACCCGGCGCAGCTGCCGCCGCGCGCGGAGGAAGTGTCGGAAGAGGACTCGCCGGTAGAGATTCTCGCATCGTCTCACCCGGTGTTCAACACGCCGAACCGGATCACGAAAGCCGATTTCAACGGCTGGGTGGAGCAACGCGGATCGAAATTCTTCACGGAATGGGATCCGGCGTACACGGCGATGATCGCAACTTATGATCAAGGACAGGAGCCGCAGAAGGGAGGCTGGGTGACCGCCGTCTATGGCAAGGGGCACTACACGTACTTCGCGTACGCGTTTCACCGTCAGTTGCCGTTCGGCGTGCCCGGCGCGTACCGGCTGCTCGCGAATCTCCTCTCGCTCGGCAAATCAAAATAAAAAGGGCCGGCACGATTTCTCGCGCCGGCCCAATCACCAATTCACCAACTTGCCAATTCACCAACTTCTATTTCTATTGGAATGTGTACCTGAAGCTGAGCATCATCACGTAGACGTCCGACCGTGCCGCCGCAAGAATCGCCGACGTCTGGAGCGGCGACGTGATGAGGTTCCCGCTGGCCGTCTGCAGGTTATAGGTGAGGCGGCCTTGAGCGTCCGGGGTCGGGCTGGTCAGGATCTGACCGTTGACCAGACGCTGGCCGACGCCCCAGCCGTGGTTCAGCAGGTTGCCGAAGTTGGTGATGTCCAGTCGAATCTGCCCTGAGTGACGCCGCCCGGCGATGCTGTGGAAGACGTTCTGGGTCAGGTTCAAGTCGACCGTGTTGACTATCGGCAGGAAGAGGGCGCCCCGTTCCGCATACTGACCGCGGTGCGAGCTCAGATAGCTGTCTGCCTGAATGAGTTGCTCAAAGGCCGCCGCCTGGTCCGCGGCGGTATACGTCCTGCCACTGACGGTCAGCGGCTTGAAATTCATCTCGGACGTGTCGCGCGGGATGTAGATCAAGTCGTTGCCTGAAACAGTGTCACCGTTCGCGTCACCCGAGAAGACGTAGCTCGTGTTGCCGTTTGTGTGGCCGTCGTAGAACACCGAGAAGGTCGTCGACCCGAATCTGAAGTACTCCGCCGTGTAGTTCGCCTGCACGAAGACCCGCTTGCCGGGCGAGTTGGTCGAGTACGCCAGCGCCGGGTTGTTCGGGTCGAACGTAATCGGGTTCGCCGAGCCCCACGAGCTCCCCGCAGTGGACGAGGGCTCGACCAGGCTCCTCGACACGCCGTAGTTGAAGCCGCCCCTCAATGAGAAGCCGTGGGCCATCGCCTTCGAGAGCGCACCCGAAATGTTCCACGAACGGTTCTGGCTCTGGTTCTTGATCACATACGCGGCCGTGATGTTCTTGCCCGGCAGGTTATTGATCTTGGTGACGCAGGGTCCGTTTTCTGAACCGAGCGCGGTGATGCAAGCCGGAACTCCCGGAATGACCGCCCAGCGGGGCCGGGCATCCACACCGGTGTACGCCGTGTCGGCAGCCGGCAGGTTCGCGTTGATGTAGACCGGCGCGTTCAGGTCGCGGTTGTAGATGTAGTCGAGCGTGCCGACGAGGCCCCACGGCAGCCTGCGGTCCACGCCGATGTTGCTTCGCCACGTCTGTGGGAAGCGGAAGCCCTGGTCGGTCACGTCGAGCTCATAGCTCGCGGCTGTGCCGCCGGTCGGCGCCGGCTTGTACCTGTCCGGGCTCGGGTTGAACGGATAGGTGGTGACGAAACTGTTGGAATCGAGAAATCCGTACAGCACGCCCGTGTTACCGATCTGGTTCGAGATCCAGACGTACGGCGGTTTGCCGCTGAAGAGGCCGGTGCCGCCGCGCAGCTGGGTCTTCTGGTCGTTCGTCGCATCCCAGTTGAGGCCGACGCGCGGCGACCAGTATGCGGTCGTCGCCGGCAGGGCACCGCTGTTGAACTTGACGGACGACCCATCCTGATCGCGGAACGTCAGGGTGTCGGCGACAGGGTTGTCGAACGCGGTGTTGCCGAACTTCGGCACGTCGACGCGGATGCCGGCAGTCACCGTCAGGTTCGTTCGCGGCCGCCACTCGTCCTGCACGTAGCCGCCCGCGTAGATGACGTCGAGCGGCTGCATCGGCGGCGTCGTCTGGCCGGGCTGCAGGAGGTACTTCACCTGGAAGCGGTTCGGCGCCGCCGCGACCGTCCGATTCGGGTTGGCCAGGTAGCCGTTGGCGTCGGCGTAGAAGTCGGCCAGCGTGTTGTACGAGTAGGCGCTCTGGATGCCGAAATAGAACGAGTTGTCGGAGTGGAACTTCTCGATGTTGCCGCCGAAGGTGATCGAGTGGTTCTTCGCGAACTTCGTGACGCTGTCCTGCGCCTGGAAGGTGCTATACCGGAGCAGATTGAACGGCGTGAACGGCTCGTTGCCGAAGGACGTGTAGGCGCTGCCGTCGCCGAAGCCGATCACGACGAACGGGAACGCCGGAACCTGTCCCTTGTCGCCGCGGCTCTCGTCCTGGTGCGTGAGGCCGACAAGCAGGTTGTTCGTCATGCTCCCGAACACCGAGTTCCACTCGCCGACGCCCGACTTGAGGTTCTCGAGGATCTGGTAGTTCGAGTTGTCGAACGTCAGGAACTGCGTCGACAGCGTCGAGCGGCTGGTGCCGAGCGACGACGAGCCGGACTGGTTGACGTCGGTACTCGAGTTGAGCTGGTTGTACCGGAAGGTGACCTTGTTTGCGCTGTTGACGTTGTAGTCGCCCTTGAGCATCCACGGCTTGCCCGGCGTCAGCTTCGAGATGTTGTCGAACGCGCCGGTGTCGTAACTGAACTTCGACGAAAGGAAAGAGCTCAGCGCGCTGAGATCCGACGCGAGGACGCGCGTCGTGTTGCCGGTCGCCGCCGCGCCGCCCGGGTTCGACGTGAACGTGGACAACGGCCGCGTATCGTCCTGCTTCTCGTAGAGGCCGAACGCGAACAGCCTGTTCTTGACGATCGGGCCGCCGGCCCAGACGCCGGTGGTGTAGGTGGTGAACGTGCCCGGGTTCAGTGTCTGGCCCGCGGCATCCGTGCCGACGTACGACCCGTTGCGCTGGCGCCGGTAGACCGAGGCGGTGATGCTGTTGTTTCCGCTGCGCGTCACGGTGTTCACGCCGGCGCCGGTGAAGTTGCCCTGGCGCACGTCGTACGGCGCAACGCTCACCTGCACCTGCTCGATCGCCTCGAGCGAAATCGGGGCGACGCCGGTGCGGTCGCCGATTCCGCCGGTCGTGACGCCCAGACCGAACGAGTTGTTGAAGTACGAGCCGTCCACCGTCACGTTGTTCGCGCGATTATCCTGACCCGCGAAGGTGCCCGAGCCGCCGTACTGCGGCGTGAGGCGCGTGATATCGGTGATGCGGCCCGAAATCGTCGGCAGCGTGGCGAGATCCTCGCGCATCACCGAGGTCGCGGCGCCCGTGTGAGACGAGCTGAACACGGGATCGCTCGTGCCGACCACCGTGATGGTCTCTGCCAGGGTCGCCACCTTCAGCGTGAACTCGAGGTCCTGCGCGACACCAAGGCTCAGCGTGAGGTTGTTCTTCGCCTCCGTTGTGAATCCGCTGAGTGCCGCGCTGACCGTGTACGGTCCGCCGACGCGCATGCCTGGGATGTAGAACCGTCCGTCTCCCTGCGTCACCGACTCGTACGACGTGCCTGAGGGCTGATGCACGGCGGTCACGCTCGCACCCGGCATGATCCCGCCCGAGGCGTCCTTGACGACACCGGTAACGGCGGCCGTCGTGACTCCTTGCGCGGCCGTCTGACTCGCCGACAGCGCGAGCGCCAGGAACGCTCCGATCGCGCACACGAAGCGCGATCTCTTCACATGCTTCATTGCTGACTCCTGCGAGTTGGGATATTTCAAAAGACCGATTTATTCTAGCGCGGCGATGTGACCGGAATGAGACAAAAAGGCCGCTCGGCGTGAGCCGGGCGGCCTTTGATCCAATCGCTTGTAGAGAGATTAGGGAGTGGTTCCCGCGGCCTTCTGTTTCCGCAGTTCCTGCGCCCTGTCGCGCAGCTTGTCCGCTTCCTTGATGAGCATCTGCTGCTTGCTCGTATCTTTTTCCAGGTTGGCCTGCAGGCGCAAGAGCAGGTTCTTGTAGACCAGCGCTTCCATGTAATCGGGCTTGATCTGCAGCGCGTGATCCACGGCCTCGATGCCCTTCTGGACGTACGCCTTCTTCTCGTTCTCCTTCAGCTTGAAATCTCGATAGGCCTCGTCCCAGTAGTAGGTTGCGATCGTGTAGAACGCTTCGGGGTTGTTCGGCTCTCTGGACGCGCGTTCCTCGAGCGCCTCGATTGTCTTGTCGAAGTGACCCTGCCGGTTGTAGTACCCGGCGAGCCTCATATACACCGCCGGGTCGTTGGGCTTGGCCGCCTTGGCCATGATCAGCATTTTTTCCGCTTCGTCGTACGCTCCCGCGTCCTCGTAGATCTTCGCGAGCGCGAAATAATTGGCCGGCTCGCCTGGCTCGAGCTGAATCATACGCTGCACAACCGGCTCAGCCTTGGCCGGATCGTTCAGCTTCTCCGCGCCGTACGACGCCACGAGGTATTCCAGGGAGCGCCGTCCGAGCAGCTTATCCTGCGCGTCGTTGGACGACGACAGCTTTTCCGCCGCCAACTGATAGTTCTGTACCGCCTTCTGAAGGAGGTCGTCGTTGTCCTTTTCTCCCCGCTTGCTCGGCTTGAACAGGTTGTCATAGCTGTTCCCGAGGAAGAAATACGATTCATGGGCTACCTGCGTGTCGGGCGCAGCTTTAATGGCCTCCTCGTAAAACTCCGACGCCTTTTTGAAATCCTGCTGCTGATACGCCTGGTTGGCGGACTTGAACGCCTTGCGAGCCTGAATCTCGCCGATCTTGGCGCATCCGATCGACGCGGTGAGTGACCCCAACGCCAGCATCGCGACGATCGCCGGCGATGCTCCCGACAAAGATCGCATTGAGCCCCCTTAAACAGAGAGAATGGCCGTGGTTGAAACCGCGACAGTATAGTGAAGCAAAAAAACGTACGTCAAGAAGTCGTTGTGGCGCCCCACACGGCGACTATCATGAACTAAACAACGATCCGACAAGTGGTTAGACACCAGATTCCATGATTCGCTTCGAGGACCTCCTCGAAAAAGTGCGGGCCTACAGCCCGGACGCCGATGTCGAGATGCTCAGGCGCGCCTACGTGTTCTCGGCGTTCGAGCACCGGGGACAGGTGCGCCACTCGGGCGAGCCCTACCTCATCCATCCGCTCGCCGTCGCCGACTTCCTCGCCGACATGAAGCTCGACGCCGTTGCCATCGCGGCCGGCCTGCTCCACGACGTCGTCGAGGACACCCTGACGACGATCGACCGCATCCAGGAGCTGTTCGGACCCGAGGTCGCGCACGTGGTCGAGGGCGTCACGAAGATCAGCGCCATCTCGTTCTCGTCGAGCGAGGAGCGGCAGGCCGAGAACTTTCGCAAGATGCTGCTCGCGATGGTGGACGACATCCGCGTCATCCTCGTCAAGCTGGCCGACCGGCTCCACAACATGCGGACCCTCAACCACCTGCCCGAGGAGCGGCGGAACAAGGTCGCCCAGGAGACGCGCGACATCTACGCGCCAATCGCCAATCGCCTCGGGATGAGCAAGGTGAAGAACGAGCTCGAGGAGCTGTCGTTCCGCTACCTCGAGCCGAAGGCCTACGAGGCGCTGCGGGCGAAAGTGGACGCGACGCGGCGCGCGACCGAAGGGCTCATCGGGGAGCTGAAGAAGACGATCACGGCGAAGCTCGCCGAGGCGGACGTGCCGGTGATTGAGATCGACGGCCGCATCAAGCGGCTCTGGAGCATCAGCCAGAAACTGAAGCGCCAGAAGATCGAGATGGAGCAGGTGTACGACTTCATCGCGCTGCGCATCATCGCCGACGACGTGAAGGACTGCTACGCCGCCCTGGGGATCATCCACCAGACGTGGTCACCGGTGCCGGGGCGCATCAAGGATTTCATCGCGATGCCACGCCCCAACGGCTACCAGTCGCTGCACACCTCGGTGATCAGCGAGCACGGGATGCCCTTCGAAGTGCAGATACGGACGATTGAAATGCACCGGCGGGCGGAGGAGGGGATTGCGGCGCACTGGAAGTACAAGGAAGGGCGGGTCGGCGACCACCGCGACGATCGGTACTTCCAGTGGATGCGCCAGCTTCTCGAATACCAGCAGGAAGTCCGCGATCCGCAGGAGTTCATCCAGAACCTCAAGGTCGAGCTGTATCCCGAGGAGGTCTACACCTTCACGCCAAAAGGTCTGGTGAAGGCGCTGCCACGCGGCGCGACGGCCATCGATTTTGCCTACTCGATTCACACCGATATCGGCCATCAATGCGTCGGCGCGCGGGTGAACGGCAAGATCGTGCCGCTCCGCACGCGCCTCAAGAACGGCGACATCGTCGAAATCGTCACGCAGACCGGGCACAGGCCGAGCCGTGACTGGCTCAACTTCGCCGCGACGTCGCGCGCGCGCAACAAAATCAAGCACCTGATTCACTCGGAAGAGAAGGCGCGCTCGGTCGAGCTCGGACGCAAGCTGTTCGAGAAGGAGGCGCGCCGCTACGACATCAACCCGAAGACCATCGTCGACAGCGAGGAGCTCGCAAAGGCGTTGGCGGACTTCACGGTGCAGAAAGTGGACGATCTGTTTGCGGCCATCGGATACGGTAAGGTCCAGCCCAAGCAGGTGCTCGTCAAGCTCGTTCCGGCCGACAAGCTGCACGAGAAACCGCCTGAAGGGGCCGTCGCGGCCGTCGTCAGGCGCGTGCTGGGCTCGGGTGAAGAGAAGATCAAGGTCCGAGGCTTCGACGACGTCATGGTGTTCCGTGCGCGATGTTGCAGCCCGATCCGCGGCGAGAAGATTGTCGGCTACATCACGCGTGGCAAGGGCGTCTCCGTGCATTCCGCGACCTGCCCGAACGTCGTCAATCTGCTCTACGACCCTGAGCGGCGGATCGACGTGGAATGGGACAAGACCGACGCCGTCGGGCGTTACACCGTGAAGCTGACGATGGAGGTGGAGGATCGGAAAGGTCTGCTCGCAGCCGTCAGCGCCAAGATCGCCGACATCAACACGAACATCAGGAACATGGAAGCGCGGACCGACGAGGATCAGCGCGCGCGGATCGACATGACGATCGAGATCAGCGACCTCAAGCACCTGGAGAAGGTGATCAAGTCGCTCAGAGGCGTTGAAGGAGTCCTAGGAGTTGAACGGGCCGGACGCGCGAGCTAGGTCGGGAAGGTCGAGTAGGTCGGGTAGGTCGCGTAGGTCGCGTAGGTCGCGTAGGTCGGGTAGGTCGGTTGGGTCGGGTAGGTCGGGTAGATCGAGTAGGTCGAGTAGGTCGAGTAGGTCGGGT
>QHWJ01000131.1 GCA_003222535.1 Acidobacteriota bacterium | reverse complement strand
GGAAAGTTGTCGTGCCGCTCGAGCAAACGTTCTGGGCCGCGCGTTTTGGCATGGTCGTCGATCGTTTCGGCATACCGTGGTTGATCAACTCCGGGGAATCCGATCGGCCTCCGGAACAGTGAGTCGGTCGTGACGAAAAGCTCGTGATCGGCGGGCACTCGACCGGGCTGCTGGCTGACCGCAAGACCATCGATCAGTTGTTGTCCTTGCTTCAGGTGCTGGACTGCGAAATCGACCTGGTGGTCCGCACGAAGACGGCTTGAATTCGCTGGGGGCCGCATACGGAAGCCCGACCCGCGCGACCCATTTGACCAACCCTACCCTGCCTGACGTACCCGCCCCACCAGACCCCGACCTACGAGACCCACGCGCCCCACCAGACCCACGCGACCTACCAGACCTACGCGACCTACCCGACCGACGCGACCCACCCGCCTTCGCCCGCGCGCTCTCGTCCGGCGAGAGCTACGGCGGGCAAGGCGCGACCCAGCCGACCTATCTGCCCCACCCGACCTACGCGACCTATCCGTCCTAAAAGTCCACCTTCACTCCGAACTGCCACTGCCTCGCCGTGCCGACGATCGACGTGATCTGCCCGGCGTTCGACACGCGGCCCGCCGCGTTGAACACGGTCGGCTGCGGCAGGCCGAAATTGACGTGGTTGGTGATGTTGAAGCCTTCCGCGCGCAGCTGGATACGGCGTCCGCCGGGGACCGCGATGTTCTTGAAGAGCGCCATGTCCCACGATGCGAGCCCCGGACCGATGATCGTGTTGCGCGGCACGTTGCCGAAGGTGCCCGCCGCCGGCAGCGAGAAGCAGTTCGGATCGAAGTACTGATCCGCGCCGCCGAGCACCGGATTCAGCGAGCAGCCGGCGACGAGGTCGGGCTCCTGACCCGCGCCGAGCGACCGCGGCAGCGCGCGCGCGCGATCGAAGCCGAGCTGCGGGGTGAACGGAATCCCCGATCGCAACGTCAGGATGCTCGCGAGCTGCCAGCCTTCGGCAAGCGCTTTCGCGGCACCGCCGAGCGAGCGGGGGACCGGAATTTCCCAGGTCGAGTTGAAGACGAAGTTGTGGCGGATGTCGAAGTCCGACAGCCCCCTGTTGTCCATCGGGTCGAAGGCGTAGCGCGGCTGGAAGCTGTTGTCGAAGTCGGCGCTTCCGACCGCCTGTGATCCGAGATCCTCCGACTTGCCGAGTGTGTAGGACGCCTGCAGCGCCAGGCCGGCGCTGAACCGCCGGCTCGCGCCGGCAATCAGGCCTTTGTACCACGACGAGCCGTCGCTGATGCGAAGCCGGACGCTGCCGAAATTCGGGTTGCGGCGGGTGCTGCCGGCCGGGAAGAAGAAGCTGCCGTCGGCCTGAATCTGCGGAACCGCCTGGTTGTATTCGACGTTCCTGATCTGCCTGTACCCGCGCGACCCGACGAAGCCGGCCGTGACGACCGTGCGACCCGGGAGCTCGCGCTGGTACGTCACGTTGTACTGCACGCGGTACGGGTTCCTGATGTTGTAGTCCACCAGATCGAGGCGCAGCAGCGACGAGGTGCCGGAGATCGGCGGCGTCGGGAACGTCGGGTTCAACGGGTTTATCAAGTTGTAGTACGGCGGCGTGCGGTTGCCGTACGCGCGGTAGATGTTGCTGAGAATCGGCTCGAAGAACAGGCCGGCGCCGCCGTGCAGCGCGTTCCTGCCGTCACCGGTGATGTCCCAGGCGAAACCGGCGCGCGGCGCCACGTTCTTGAACGACGGGTTCTTGAAGATCGGTCCGCCGGCGACCGTGTTGTTCGCCTGAAGATCCGGCATGCTCGCTTCGCGGCCGTCGAGCTCGTGCGGCGTCGTGATGAATTCGTACCGGACGCCGAGATTCAGGGTCAGGTTGCGTCTCGCCGACCAGTCGTCCTGAACGTACATCCCGATCAGACTCTGACGCCACCGGCGAGCCGTCGTCGAGCCCGGCGCCTGACCCTCGTAAGTGCCCGGACGGTTCTGGAGGAAGTTCTCGAGCGACGTGAACGCGTAGTTCCCGCCGAAGTCGAACGACGAGTCCTGGTCGTTCATGTAATGCGTGATGCTGACGCCGCTCTTCACGTTGTGGCTCGCCGCCGACCAGGCGACGTTGTCGATGAACTGCAGGCTCTTCAGGTCGACGAACGTCGGCGTGTTCGTGTCCGGCCCGAGCGAGTTGATGCCGGAGACCGAGATGTTCGCGAAGCGGGTCCCCGGGATGAAGAACAGGCTCGGGTCGAACGACCGCTTCTCGATGTTGTCGGTCGCTTCGTACGCCCTGTTCCACGCGGCCTTCGCGACGTTCAGCAGGTTCGAACGGATGATCCACTTGTGCTCGCCCACGAACGATTGAGATTTCGTACGGGTGTCGGTCGTCCAGAACGGAATCGGCGTATCTCGATCGACCTGCGCCTTGTCCCACGAGTACCGCGCCGACACCGAGTGCGCGTCGGTGATCGTGTGATCCGCTTTCCCGACGGCGTAGTCTTCCCTGGTCGGCGAGGTGACCTGTACGGAGTAAGTGCCGGTCGCGCCGGTTTCCCTGCCGTTCGGCTCCGGATACAGGAGCAGATAGGGGCGCGTCACCGCGCTGATGTCGGCCCGCGCCCGCGTCGCGCGGCTCGGAACGGTGGCGATCGTGGTCAGGCCGCGGTCTTGACGCAGCCCTTCGTAGCTGCCGAAGAAGAACGTCTTGTCCTTCACCAGCGGTCCGCCGAGATACCCGCCGAACTGATTGCGTTTGAGCGGCGGGATGTCTGCGTTCGGGTCGTCGAAGAACGTCCGCGAGTCGAACCGGCTGTCGCGGTTGAACTCGAACAGCGTGCCTTTGAACGCGTTGGTTCCCGAGCGCGTGACGGCCGTCACGATGCCGCCGGTGCTCCGGCCGTACTCGGCGCTGTAGTTGTTCACGAGCACCTGGAACTCGCGCACCGTCTCGACGCCCAGCAGTCCGCCCGCGGCGCTGCCGGGCGAGCCGTTGCCCTGCGTGTTCGCGTCGGTGCCGTCGATCTGGTAGCTGATTTGATTCGGCCGTGCGCCGGCAATCGACACCTGCGTGCCCATGCCGCGGTCCACCTGCTGCTGCGTGCTGGGCGACGCGGTGACACCAGGCTGCAGCAGCGTCAGCTGGCTGAAGTCGCGGCCGTTCAGCGGCAGCTCGCGGATCTGCTTCTCGTCGACCAGCGCGGCCACCGACGACTGGCGCATGTTGACGAGCGAGGCTTCGCCGGTGACCGTGACCTGCTCGTCGAGGCCGCCGACCTTCAACTGCATGTTCACGCCGGCGTCCTGGCCGACAGTCAGCGTCAGGTCCGTCACGCGCGCCGTGCGGAAGCCCTGGAGCTCGACGGTCACTTCGTACTTGCCGGGCGCGAGCTGCTGCGCACGGTACCGGCCGGCGCCGTCGGTCACGACCACGCGCTTCTGGTCGGTCTCGACGTGACGGACCGTCACCGTCGTGCCGGGCAGCGCGCCGCCGGTGTCGTCGGTGACGAACCCGGAAATCGATCCGGTCGTCCCCTGCGCGGACCCGAGCGCCGCCGGCGCGAGCATCGCGATCAGGACGAGCGCGGTCAAAACACTGCTGCGGGCCATACTCAACAATCCCCCACGTCAAAGCGACCAATACTGTGGAGCCGCAGGGTGGGCGCGGCCCGGCGCGAAGTCAAGCAAAAACATGATCCAAAATAATGGTTAGACCATTGACTTGCTTTCGGCCCGAGCGCCCGCTATGTTGTGCGCACATCGTCGTCAGGTAACTGAGGTGACGGAGGAAACGGCAAAACACAGAGGAGCGGAGAAACGGAGAAAGGACAGAGAAGAGAATTGGTTTTCTCCGTTCGTCCCCCGTTGCTCTGTTTCTCTATGTTCATCCGTTCTCTCCCTCCCCTCCGTTTGCCGCACGGGCGGAGGGCCCAGCATGCGAGCGTTCCTCGTCGCACTCCTCGTTCTCGCGGCTGCCCCGGGCGCGTCCGCGCAGATCACCTCGGCGACGATCTCCGGCACGGTCAGAGATCAAACGCAAGCCGTGCTCCCCGGCGTCGACATCCTCGTCAGCAACATCGGAACCGGACTGAGCCGGGCGGCGGTCACCGACGCGAACGGCCACTTCACCATTCCGGGCCTGCCGCCGGGCGCCTACGAAACGCGGGCGAGCCTTCAGGGGTTCGCCACCTCGGTTGAGCGCCTCACGCTGGCTGTCGCGCAGGAAGCGGGCCTGAGCCTGACGCTGAAACTGACCGGCACGGAGGAGTCGATCACCGTGGTCGGGACCTCGCCGCTCGTCGACACGCGCAGCGCCGCGATGTCGGCGGTCGTGACCGAGAAGACGATTTCCGAGCTGCCGTTGAACGGACGCAACTATATCGACCTCGCCCTGCTGCAGCCTGGCGTCAACAGCTTCACGGAGAAGGACAGCACCTCGTCCTCGAACCGCGGCACGAAGCTGAACATCAACGGCATGAGCTTCCGGTCGAACAGCTACCTGCTCGACGGCGCGAACATGCGCGGCTATGCGGGCACCGCCACCGTGTCGGCCGCCGAGACCACGCTCGGCGTCGAAACGATCCAGGAATTCCGCGTCGTCACCAACGCCTACTCTGCGGACTACGGCCGCGCGATGGGCGGCGTCATCAGCCTCGTGACGAAGGGCGGTACGAACGCGTTCCACGGCTCGGGGTTCGGGTTCGCCCGGAATAGCGCGATGGACGCGCGCAATTTCTTCGACCGCGGCAGCGATCCCCCGCCGTTCAAACGGTATCAGTTCGGGACGAGCGCCGGCGGTCCGATTGCGAAGAACCGACTGTTCTTCTTCGGCGGCGTCGAGCGCCTGAGCGAAGACCTCGGCATCACCACCACCGCATTCGTGCCCAACGAGGCCGCGCGATCGGGCGCGCTGTTCCCGATCAACCCGATCATGGCGCCCTACCTCAAGCTCTTCCCGGCGCCGAACGCCGGCGAGGCGAGCGCCGCACAGGGCATCGGCATCTTCGCCTACGAGCTGAACCAGCCGACGCGCGAGAACTTTTTCCAGGGCCGGCTCGACTACACGGTGAGCGACACGGATTCGCTGTTCGCGCGCTTCACGCACGACGGCGCCGACCAGACGGTGTCGGCCGGGTTCCCGGACTACGCGACCGATTCGGTATCACGCAATCAGTTCTTCACGACCGAGTACAAACGGATCGTCACGCCGGCGGTGCTCAACACCGCGCGCTTCTCGCACAGCCGGCTGCGATTCGAGCAGCTGCCCGCCTTCCCCTCCGTCCCCGACCTCGCGTTCATCGCCGGGCAGGACCAGATGGGCGTCCTGGGCGTCACCGGTCTCAGCGGGATCGGCGGCACGGCGACGAACCCGTCGTCGAACAACAGCTTCTACTGGACATTCAGCGACGACCTGTCGTACGTGAAAGGGCGCCACCTGCTCAAGACCGGCGCGCTCGTCGAGCACCTGCGGACGAACAAGCTGACGGCCACCAACATCCGCGGCAGCTACACGTTCGCGAACGTGCGATCGTTTCTCGCCGGCACGCCGACGCGGTTCGTCGGCGTGCCGCCCGGCGCCGAGCTCGAGCGCGTGCGGCCGAACACGCTCGTCGGCTTCTACCTGCAGGACGACTACCGCACGACGGAGCGGCTGACGCTGAACCTCGGCCTGCGCTACGAGTTCTACACGGTTCCGGCTGAAGCCAACGGCCTCGACACCACGCTGCGCGACATCCTCAACGACCGGTCGTTCACCGTCGGCCAGCCGTTCGCGAAGAACCCGTCGCTCGGCAATGTCGCGCCGCGCCTCGGCTTCGCGTGGGACGCGACCGGCAACGGCAAGACGGCCGTGCGGGGCGGCGCCGGCGTGTACCACGACACCGACGGCCCGTTCAACAGCGCGTTCGGCATCGCGGCGTTCTCGCCGCCGTTCGCCGCGACGGCCACGATCAACAACCCGACGTTCCCGCGTCCGGCATCGCTGACGGCGGGCGCCGCGAGCGCGCGCACCATCGACTACAACATCAAGCAGCCCTACGGCCTCACCTACAACGTGAACGTCCAGCGCGAGCTGGCCGGGCACATTACGGCCACGGTCGGCTACGCCGGCTCGCGCGCGCACAACCTGATGAGCGCAATCGAAGCGAACCCCGTCGTCCCGGTGATCCAGGCGGACGGCTCGAAGTTCTTCCCGGCCGGGGCGCCGCGGCGGAATCCCGCATTCGGTCCGATCGACTACCGCACCAACGGCGGCCACTCGGAATACCACTCGCTGCAGCTCAGCGCGCAGAAGCGATTCAGCCGGCGCTACCAGCTCCAGTCGTCCTACACGCTGGCGAAGGCGATGGACAATCTGCAGGCGCAGTTGAACGCCGACGTGAACAACGCCTCGGTGTACCCGCAGGATCCGTACGACCGCGACATCGACTGGGCGCGGTCGGACTTCGACGTGCGCCACGTGTTCCAGGCGAACTTCGTCTGGGACCTGCCGGGGCGGGACGGTTCCGCGCTGCTCGGCGGATGGCAATTCAACGGGATCGTGACGCTGCGCAGCGGCGTGCCGTTCACGCCGGCGCTGGGCGGTACCAACTGGTCGCGGTCCGGCAACACGTCGGGCGAGGATCGCCCGAACCTGAAGCCCGGCGTCAACCCGGACGATCTGATCCTCGGCGGCGCGGATCACTACTTCGACACCTCGGCGTTCGTCCTGCCGGCGCAGGGCACGTTCGGCAATGCCGGGCGGAATCTTCTGACGGGCCAGAACTACGCGATGACGAACGTGTCGCTCGTGAAGAACACGAAGATCGGCGCGCTTGGCGGCGGCGGCCAGCTGCAGCTGCGGCTCGAGGTGTTCAACCTGCTCAACCGGCCGAATTTCGCGACGCCGGACCGCGTCGTGTTCGCGGCGGCGGGGGGCAGCGAGCCGGTGCTGCCGACGGCGGGCCGCATCACGCGGACCGTGACCTCGTCGCGTCAGGTCCAGCTCGGGGTGAAGCTGTTGTTTTAGAGCACGTTGAAATTACCGCCGGCCTCTCGTAGGGCGCGGCTTTAGCCGTGCCGGAGGCGGCCGGGGCAACCCTAAAGGGTCGCCCTACAAGTTAATTTCGCAACGCTGTCTCAAGGAGTCCTATGCGCCGACTCATCATCGCGACCGCCGGGCTCATGCTGCTCTCGATCAGCGGCCGCCATTCCGGCGAACCGACCGCCGACGGAACGATTTGTCCCGTTCCGGGTTCGCCGCTGTCGGAAGCGCGGCTGCTCGCGATCGAGCGCGAGAACGGCTGCCTCGACGATGGCGCGGCGGCGCCTGACTCGTGGCCGCCCGGCTGGAACACGGCCACGATTGCCGGCGGCGACATTCAGCCGGCGCGCGTCGTCGCCGATCCCTATCCGACGCTGCACAGCGTCGTCGTCGACTCGGAGCGCAACAGAGTGTTCATGAGCGATCCGAACCGCCACGCGCTGTGGTCCTATGATCGGCTCGCGGCGTCGAAAGGGCGCGAACAGATCGAGCCGCTGACCGGCGTCCGTGGTCCGGCGACCGGCATGATGTTCATCGCCGCCATCACCCTCGATCGCGACGAGCAGGAGATCTACACGGTCGACAACGACATCGGCGATCGCATGATGGTGTTTCCGTACGACGCCGCCGGAAACGTCAAGCCGAAGCGCGTGCTCGACGTGCCGCATCAGGCCTGGGGCCTGTCAATCAGCCCGGAGCGGAACGAGCTCGCGGTCTCGGTCGAATCGTCGCGCCAGATCGTGATCTACCGGAAGGGCGCCGAGGGCCGCGAGCAGCCGCTTCGCACCGTTCGGGGGCCGAAAACGGGGCTCGGCGATCCGCACGGCGTGTTCCTCGACGGCAGGAACAACGAAATCATCGTCGCCAACCACGGCAACCAGGGGGGACGTCAGCCGGCGCCCGGCGACGCGCCGGCGCGGCAGCGCGGTACGCGTGTGTCCGAGCCGCAGCCAATCGTCGGCGGGCGATTCGATGAGCCGTCCATCACGGTCTACAACGCCGATGCGAAGGGCGATGTCGCGCCGATCCGCAGGATTCAAGGCGAGAAGACCGGCCTGAACTGGCCGATGGCCATCGACGTGGACCGGAATCGCAACGAGATCGCCGTCGCCAACAACGGCGACAGTTCGATTCGCGTCTTCCGCCGCACCGACGCCGGCGATGTCGCGCCGGTCCGCGTCATCAAGGGGCCCGCGACGAGAATCACCGGGCCGATGGGCGTCGCCTACGACCTGAAGAACAATGAAATCTGGGTCGCGAACTACGGCGACCACACCGCGCTCGTCTTCTCGAACACCGCGTCGGGCAACGTTGCGCCCAAACGCATCCTTCGCAACGCCCCGGCCGGTTCGCCGACCGTGGGCTTCGGGAATCCGGGAGCGGTCGCGTACGACTCGAAGCGCGACGAGATCCTGGTGCCCAATTGAGTCAGCGAGCCGAGAATCTCGGCGTTTGCCAGGCTGGCAAACGGGAACGCGGATCCGACCCGGGTGATTTCAGGGCAGCGATCGCGCCTGAGCCGGACGATGCACGGGATCTTCTACGACCATATCCACGACGAGATCGTCGTCCCCGTCGCGCTCGGCGGCGCGATCCTGACGCTGCCGGGTGACGCGGCCGGCGACGCGCCGCCCAAGCGCATCCTGCAGGGTCCACGGACCGGCATCGTGCAGCCAGACACGCTGTTCGTGGATCTCGAGCACGACGAGCTGATTGTCGAGTCCGGCGACGACGCGGTGCTCGTGTTCCCGCGCACGGCGTCCGGCAACGTGGCACCGAGCCGCCGGATTGGCGGGCCGAACTCAGGGGTGAATAACATCTACGGCCTGGCCGCGGACTCGAAGCGCGATTGCATCATCGTCGCCAACCGCGTCGAGAGCGGAGGGCGCCAATCCGACGACGCCATCCTGGTTTTCAATCGGCTCGACAACGGCGACCCGAAGCCGCGCACGAAGATTTCCGGACCGCACACGGGCATCATCAAGATCCGGCAGGTGTTCGTCGACGAGGAGCGCGGCTTGATTTTCGCGACGATCAAGAACAACTTCGAGGCGTACAACTACGCCGATCCGCGGCCGTCACCGTGGGATCCGGACCGGACCGGCTTCATCGGCGTGTGGAGCATCGACGACAACGGCGACGTGCCGCCGCGCGGCGTGATCAAGGGTCCGGCGACCGGTCTTGTCTGGCCGGCCGGCGTGGCCATCAACCCGAAGAACCAGGAGGTGTACGCCATCGACAGCGTCAGCAATGCGCTGTTCATGTTCAAGACGCCGGAGTTCTTCGTCAAACTGCCCGGATCGTCGGCAGCCGGAGGGCGCTAGTGTGGTGAGCGCGATGTGCTTAGACACGCTCGTGGTGAGCCTGTCGAACCACGAGCTCGCCAAACGGCTCGTCCTTCGACAATGTCAGGACGAGCGGTGTACAGCACCTTCAGACTCATGAGACTCGCGCATGGTGATGCCTCGAACGAATCTCGTGTTTCGTCGTTTCGTGGTGACGTGTTGTCGTGTCGTCCTGCTTTCGTGGGTGATCGCCTGCTCGCCTGCTCGCGCGCAGGTGCCGGAGAAGTCGTGCGACGGTTTTCTTCTGCCGCCGCGGCAGGTGAAAGGCAAGGCAGTCGGCCCGACGTCGTGCCTGATGCAGGAGACTGGCGCGACGTACGAAGGGCGCGCGCTGACGCGCCTCGATGTCGGCCTCGACGGCACCGTGGACGGCTACCTGGCGAAAGTCGGCAACTACAAAGAGTACTTCTCGAACTCGCCGGACCTCGTGTTCCCGCAGACGTGGGGCCCGCGCGAGATCTTCTTCGGCGTCGCCACGTACGAACGAGCGAAGGGCGCGTCGATGACGATCGTCTTCCCGCGCGACAGGGGCGCGTGGAACGGCAAGATGTGGGTCACGGCCCACGGCCGCGGCACCTCGTTCAAGCAGGGACAGTTGAAGGTCTGGAGCCAGTACGTCAAGCCCGCGAACGCCGTGGAAGGGCTCGACCGGTACGACCTGCTGATGGTGTCGAAGGGGTACGCGCTCGTGAAGACGCGCCGCACCTCGACTGAAGGACTCGGCGAAATCATCACGACGCTGGAAGACGGCTCCACGGTCGACTACGCCGCATTCAACGACACGGTCCGCTACATCATGGACTTCGCGGACGTCGCGAAGAAGATCGTCGCCGATCGTCTCGGACAGCCGCCGTCGCGCGTCTACCTGTACGGGCACTCGGCCGGCGCGCGGATCGGCCACGCGACGAACTACGCGCCGGGGTTGAACGTCGGCCGCGACGGCACGCGCTTTTTCGACGGCATTCTGGGCGACGACCCCGCCGCCGGCACCTGGTATCCGGTCGTGATGAAGGCCGGCAGGGACGTGCTGCTCTCATCCGACGCGGAGAAGGCCGCATTCGTCCCGGAGATCGACGTCGCGCATCAGATGTACAACAACATCTGGGAGCCGAAGCATCCCGGGTGGATGTCGGACAGCTATCTCGAGAACAAGCGCAACAACGCGCGCATCCTCCGGGACAAAGGGATCGCGAAGTACCGGATGTACGAAGTACGCGGCGTCAGCCACGCCGGCGGCGAGAGCGAAGGATGGCGCGGGCAGATTCTGAACCTCGACCTCGCGAAAGCCATGGACCGCTTTCTCGACATGCTCGACGCGTGGGCCGACAAGGGCATCGCGCCGCCGCCGACACACTCGGATTGGGCCGAGCTCGGCGACGCGAACCGCGACGGCACGATTGAATACCCGGCGCTCGCGTTTCCGGAGATCGCCTGCCCGCTCGGCGTCTACTTCCCGTTCCCCGACAGTGCGGCGGGCACGACGTCGTTCGCGGCGTTCACGGGCGACGGGCTCGAGCCGCTCGACGGCAGGAAGGTCTTCGTCGACATGAACCGGAACGGCGTGTGGGACTACCGCGAGACGCCGACGCAGGCGTGGCGCCGGCTCGGGCTGCTGCAGAAAAACGAGGAGCTCACGCGCGACACCTACGTCGCCTGCGTGCGGCGCGCGGCCGAACAGCTGCGCAAGGAAGGCTTCTTCTCCGACAAGACCGCGGCGTCGTACGTCGAGGAGGCGAAGGCAGCCGACCTCCAGCCGAAGCGCGTCAGTCAGTAGAGTCCGGCTTTAGCCGTACCGCACGGACCGTAGGCTGTCATCACAGCGATGAGATCCTGAGATAGGAGTGCACGCTGCCGGACGACAACGCGTCGCGCGCCGCCGCGTCGCGGCGGCCCGGTCAGCATGAACGACGGAAACACAAACGACCGAATGCGATCCGTTTGTGTTTCCGCCGTTCATCTGACCGTGCGAACGGCCGGCGCAGCCGGCCGGTGCGCGACGCGTGGGCAGCTCTGTGGCTCGGTGCCTCTGTGGTGGTCTTCTTCGTGCGTCTTCGTACCTTCGTGGTTTCGTGGTTTGCTGGTTTGACAGGGCTGCTGCACGTGTCACGTGTAATCGATGAAGAACGGCACCGCGCGCAGGGCCATCGCGAGGGCGAGACACACGAGCGCGGGAACGGCGAACCACTCGTACACCGGCGCGTCGCGCACGAACGGCCTGCTGACCAGGACGCCTTTCTCGATCCGGTCGAGCGTGCGCGAGGCGAGCTCGAGATCGCGCGCCGTGCTCGCGTTGAAGTAGCGGCCGCCATACCGGCCGACGCTCTGGAACAGCCGCTGCACCTGCGGCTTGCTGCGCACCTCCTCCTCGAGATCGACGCCGACCATGTGCACGCGGATGTTCGCGGCGTTCGACTCGCGCAGCACGTCCACCGGGTCGCGCCCCTTGTTGTTCTCGCCATCGGTGAACAGGATCACCACCTGGTTGCGGCGATCGGCGCCGCCGGGCTGCTCCCCGCCTCCGCGCGCCGGATTCTGCCGCGCTTCGGCGAGATCTCGCCGCGGCCCGCGCTCGATTGCGTCGCGGGCGGAGGTGGACGCGAGCAGATAATTCGAGAGCGCGAGGCCGTCGCCGATCGCGGTCATGCCCTCGCCGCGAAGCAGCTGATCGTCGATCAGATCCACGTAGCGGACGACGTACTCGTGATCGAAGGTCAGCGGGCAGACGACGTAGGCGTTGTCGGAGAACACGACCAGCGCGATCCGGTCGTCGCGGCGGGCTGTCACGAACGACCTGATCGCGTCCTTCGTCGCAGTGAGGCGTGTCTTCACCGGATGGATCGCCGCCGCCGAATCGCGCGCTGTAAACGTGAGGTTCTGGAACGTGCGCGGCGGCCGGATGCGGCCCATCTCCTCGAGCATGCTCGACGACAGGTCGAGCGCGACCACGATGTCGAGCCCCCGGGAGGTGATGACCGTCTGCGAGTACGGCAGCACCGGCTCCATCAGCGCGCAGCCGAGCAGCAGGACCGCGATTGTGAGCACCGCAAGCGGCAGCCGCCGGAGCCACGACGCGCGGTATTCGGACGACCCGAGCCACCCGATCGTCGTCGACGCGACGAAGCGGCGCTTCACGCGCCAGCGGAGCACGCCCAGCGCGGCAAGCGCCCCGAGCATCCACCAGCCGAGTTCCGGGTGAAGAAACCGCATGGCTGCACCGCACAATTGGCGAGTTGGTGAATGGGTGACTTGGTGAATTCAATTCACCAACTCACCAACTCACCAATTCACCAACTACCCTGTTACGATCTGTTCCACGCTGTTGACTGCGTCCCGACAGGCCTCGGCCGACGGCATGGCGTGCGGCGGCGCGTACCGCGCCAGCTCGCACGTCGCGAGAACGGAAGCGACGAGCTCGGCGGGCACCTTCGTACCGCTCCTCGCGAGCGCGAACGGCACCTCGTGCGGCGTCAGGCTCGCGCCCGCAACGCCGCACACCTCGCGCAGGTGCTCACGCACGAGCGTGTCGAGCTCGGTGAAGACGTCACGCCGCCCGTCGACGGTGCCGACGTCCATCCGCCGGACTTCCTCGAGCGACGCGCGTTCCCGGTGACGCGCCGCGCGCACCGAACGGTGGACGCGCGGCCGGCGGCTGCGGCGGACGAACGCCGCGGCGGCGGACAGCGCGGGGACGATCGACACGATGATGAGCCCGATCCCAACCGGCTCCAGCGCGGCGAGCCACGAGAGCGTCGCGTGCGGCGGCTTCTCCGACCGAATCCCGGCCAGATCCTGATCGTCCGGCAGCACGCTCCTGAATGCGATGGTCGCGCCGGGCACGTGCACCTCGCCGGCCGGCGCGGCGTCTTCGAGCCGCTGTCCGGCGCGCGTGACGGCATACCGCACGGTCAGCGGCGCGATTGTCAGCGCCGGCACGTCGGTTCGATACGTCGTCAACACGTATTGAACCTGATAGATCGTCGCGCCGGCGGACGCCGATCGCCGGGCCATGTCGCCGCCAATCACATCGAGGCCCCCGGTCTTCAGCCTGTCTCGCGACAGATCGTCGGCCAGCACGTCGACGCCGCGTGCGCAGGTGATCTCGATCGTGTAGGTCACGCGATCGGCCACCCACATCGCCGTCCGATCGAGAGACGTCCTGACTGTCACGTCGTTCCGCGGAAGCTGGGCTGCCGCCGCGCCGGCGCCCGCCATCGACCAGATCAACAGAAAACCACATGACCTAGTTCGTCGCTTCATCGCGCCATCCTCGCGGCGAACAGCGACAACAGCGGCTCGACCGGGCTGCCGTCGGTCGGAACGAACACGTGATCCATCGGCACGCGGTAGAACGCGCTCGCGAGCGCGTCGCGCCGCGCGTGCATCTGGCCGGCGTACGCCCGCCGCGCGCGCGGAGACAGGCTCACCGCCACCTGCCGCCCCGATTCGAGATCGCGGAGCTGCATGTAGCCGCGGCCCGCGGGCAGCGCCGTCTCGGTTGGATCCTGCGGCACGACCGCGATCACGTCGTGCTTCGCCGCCAGCATGGCGAGCTCCTGCCCCCCGAACAGATCCTCGCCGCTGATGAAATCCGAGACGATGAACACGACGCTCATCCGCTTCAGCGCCGTCAACAGGTGCCGCACCGCCGGCAGCAGCGCGGTAGGGCCGGGGCGAGGCGACAATGCCCAGCACCGCTCCAGCACACTCCACGCCGCCGCGCGCGTCCGCCGCGGCGGCTGGTACTCGAGCACGCGATCCGAGAACGCAAGAAATCCCGTGTTGATCTGGTCCGACACCGCCGAAAACAGCAGCGAGCCGGTGATGAACGTCATCAGCTCCTTCTTCGATCGATGGGCGGCGCCGAGCTCCATCGAGCGGGAGACGTCCATGGCGATCATCACGTTCAGCTCGCGTTCGGCGTGCGTATGGCGCACGTACGGCGCCCCCATCCGCGCCGTCACGTTCCAGTCGATCCGCCGCACGTCGTCCCCGTGCCGGTAGGGCTGGTGCTCGTCGAAGTCGAATCCCGGCCCCCGCTGTGGACTGGTGTACGGGCCGACGCGCAGGTTGCGGATGCGCTTCGCGGTGACGAGCTCGATGTATCGCAGCTCCCGCATGACGTGCCCGGGAATCATGGGATCGGCACCGCCTGCAGCAGCTCGCCCAGGATCTGATCGGCGTCGATGTTCTCGGCCTGCGCGCGCACCGTCCGCGCGATGCGATGCCGCGACGCGTCGCAATAGATCTCCTTGACGTCCTCCGGCAGCACGTAGGCACGCCCGTGGAGGAACGCGGTCACGCGCGTCAGGGCGAGCACGTGCTGGTACGACCGCGGCGACACCCCGAGCGTCAGCAGCTCCCCCAGATCGCCTCGGCCGGCCTCGGCCGGCGCACGCGTCGCGCGGCCGAGCCGGACGATGTACTCCATGATCTTGTCGTCGGCGTAGACGGCGTCGCGAATGAACGCGCGGAGGCGCGTGACGTCCGACGGCGACACGCGTGGCACGATGTGCTGCTCCGTCATCCGCGCGTGGAGCATCGCCATCTCTTCGGTCGCGCTCGGGTAGTCGACGCGCACCATCATCGAGAAGCGATCGAGCTGCGCTTCGGGCAGCGGGTACACGCCTTCCTGCTCCACGGGGTTCTGGGTCGCGAGCACCCAGAACGGATCCTCGAGCGGGAACGTCGTGTCCGAGAGCGTCACCTGCCGCTCCTGCATGGCTTCGAGCAGCGCGCTCTGCGTCTTCGGCGTCGCGCGGTTGATTTCGTCGGCCAGCAGGATGTTCGTGAAGATCGGGCCCTGCTCGATCCGAAAGGTCGCGGTCTTCGCGTCGTAGATGCGCGTACCCAGGATGTCGGCGGGCAGAAGGTCGGGCGTGAGCTGGATGCGCTGGAATCGCGCCGACATCGCATGCGCCAGCGTCGTCGCCGTGAGGGACTTCGCGACGCCGGGCACGCCTTCGAGCAGGATATGGCCGCAGCCGGTGCGCGCCTCGCTGCGCGCGGTCGCGAATGGAATGGCGGCGAACAGGCCGGTGAGCATCCGGCGGACGAGTGCGTGCTGGCCGACGATCACCTTCGCGATTTCCGATTCGAGCCCGGAGACGATCGCGGCCGCGTGTTCCATCGTGATGGCGCTCGAGACGATGACGCGGTCGGGGATCGTCATATCAGGAAACAGAGCGCGGCGGCGGCGGCGGCGGCGACCGCCACGCCCACGGGATACAGGTCGCGGTATTCGGTCGCCGACCGCCAGCCGAGGATCCTGCGGTCGCCCTTCACCATCTCGCCAATGGCGCGCGCGAGCCCGGTGCCGGTGGTCGAGCGCAGGTACCGCCCGCCGGTCGTCGCCGCGACACGGACGAGCGTGGCCTCCTCGAACGTCGTCGTCACGCGCCTGCCCGCATCGTCCTTCAGGTAGGAATCCCCGTCCCTCGACGCCGCTCGGGGCGACAGAGAGCCTGCCGAAGAGTCGCCGCCAGACGAGGTGAGCGGGATGGGGACCGCCTGCTCCGATCCGATGCCGATGCAGTCGACGTGGTATCCCCCGGCGCGAAGCGTGTCGAGCGCGGTTTTCAATTCGGTGCCGTAATCCTCGCCGTCGGACACGAGCAGGAGCCGCTTGCGCGTCGGGCGATCGTCTTTCTCTGCGACGTCCATCGCCCCCTTCAGCGCGGCGCCGATGTTCGTGCCGAACAGCACGGACGATTCGCCGTCGAGCCAATCGAGATAGAAGAGCACGCTCTCGACGTCGTCGGTGAGGTACGACAGCACGAGCGAGCTGTCGGCGAAGCCGACGAGCCCGATGCGATCGATCCCTTCGGGCTTCTGACGCAGCAGGTTCCTGAGCTCCAGCGTCGCGCGCGAGAAGCGCGACGGGCGGATGTCGCGCGCGTGCATCGACACCGAACGGTCGAGCATGATGATCAGGTCCTGCCGCTCGTAGTCGGGCACGCGGTGCGCGAGCAGCACCTGGGGACGCATGAGCGCGAAGACGATCGCCGCTGCCGCGAGCACGCTCCAGCCGAGCACGGCGGCATCGCGCCGCCAGGTCGTCCGCCGCGAGAGCGCCGCGAATCGCGCGTTGATCGCCGCGCGCCGGCGGAATGCGCGCGTGAGGCGCCACTGCAGACCGCAGCTCGCGATGAGCACGGGGATCACGAGCCACCAGCGCAGCAGATCGGGACGAAGGAATCTCATCCGACGCGCTTGACCGGTTTTGCGCCCGGCCTGGGCTGCGGGCGAAGCAGCTGCATCAGCTGGTTCGGCGGTGCCTTCGGCTGCCTGCGGAGCTCGGCGGCAAGCTTCGTCACGAGCTCGAAGTCGTACTTCGTGTCCCAGTCGGCCGGCGCGGCCTCGACGGCGCGGCGGAACTCTTCTTCGGCGCGCGTCAGCCAGCCGAGCCGCGGATCCGGCTTCTGCTCGCCGCGCGCCTTTTCGAAGAACGCGCAGCCGGACCAGAAGTGCGGCAGCGCGCTCTCGGGCGCGCGCCCGGCCGCGTCTATGGTCTCGTCATACCGCTGCAGGCGGAAGAGGATCCACAGCGTGTTCGCCATCACGTGGCTGTAGCCGCCGGCGAAAAGCTCCCTGGCGGCGGCAACCCGGTCGAACCGCGCTTCGGCGTCCGCGTAGCTCGCGAGCGCTGTCTCGTAGCGGCCGTCGGCGAGCGCGGCGTCGCCGTCGGCGGCCGGACGCATCCACCTCGCGCAGGCGATCGCGGCGCAGCCCGACAGCAGCGTCAGCACCATCGCGGTCGCGCCCGCCCAACGAGCCAGAGGGATCATCGATCCGGTTCCTTGTATCGGACGCCGCGACCCGGGCATCCGCGCCAGTTCGTCCTTGACTGGTCGCTCAAAACCATACACCCTACCCGGAGCAAATGGTAGGACCAAAGGGAGAGTACGACATGCTGCACATCCGGCCAATGCTCGGCTTTCTGCTCCTCGCGCTCCTCGCGGTTCCGCTCGACGCGCGCGCGCAGGCCACGACCGGCACGATCTCCGGCACGGTGACCGACGAATCGAAGGCGGTCCTGCCCGGCGTGACGGTTGTTGTGCGGAACACCGAGACCGGCGCGACGCGGCCGCTCGTCACCGACGAGCGCGGCGGCTTCCGCGCGCTCAATCTTCCGCCGGGCATCTACGCCGTCACCGCCGAGCTGCAGGGCTTCACGCAGGCGAAGCGCGACAACCTGACGCTCGAAATCGGCCGCGACGTGAACGCCGACCTGGCCCTGAAGATCGGCGCCGTCAGCGAGCAGGTCACCGTGCAGGGCGCGGCGACGAACGTGGAACTGAGCAGCGCCGTCGCCGGCGGGGTCGTCTCCACGACGCAGATCGCGGAGCTGCCGCTGAACGGCCGGAACTTCATGCAGCTGGCGACGCTGCAGCCGGGCGTGACCGTCAGCCGCGCCACCTCGCGCGATTTCACGGGGGGCTTCGGCAGCACGCAGGTGTCGATCGGCGGCGCGCGTCCCGAGATGACCGGCTACCTGCTCGAAGGCACGAACATCGCCGACGTGTCGGACAAGGCGCCGTCCAGCATGGCCGGCGTCCTGCTCGGCGTCGACGCGGTGAAGGAATTCAGCGTCCAGACGCACGATTACGCCGCCGAGTACGGACGCGCCGCCGGCGGCGTCATCAGCGCCGTCACCAAGTCGGGCACGAACGCGCTCCACGGCACGGTGTTCGAATTCCTGCGCGACAGCAAGCTCGACGAGCCGAACTACTTCGATCCGATCGATGCCGCGACGGGCACCCAGGTGAACCCGCCGTTCACGCGCAATCAGTTCGGCGGCACGGCGGGCGGCCCCATCGTCAGCAACAGGCTGTTCTACTTCGGCAGCTACGAAGGGCTGCGCCAGAACCTCTCGCTG
>QHWJ01000421.1 GCA_003222535.1 Acidobacteriota bacterium | reverse complement strand
TTCGTGAGCCCGAGTGCCGTCGCTTCTTCCAGCGCCTTGTTCGTGTCCCAACCATCGACGATCGCGCGTTTCATGAGCCACATCCCGGCGGCTCTTCCACCGCCAGCTCAATGGATGAACGCCGGCTGGACGCCCGGCGCGGTGATCGTCTTCAGAAACGTGTCGACGACCGCGGGATCCGGCGCCGACGCACTGAACGGGATATGGTAATAGGGAATACCGGTCACCTTCGCAGCGGCGGTGTTCGCGTCGATGTCAGCCCCCTGCTCGGTCGCGAGGCGAAGGTTGATGATCGACGCGTAACCCATCTTTTTGATTTCCTGGATCGCGGCGGGCGTAATGGCGCCTGCGCACGCAACGGTCGATTCGACCTTGGCGAAGTTCCGGATGCCAGGGACCTCCTGCCTCACAACCTGCGCACTCGCCGCGGTGGCCATCAGGCCAACGACGGTGAACAGCGCAACCGTCGGATTCTCCGGTCGCATGCCCGCACCTCCTTTTGAAAGGTGCAGCTTACCACTCCCGATGAGTCCCCGTGCGCCGTGCGAGCGGCAGACCGGCGCTACCGCGAAGGATGGTCGAAGGCGCGGCCTGGAGAAATCAGGCGACACGGTCGTGCTCCCTGGCATTCACGGACGGCCGCACGTATCATCACTCGTCGAGCGCTTCGCCGGTCTGCGGCGAAGGCTCGACGATCGGATTCAGGATTGACCCGGCAGCTCGGTTGAACCGACGAATGGAGCGCGCCATGATGCTGAAGTACGCGTCCTTTGTTGTGAGCGCGGCGATCCTCGGCTGTGTCGTCGTGATCGCGGCACAACAACCTGAACGGAAGCCGCCGGCTTCCGGACCATCGGTGGAGTGTTCGGCGTTGAAGGGACGGACCTTCGACCACACCACCTCCATCGTTGACTCGGCGCTCGTCACAAGCGGCACGCTCCGAATCTCGGACGCCGTCACCGTCCCCGACCTTCCGGCATTCTGTCGCGTGCAGGGGGTGAGCAAGCCGTCCGCCGACTCGGAGATTCGCTTCGAGGTCTGGCTACCGCAGCCCGCCGGGTGGAACCGCAAGTTCCTGTCGACGGGCGAAGGCGGCTTCGCGGGACAGTTGAACTACCAGAGAAACGGCCTGGACAGCGCTATGAATGAACTCCTGCGCCGGGGCTACGCGACCGCGTCCACCGACACCGGCCACGTGTCTACGGACCAGTGGTGGGGGATTGGCCATCCGGAGAAGGTGACCGACTATCTCTACCGCGCGAAGCATGTGACGACGGTCGCGGCCAAGGCGATCATCGCGGCGTACTACGGTCAGGCGCCGTCGCATTCGTATTTCAGCTCGTGCTCGAACGGCGGCCGCCAAGGTCTCATCGAGGCACAGCGCTATCCGGACGATTTCGACGGCTTGATCATCGGCGCACCCTGGAATCTCCAGTCGCATTCGAATGCCGGCTTCATCTGGAACGCGCAGGCGCTCGCGGCTCCGGGCGCTGCCATTCCCGCCGAGAAGCTGCCCGCGATCACTGCCGCGGTGGTCGCGGCCTGCGACAAGGACGACGGCCTCGCCGACGGCGTCATCGCGGATCCGCGACGCTGCACGTTCGATCCGCGGTCACTCACGTGCAACGGCGCGGACGGCAACAGCTGCCTGACGCCGGCGCAGGTTTCGGCGCTGCAGAAGATCTACGACGGTCCCAGGAATCCGCGAACCGGCGAATCGATCTTTCCGGGCTTCGCGAGAGGCTCCGAAGCCGGTTGGACGGGCATGGTCCGGCCGACAACGGCCGCCCCCGGTCTGCTCGTCTACTTCTCCAATCTCGTGTACCAGAACCCGGAATGGGATCTCCGGTCGTTCAACTTCGACAGCGACATGGAGCATACCGACCAGACGATCGGGCGGCTGGGCAACGCCACGTCCACCGACTACGCGGCGGCGATTCGACGCGGCGTCAAGATCATCCAGTATCACGGCTGGAACGATCAGACGCTGCAGCCGGAATACAGTCCCACGTACTACGAGCAGCTCGCGAAGGCGAACGGCGGCCTCGAGCACACGCAGAGCTTCTATCGACTGTTCATGGTGCCTGGCATGAATCACTGCAGCGGCGGGATCGGCGCGTCGAATTTTGGCGGCGTCGGGCAGCAGATACCGCCGGTGCGCGACGCGGCGCACGATCTGCAGACCGCTCTGGAGAAGTGGGTTGAAGGCGGTACCGCGCCGACGCAATTCATCGGGACCAAGTTCACCGACAACCAGGCCACGACGAGGACCGTCCAGTACACCCGTCCGGTGTGTCTCTATCCGACCGTGCCTCGCTATAAGGGGACGGGCGATCCGAATGACGCCGCAAACTTCGCGTGCGTTCGCTAGAGCCGGATGTAGACCGTATCCTCCGGCTCCCGCCGCTCAGGCCAGCTCGTAAAAAAGATCCACATACGATCGCACGGCACCGTCCATGCCGGCGACCTTCGAGTTGGCGGACTCGATCAGCCAGTACTCGTCTGGCGCGTGCGCACCGGCGCCGTGGCCCAGTCCGAACTGTCCGGCGGGCAGCTTGAGCGGCGCACCGGTGAACGTCACTCCGGGCCACGACCCGGCAAGGCGCGGCCAGAGCACTGGATCGATTCCTGCTTTGTGGTACGTCGCGACCATGGCCTTCACGAGCCGCGAGTCAGCCGGCGTTTCCGTTGGATCGTATCCGCCGTCCAGGGTTTCCCTGGCGGTCATGTCCGGCACGAGCCGCACGTCGATCTTCGCGAGGGCGCGGTGCGGCAGAATGGTTTTCCCCCCTGGACCGGTATAGCCGCCCACCAGTCCTTCGATGTTGATGGTCGGCTGCGAAACGAGCCGGACGAGCGAATCGTGCCACGACTCGTCGCCAAACCATCGCGACACACTCAACGCCCTTTTGGTCGCGGCCTCGTCGCGACGCGGAATCGCATGCTCGAGAATCTCACGGAGCTGCGGGCTGAGCGGACGCACCTTGTCGAAGAAGCCCTCGACAGCGGGGGTGTGACCGTCAGCTGCGACGAGCGTATGAAGGGCCTGGACGAGATGCCAAGCCGGGCTGTCGATCTGAGCCTCATAACTCGAGTGAACATCCTGAGTGGGTCCTCGTCCCCACTTCGTCCCCGACGATACCATCTCGAGCTCGACGATGCCCTTGGATCCCAGATTCACCTGCACCGATCCGTCGAGCTCCTGGTTACCCAGCGGAATGATGATGCCCGCGCACTTGCGCAGCGCCGCCTCGACCTCAGACTTGAACACGACGTCCGAGAAATTAGGCGATCCGATCTCCTCCTCGCCTTCGCAGACCAGCACCAAATTCACTGGGAGCTTCCGGCCCGCCGCCTTGAATGCGTGCAGCGCCGCGAGGCACGCGGTCTGCGGACCTTTCGTGTTGGTGGCGCCTCGGCCGATCATCACCTTCCCGACACCGGGACGATCGACGATCCGCCCTTCGAGGGGCGGTGAGCTCCACTCCGAAGAGTCGAACTG
>QHWJ01000130.1 GCA_003222535.1 Acidobacteriota bacterium | reverse complement strand
GCATTCTCTCGGAAACGAAGCCTGAAGCCGTCTACTTTACGGAGTACGACGGCAAGCGTGGCGCCATCATGATTGTCGACATCGCGGACCCATCGAAGATCCCCGCTTTGCACGAGCCGTGGTTTCTCTCCTTCAACGCGGAAGTGTCAGGGCACCTCGTGATGAGCCCGGAAGATCTCCGTAAGGCGGGGCTGGAGGCCCTCGGCAAGAAATGGGGATGATGAGCCATGCGAAGAGCTTCCTCGCGTCGAGCGTTTGTAAAGACGATCGTCACCGCGGCCGCAGCAACCGGCGGATCCGTCTCGCTGGCGCAGCAGCCTGGAAGCGTCCGCGCGTTCGATCATGTTGCACTCCCGATGCAGAGCACTGAAGCGATGCTGGCGTTCTATCGCGCCCTTGGCCTGCAGATACGCGAAACCCCGAACGCCATCGCCGTGTATGTTGGCGACCAGATGATCAATTTTCACCGCCCGACTCTCTGGCAGGACGCGAAGTTCACGCTGCGAGCGCCTGCCGCGAAGCCGCCGTGCGGCGACCTGTGCTTCGTCTGGGACGGAACGCCGGCATCCCTGAAGGCCATGCTGGATCGGGCCGGTGTGAAGATGGTCGAGGGTCCTGTTGATCGGCAGGGCGGTCGAAGGAGGACCGGTTCCAGCGTGTACGTTCGCGATCCGGACGGCAATCTCCTGGAATTCATGATCTATTCGTGATGCAACGGAGTTGCACCATGAGGAGCCGGAGATTGCTGCACGTGGCGGTGATGGCCCTGACCGCGTGGCTGGGGAACGCCGCTGGCGCAACGGGACAAATCGCGACCGCGACTCTGCTTGGTGTCGTTCGCGATGAGACGGGCGCGGCGTTGCCGGGCGCCGCCCTCACCGTCAGGAGCGTGACCACGGGCGTGACGCGCAGCGCGATCAGCGATTCAGAAGGGCGCTATCGGGTCTCGGCGCTCGATCCCGGCGAATACGACGTGCACGCCGAGCTCGCCAGCTTCAAGACAGCGATCCGCACCGGTGTCGTGCTGACCGTCGGCGGCTCGACGGAGGCGGACATCAGGATGAGCCTCGGCCCGATTGCCGAGCAGGTGACCGTCGTCACCGAGGCCCCGCTCGTCGAACCGGGCAAAACGGAGTTGAGCCGCGTCGTCGGCATGCGGGAGATTGAAGCGCTCCCGATCAGCGGGCGCAACTTCGTCGATTTCGTCAAGCTGTCGAGCGGCGTGGCTGGCGGCCGCGAAAACGTCGGAGGCGGCGCGTTCAAGGAGCCCGATGTCGGCGTGGGGGCCGCGGCCGCCCCTCGACTGTCGTTCGGCGGCCAGCCCGAGCTGAACACGATGATTCAGGTCGACGGCGCCGACAACGTGCAGACGTTCACGGGATTGCCGCGCGCGACGCCGTCGCAGGAGGCGGCCAAGGAGTTCCGCGTCCTCAACTCCACCTACCTGGCGGAGTACGGCCGTGCGCTGGGCGGGTTCGTGAACATTGTCACCAAGTCGGGGACCAATCGCAGGGACGGCTCGCTCTACTATTTCGGAATGCACGACAGGCTGAACGCGCGGTCGGTCCTCAACACGCCCGACGCGGACGTCCTGCATCAGAATCAGTTCGGGCTGACGCTCGGCGCGCCGGTCGTTGCGGATCGGACCTTTTTCTTCGGCAACTACGAAGGACAGGTGCGCGACCAGTCGAACCGGTTCTCGCGCGTGGTGCAGGACAATCTGGCCGCGCTCAACGCCGTTCGCGCCGAGTTCGGCCTGACTCAGGAAACCACGAACCAGCTGCAGAAGAACCACTATCACTCGTTCATGCTGAAGCTGGACCACCACCCGGCGGCGAACCATACGCTGTCGGTCCGCTATAACTTTCTCGATTCGAACACGGACAATTTCCTCGGCGGCGGCGGCCGCGCCTCGCCGACGTCCAGCACCGCCCGCAACAACGTGACGCGCGATCAGGCGGTCGTCGCGAGCCTGGTGTCGATCCCTTCCCCGACGCTGGTGAGCGAAGTCCGCGTGCAAGTCGCCCGGCGCACGTTCGATTTCCCGTCGGTCTTGAAGGAGCCGGCGCTCGAGCTCTCCAACTTCATCATCATGGGCAAGAGCACGTCCGACGTGGACCACTACGGCGAGACGCGCGTCCAGTATGCCCACAGCCTGACGTGGACGAGGGGCGGGCACCAGGTGAAGGGCGGCCTGGACCTCAACCATCTTCGCGACACGTCACAATGGAATCTGTTCTTCCCCGCCCGCATCATCTTCCCGTCGCTGGCCGCGTTTCAGACGTTCACACCGGCGGTGTTCTGGTGGCCCTATCTCGTCACCGCCCCGAGCGATCCGGGCGTCAGTCCCGCCTGGACCGACGATGTGCCCGAGGGGTGGCGGGATGCGACACGATTCACGCTGAACCACACGTCGTTCGGGTTCTTCGTCCAGGACCACTGGCAAGCCGCCTCCCGTCTGTCGGTCACCTATGGTGTGCGGTACGACGTCGAGGCCTATCCCAGCCAGTTCATCACGAAAAGGGATCTCAACAACGTGCAGCCGCGCGTGGGCGCGGCGTTCGCTTACAGCTCCCGCGGCGTCGTCCGTGGGGGCTACGGCGTCTTCACGGATCGGCTGGCGAGCAGCGTGGGCCAGCTGTTCAACGCGACGCAGATGTCGAGCGCGGGCTCGCTGCCGAACGCGCAGCGGCTTTTTCCCACGATCGCGCCGATCCAGGCCACGTTCCAGCAGCGCACCGTCGGCGGCGCCGCCGCCCCAATCGCGGCGCGTACGTTCCTGGCCACGGGACAGGTGCCGACCACGAGCAGTATCGGGCTCGCCGACACGCTCGACGGCGCGATCCGGACGCCATACAGCCACCAGGCGAGCATGCAGATCTCGCAGGAGATTGGCCGCGGGATCGCGCTGTCGGCGGGGTACCTGTTCCTCGGCGCCCGGCAGGTGCCGGGGCACACGGGCAACCTCAACGCGTTTCAGAACGGCGTGCTGGCCACCGGCAAACCGATTCTCGGAGGGCGCAGCTACCCGGAGGTCGGCGATCTCTTCGTCCAGACGAACACGGGCACGTCGAATTATCACGGCGCCACGTTCGAGGCGGAGAAGCGCTTCGCGAACGGCGTCGGCTTCCATGGCAGCTACACGCTGGCCCGGGTGCGGAACAACGTCGATTCGCTGGCCAACCTCGCGGATCTTCCCGAAGGCCAGGACATCGCCGGGGAGACGTCGCTGTCCAGGCAGGACGTCAGGCATCGGTTCACGCTCACGTTGTTGAGCGAGGTGCCGTCCCCTGTGGCGATCGTCCACGGCGTGAAGGTGAGCGGGCTGGTCTCGCTGGAGAGCGGGCGGCGCTTCAACATCTTCGCGGGACGAGACTTCAACCTCGACGGCAATCCCAACTCGGATCGTCCGGCGCTGATAGAACGTAACGCCTACCTGGGGCCCCCGTATGCGAGCGTGGACGTGAGGGTGAGTCGCGAGATGCCGGTGAACGGCCGCGCGCGGCTCGACCTCATGCTCGACGTGTTCAACCTGCTCGACCGGGTGAACGTCAAGGACATCAATACGGTGTGGGGCAGCATCGATTACCCGGGAACGCCGCCTCCGGCGACGCTTGGGTTCGGCACGCCGCGCGACGTGTTCAATCCGCGCCAGCTGCAGTTTGGAGCGAAGCTGAAGTTCTGAGCCCCCTCAATTGTTTCGGGGAGCGCGAGCGCGATAGAGAACGGCTCGCCGATCTCATTACGTCGGCGAGCTCTCGGCGTCGGCACCCCTAAAGGGGCGCCCTACGTTGGCTCCGTCGCCGTCGCAGCGCACCGCTTCCGCGGTGACGAGGGCCTTCGCCACACCGAAGTCACGAGGAGAACGCGCGGCGGCGACCGGGACCGTCAACGGTCGCCGTGAAGCTCGTGCACGTAATGCGCTCGCGACTCGACCTCCGCAAGCTTCGCCGATGCGTACGCCGTAGCGTGCTTCAGCAGTTCGTCCAGCTCGCCCGGCGCCAGATCGCGCAGCCTCGCCGGGTCGTGCCCGCGCAGGCGGATGAACTCGTCGATGAACCCCTGCTCGAGGTGAGCAATCGGGTCTTCGATGGGATGAACGTCAGGGTCGCTGCAATTCATGCTCTCGCCTCCCGATGCCGATCATGCGTATTATGCGCGCGTCGAATAAGGCCGGAGTAAATTTCGACGCTCAAACCGTCATTGCCATCTACAGACAAGCCCGGAGCCTGTTCCGGCCGCCGCCTGCTGTTCCCACTCTCGCTCACGGAAGAAATCACATCTTCCTGCGGCGGTTCCCCCTACCTGTTTGGAACGGGCGCACGAATTCCAAATTCCAAATTCCAAATTCTTAATTCCTAATTCTTTAGTCGGGGTCGGCCACGAAGCGGTAGCCCACGCCGCGGACCGTCTGGACGTGGCGTGGGCGAGCCGGCTCGTCTTCGAGATACCGCCGCAGCCGCACGATGAAGTTGTCGATCGCGCGTGTGTCCGTGTCCTCGCGTACGCCCCACACCTTCTCCAGGATCGTCTTGCGCGACACGGGCCGGCCTTCGTGCTCGACGAGATAGCGGAGCAGCGACGCCTCCATCAACGTGAGCGGCATGGCCTTGTCGCCCATGCGCACCTCGAGTTGCTCGAAGTCAATGGTCCGCTCCCGGAAAGTAAACCGGCTGGCGACAGTGGGCGCCGACGGCTGGCGATCGAGCCCGAGCTGGAACCACTCCCGGCGGCGCAGCAGGCCCCGCACGCGCGCCATGAGAATCGGCAGCTCGAAGGGCTTGGGCAGATAATCGTCGGCGCCCGACTGGAACCCCTGGAGCACGTCCTCGGCGCGGCCGCGGGCAGTGAGCATCAAGACCGGCAGGAATTGTCCGGCGCGCCGCAGGTCGGCCACCACGGCGAACCCCGTGATGCCGGGCAGCATCACGTCGAGGATCACCAGATCGAAGCGCGTGGGATTGGAAAGGAGCCGCTCGAGCGCCGCTTCTCCCGTGTCGACCATCTCGACGTCGTGGTCATCGGCGGCCAGGTTGAACCGCAAGCCTTGGGCGAGATGCTGCTCGTCTTCGACGATGAGAATCCGGCTCATCCGGATTCCCCGGCGCGGCGACCGCGATGGGGGCGACGCGGCGGCAGCAGCGGCAACTGCACGGTGAACGTGCTCCCGCGCCCGGGGCCCTCGCTCTCGGCGAACACCGTGCCGCCGTGTCGCGCGATCACCGATCGGACGATGAAGAGACCGAGGCCGGTGCCTTTCACGCGACTGGCGACCGCGCCGGGAATACGGTAAAAGCGCTTGAAGATCCGCTTGAGCTCGGACGCCGAGATGCCCACGCCCTGATCGCGCACGCGCAGCGTGGCGTGCGCCGCCTCAGGCTGCTCGAGCGCCACCGCCACGTGCACCTGGGAACCCGAGTATTTGATGGCGTTGTCCACGAGGTTCGAGACGACCGCCTTCAGCTCGTCCTCGTTCCCCAGGACTCGCGGCGTCGACCCGCCGGCGAGCGACTCGCAATACGTCAGCGCGTCGTCCGGCAAATGATGACGAGTGCGTGCGAGGGCCATGCACTCGCGCACGATCGCCGAGAAGTCGACCGGCGTGGGCCTCCCGAGACGAAGCCTGGCGCCCACGCGGCCCGCATGCAGCACCTGCTCGATGGTCCCCAGCAGCCGATCGGTGTCCTCCACCATGATCTGGTAGAACTCCTGCCGCCTCGAGGGTTCGATGTCCCGGCTCTGCAGGGTCTGGAGGTACAACCGGATCGACGCGACGGGCGTCTTCAGCTCGTGGGTCACGGCATTGATGAACGCGCCGTGCTGCTCGTTCCGCCGAATCTCGCGGACGAGAAAAATCGTGTTGAGCACGACCCCGGTGATGATCAGCGGGAAGGCAAGGACGCCGAGGATCAGCATCCCCGCCTGGCGCCAGTTGACGATGACCCAGCCGATGTTGAGCGCCAGCGCGCCCGCCGACAGGCAGACGCCGAGGACGATGAAGAACGCGATGGACTTCCGGCGGCCGCCAGACGTCATACGTCACAGCATAGCAGCCCGTGGTGAAAGTCTGGCGTCGCACCGAGACGGGCGAGGCGCCCCGGGGTCCCCAACGCGGCAGCCGCGTTGGGGGCCCCGCCCCGCTGGCAAGGCGCGACGACCGAGAATACCGGGAGTATTTGAGAGAGGAGCAACGCAGCCAGCGGGGATGCATCGCTCGTCGAATGCAGCCAGACTTTCACCACGGGCTGCTCAGAACGAACTAGGCGGCGATCTCTTCTTTGTGCGACTGGGTCACCTTCGCGGCCCGGACGTCCCAGACGAGCCCGAAGGCCTCGAGGAGCCGCAGCGAGAGCCACGTGGGGTCGAACTCGTACCAAGCCAGGCCGTGGCGGGCCGAGACCGGGTGGGCGTGGTGGTTGTTGTGCCAGCCTTCGCCAAACGTGAGCAGCGCCACCCACCACGAGTTCTTCGAGTCGTCTTGCGTGGCGAAGCGCCGGCGCCCCCACATGTGCGTGGCGGAGTTGACGAACCAGGTTGCGTGGAGCCCGACTACGACGCGGAGGAAGATTGCCCAGTTGACGAGCGGCCAGCCACCGATCGCGAGCAAGGTGACCCCCAACACCGTCAGCGGCACCCAGTGATACGTCGTCAGCTTGCGGTAGAAGGGGTCGCGCGCGAGATCGGGTGCGTAGCGCGACATCAGCGTCGTGTCGTTGTGTCTGGCTTCACCGAAGATCACCCAGCCCATGTGCGCCCAGAAGCCGTTGACGCGCGGCGTATGCGGGTCGAGCGGCCGGTCCGAGTGCTGATGGTGCTGGCGATGCATGGCCACCCAGAAGATAGGTCCGCCCTCGAGCGTCAACGTCCCGCAGACCGCCAGGAAGTATTCGAACAGCTTCGAGGTCTTGAACCCGCGATGCGTGTGCAGCCGATGATACCCCATGCTGATCCCCAGACCGATGGCCACCCAATAGAGGACGGCCGCGACAATCAGGTTGGTCCATGTAAACGTGAAACAGGCGGCAATCGCCTGCATATGGAACCACACCAGGACGACGCATGTCAGCCAATTGATTCTGGAATAGCGCGACACGTTTGGGCTCCTTCGCTGGGGTCACTGGTACCCTAACAAGCCGCTAATTCGGCGACTGTAAGAGTTCTGTAAGACTTGTCCGATGGAGGGTCTCGCTGACGGATTTGTCGCGGGATGAACAGGAATTGTCAGTCGAAGCTCGCGTGCTGCCCGGTCCGGCGGCGGCCTTTCACGATCTTGCACAGGAGCCGCGCGGCGGCGCGTGGACCTTGGTGCGCGTCGGCTGCTGTTGTTTCGCGCGCCGACGGCAACGCTCACTCTCAAGCATGAACCGTCAGCGTGCCGGGCCCTTGAGCGTTGAGCGTTGAGTTGAGAGTTCAGAGTTGAGAGTGCGCGCTCCGCGGTTCAACGTTCGCGATGCGCATCGCTCGAGGCACGCGACGCGAACACGCGCTAGCTGGACGCAAACACACCAAGGGGATCGAAGCTGCCCTTCAACACGGCTCGGGTGTCGTCGTAGCCGAGCCACTCCTTGATCATCGTGGCGTAGACGCGCCGGAAGTCGGTCGTCATCTTCATGTTGCCCTCGTCCAGATCGGTGAGGCTCGGGTGCCTTCCATAGAAGCCGCCCCGAACGCCCTTGCCGATGATGAACATCGGGGTCGCGGTGCCGTGGTCGGTGCCGAGGCTGCCGTTCTCTTCGACCCGGCGTCCGAACTCGGTGAAGATCATGACCGCCACCTCGCCGGCCCGGCCGATCCGCTTGAGATCTTCCATGAACCCCCGGACCGCGTCGGCCGTGTACATGAGCAGCCGGCTGTGGAGATCCGTCTGCTGCACGTGGGTGTCGAACGAATTGCCCGCGTACGTGACGTAGTACAGCCGCGTCGGCATGCCGGCCGCGATGAGGGATGTCACGCGCTGGAGGTTGCCACCGAGGCCGCCGCCCACGCCGTAGTCCACAGGTGTCTGATAGCCGGCGGATGCCTGGCGCACAAAGTCCGAGCTCGCGGTCGCGTTCTGAGCCGTCGAGGCAAGGAATTCAAGCGTCGCGTTCGCCGTCATTCGCGGCCGGCTCAGGTCGGCGAGCACGCGCTTCTCATCGTCGGCGCCTTCGCGTCTGAAGCGCGCCGGATCGTCGAACACGAGCGGCGAATGACGCGCGCTCCGGACGGCGAGCGACTGTGAGGTGCCGATGTCCACGATCATGTTGCGCGTCTTCGTGTCGTAGGTCTCGTCGGCCAGGCGGCCGAGCCATCCGAGCGACTCGCCGCCGTTGGGGACACCCGTGTGCCAGAAACCCATCGACGAGAAATGCGACAGGCTCGGATGATCGTACCCGCAGCCGTGTACAACGCCGAGCATGCCGTCTTTGTACAGCCGCTCGAAACCGACCATCGAGGGGTGAAAGCCGAACCCCTCGGCGGCTTTGAGCACGCTTCGATCCTTTATCCCCAGCTTTGGCCTGGCGCGGTAATAGGCCGGGTCGCCGTACGGAACGACCGTGTTCAACCCGTCGTTGCCACCGGCCAGTTCGATGACGACCAGGATACGCTCGGGGTGCTTCTCGACGCTCGTGCCTTCGAGCGCCTGCGCCGCGAGCGCGGCCGATGTGCGGCTCAAGACGAGCGGCAGGCCGGCGCCGACGCCGATGCCGTACAGTCCCCGAACGAGGAAATCGCGGCGAGAGCATGAACAGCGGAAATGTGACATGTGAAACCTCTCGCAGGCTGACGGCTTAATCAAGCCCTGAGCCCTGAGCCCTATTGAGACTATCCCAACTGATATTCCGGCGTGCTCAACACGAGGTACAGCAGTTCGCGGAGTGATTCTTCCAGCTTCTCGCCTGGTTGGATCGCGGTCGTCCCCAGCTTGCCGCGGAGAAAAGAAACGAGCGCGGCGCGATCCTTGTCCGCGAGCGCAACAGACAGGAACCGGTGCACGAAGTGATCGACGACTTTGTCGACGGTGTCCGCGCCCGCGGCTCTGGTCATGGCCGTGAGATCGATCGCCGCCGGATGCCGGGGAATGGTCTTCGTCCGCTCGAAGGCGATCAGGTTGCCTTTGTACCCGCCATACCGTGTGTTGTAGTCCTCGTCGCGGTCGACCATCATGTTCGATTCCGCCATCATGTTGGGCGCGGCGTCGCTTTCCTTCGTCGCCTCCGTGATGTCCATGCCTCGCGCGAGGCGCTCGCCGACGCCCTGGTCCGTTCGCGACATGGATCGATCGGGAGGGCGGAAGCCCTTGACGTTCGGGAAGAGCACCTCGCGAAACACGTTGCCGCGCTGGAGAAGCGTGGACGGCGTGATCCAGGTTCGTCCGCCGGCCCAGCCGGCGACGTTCGGCGGATCGAAGAGCGATTGGCCCAGCCCGCCGGTCGTGCGGCCGAAATCAGGAATCGTCGGCACCTCGCGCAGTCCGAGCTTCTTGTACGTCGAGACCACCAGCTGGACGGGACTCTTGATCTGCGTCGCGTGCGCGGGTGGGCTGTAGAAATCCCTGGAGAGAAAGATCTGCTTCAAGAGCGGCTTGATCTGATAGCCGCTCTCCCGGAACGTGCGGCCGAGGCTCGCCCGGACTGAAGTCGGGACGTCCTCGCGCACGAAATATCTGTAAAGCTTCCCGGACACGAATTCGGCCGTGACGGGCTGCTTGAGGATGATGTCGATGATGTCTTCGCCGTTGAAGGGGCCCGTCCGTCCAAGGAACGTCTTCTCGTCGGCGTCGTGTTGAGCGGCGTCAAACTTGAAGTCCAGCACGTTGTTCGTCCAACCGGTAAATGCACGCGCGGCCTCGCGCACGTCCCGCTCGGTGTAATTGCCCACACCCATGGAGAACAGCTCGAGCAGCTCGCGACCGAAGTTCTCGTTGGGATGCTTCTTGATGTTCTCGCCGTTGTCGAGGTAGACGAGCATTCCGGGATCTCTCAGGATCCCGACCAGCAGTCCGCGCAGGTTGCCCGCGGCCTGCGCGCGAAACATCTCGTTCTGCCGGAGCATCATCCGGTAGTCGCGAACCTTGTTCTCACCGGTCGCGAAGTGGCCGTGCCAGAAGAGCGTCAGCTTCTCCTCGAGCGGCCGGCTGGTGGTGAGCATCCGGTTCGCCCACCAAAGGCCCAGACGCTGCGTTTCAATCGCGTTGGCTGTCAGGCTGTAGAAGAACTTGTCGACGACGGGCTGGAGCCGGCGCTGGGATCCCTCGGGTCGCACCTTCTCTCCGAGGCCCTCACCGCGCTCGCGGGCAACGCGCACGGCCTCTGCGCGGCTGGGCGGGAAGGGATCCATGCCGGGATCCCAGATGCCGGACTCGTCGAAGGGCTTCAGATCGCTCTTGATCGATTCGAAATCGACGAGGGCGTCGACCGCCTGCCGCGGCGTCATCGCGGCGAGGCGCCCGATCTCCTCCGGCGTTCCGCCAAATCCCGCGCGCTCGAGGAGGTGAGCGGCCCTGTCGTAGTTCCAGTCGGCGGCGGCGATGGGCGAGAGGTCGCTGGCCCACTCAGCGGGCGCCTCTGAAGAAACCGTTCGTGTGGCGGCCGCAATCGTCAACGCCGCTGCAGCCAGCACCATGCACCAGGAACGTGAAAGGATCGGCCGTCGAAGGCGGGTCGTCGGCATGGTGCTCCTCTGGAACCTTCCGGATTCCGTGGATTATACGCCCTGAGCCCTGCGCGCCGTGGCGTGACGGAGTTTTTCCAACTCTTTCCGCAAGGGCAGCCAGTGGCGTTTGTCCCGCTCGCGCTCGGCGGTCTCTTCTTCTCGCAACGCTCGTTCGAGCTCGTCAACCTGGCGTGCCGCCGCGGCAGCCAGGAGCGGTCTCTTGGGGATCAGCCGCCGACAGAGGCCGGTGCGCCTCCCGGCGATCTCCACGAGGAGCGCAGGCGTGCGCAGTTCACGAAGCCAGAATGTGATCTGAGCCGTCGTCGGCCTGCCGCGATGCTGGAAGTAATGGGCTTCCACCAACCGCCGGATCATCGGCCAGTCTTTGTCGCGCTGGGTTTTCTTGGCTTGCACGAGGTCGGTTAGGGCGAGCAGATCACATATTGTCCCGTGGGGCAGTTCTATGGTCGTCCGACGCCGCCATAGCTTTGAGAACGAGTCAACGCCGCGCATGACCGACATCACATCAACGCGCATTCCCGGGACCTCGGGGTGCTGACAGCGGAAATGGATCGCGTGGCCGCGTCGAAGGTACTTCAATTCGAAGGGCGGAACCGCGACAACGTCGGCCTGCAGGTCGGCCAGAGCGCTGCGGAGTCGCACGAGGTTGGCGGCGTCGGCGAGGATGGCAAAGTCCGTGTCACGGCTAAACTCCGCGGCGCCGTAGAACACGCAAGCCTGTCCGCCCATGAGCAGGGCGCGCACGCGGTGCGCGCGCATCGAAGAAAGGACTTT
>QHWJ01000129.1 GCA_003222535.1 Acidobacteriota bacterium | reverse complement strand
CATCCGAGTCGGTCGTCGTCCGGCGGCGGCCATACGCGTCGTAGGTGAACGTCGTGCTGGCTCCCGCCACCGGGCCGGTCACGCTGAGGAGATAGCCGTTCGCATCGTAGGCGGACGTCGTCGTCTCGCTTTTCGCATTGGTGACGGTCAACACCTGGCCGGCGGGATTGTAGGTGGCGGTGGTCGTTTGTCCCGCGGCGTCGGTCATCGTCTGGGGGCGGTGCTGTGGCGTGTAATTGCTGAAGCTCGCCAACAGGTCGTTGAGGCCAGAGCTGGTCTGGCGCACTTCCAGCAGATCAAGGCCATTCGCCGCGTAGGACAGTGTCTGCTGCCGGCCGAACGGATCCAAGCGCTGCGTGACGTGCCCCATGCTGTTGTACGCCGCCTGCCAGATCTGCGAACTGCCGTCGTCGAGGACGCGTGCTACTTTCGTCGGGCGCGTCCAGGACCCCACGTAGCTCCCGGTCGTATTCTGATCCGCGTAGGCGTACCAGACCCGGTTCTCCAGCGGGCGCTTGATGCTGTGCGGCACCGAGGTCGACCAGGCGTGGCCGAAGAAGACCGGCGTGTAGCTCTGGTAGAGGTACAGCAGCCAGTGCGTGATCGTGGCTTTTGAGACATCCCCTGGGGAGAGCGCCATCGCGCGTTTGTCCCAGTAGAGGCTGTTGTAACGATCGAGGTTCTGGTTGTACGCCGCAAAGCCTGTCGGGACCTGATTGGCCGGCGCCGTCGCGGGCAGGGCGGTGGTCGTATACCGGAACTCCACGCGCTCGGTCCCGCCCAGCGGGTCGGTCGCCTGAATGAAGCGCTGCGAGTTGGTCTGACTCGGGTCGGTCTCATGGGTGAACCGCGTCGTGCTATAGAGGGGTGACGTGTCACCTGTTATAAGCCGGTGCGGCAGCACCGCGTGGCAGTTAGCTCGGCGCCTGCGCGTAACGGCTGACTCCGGCGCCGCGCGCCGTCCGCCTCTAGACCGCCGGACCGATGTAGATCACGGCTGGCACCCATAGCAATCCCTAGGAAGCGACTTCCCACAACGATCAGAACCGCACCGATCGCATAGATGCCTGCCGCGATCGCGCCGGTGAAGAGAGACGTCGCATGCAACGCTGGCCAGCTGCCTTACTGCTTCCTGGTCCAGGATCGGTCAGCAACGCAGCCCTTTGTGCACTCAGGCACTGGCGGTTTCGACAGATTCGGCTACAATCTGCCGCCCAAATTCACGTGCGCGGTTAGGGCAACCATCGCCGCCAAGCCCACGACAAGAGCGGCGATCATCGCGAACATCACTCCAAAAAGAAAACGCCGGCTTGCTCCGTTCCCCAGGGAGGACAGTGTTCTCCGATTCGTGTAAAGCAATGTCGTGAAAACTCCCAGCCATAGCAACAATAGCAGCACTCGGCTCGCCGACGCGGATATCGGTGCTTCAGTGTACTGAACGCCGAAGAGAATCCCCGCTGCGATAACGCCACCGGCACCGCAAACGGCAAGGGTCGCCAGCACCGGTGATACCGGTCTAGACCGAGGAAACTTCGGTCTAGACGACGCGAACGCTGTCGCTGGAGGACGTTGTGCCTTCGCCATGTCGGTTTCCACTCTGGGTTGACGTTATTACTTCTTCTTCTCGCACTGGTCGCAATTTTGGCCAAAGCGACCCACGTTGTTCGGGTTCTTCAGGCCTGCACCCCCGAGACACTGCTTCACGTCAGTGAAGCAATCGTTCACAAGCGGTATGTAGGCTTTTTGACCTTTGCAGCATTTCATGATGTCGTCTTCCTTGCCTTCGCTCTCAGCGACCTTTTTGCAGACGTCGCCGCTGCCGGGTCCGCCTTCGTGGCAACTCTCTTGGTTCGAAGCACCGCAGCAGCTACCATTTCGGTCGTCCCAGAAGTACGAATGATTCGCGTTGAACGCCTCCATTACCGCTCCGCGGCCTTTGCGAGTGCAGACCCAAATGGCAAGCCCGAGCGGATCAGTAAACCTGACGGGATTGTTCTCGGCGTACGCAAAATAGTTAGATCCACCTTGAAAGCCAATAGGGTCCTGGCTCAGCCAACGCCCCAACTCGGCATCGTACCCACGGTGCAGCGTGAACGAGACGTCGCCGTTCGTCCGCCACTGATAGGCGGCGTACCCAACGTTCGTCGCATCAGTGCCCGTCGTCACCGTTCGCCGTCCCCACGGATCAAACGCGTACCTCACGAGCACGGCGCTCATGCCGTCGGTCACTTCAGTGACACTGCCCAGATGATCACTGGCGAAGAAGCGCCCAACACCTGCGACTTGTTCACCCTGCTGGAATGTGCGCCGCGTGACCGTCGTGCCATCGGCGTTGCGGTCCTCGCAAATCTGAACGCGACACCAGAGCACACGCGTGTCGGATTGCGTGACGCCACTCTCTTTCTCCACCACGCGGATCCGGCGCTGCAGGCCGTCGTACGTGAATTCGGATCGATGCGTGCCGACGTTGACCGCGATGAGCTGGTTGCGTGCGTCCCACTCGAAGGTGCGTGTGCCGTCAGACGTCAGGTTCCCATTCGCGTCATACGTGAACGCCTTGCTAGTGCTCGCCTGGTCCACCTCATAGGTCGCCGTGCTCTGATTGCCGCTCCCATCCGTCGCCGCAATGACGACCGTCGTCGTCCCATTCGGCGCGGGTACTGACCCACGGAAGCGGTTGGTTGAATCGACCGTGACCGGCTTGCCCTGGATGGTGACCGACGCAGGCTCGCTCACGGTCCCGTTGAATGCCAGCGCCCCGCCTGCCTGCTGCGAGGTCAGCCGATTCAGCGCGTCATGATTCGCGCTCGTCACCGCATCATCGATCTGCTCGCTCGCCCGGTTTCCCGCCGGGTCGTAGGCGTACGCGTATCGTTTCAGGACCGTCGGCGTCGGATCGGTCGTCTGGTTGGTCGCCGCCGTGAGCTGATCGGCGGCGTCGTACCCGAACTGGTAGACCGTGGGCGGCGCGCTATCGGCTTGCTGCTGCCAGCTCAGGATGTTGCCCACCGCGTCGTACGTGTAGTCGAACTTGGACAACGTCGACGTATCCGGCTTCTGATGATGAATCGTTTGCAGCCGATCATCACCGGCGTGACTGAAGTACGTATACGCGCTGGTCTGCCCGTTGGGATACGTGACCGACGCGAGCCGCGCCGTCACCCCGTCGTACCCGTACCCAAACGTGCCCAAGACGTTGGTCTCCGTCGTCACACGTCCCAGCGCATCGTACGCTTGGGTGGCCGCCACACCGTTGATCGCCCGGCTGACGACGCGCCCCAACTCGTCGTACTCATAGGTGATCGTGTCGTTGGTGAGCGGACCATCCACGCTCGCCATCCGCGTCGCCCCCATCTCACCTGACGGATGATAAGCGTAGGCCGTTGTGCCCGTGCCGTCCACCATCGTCGCGAGGCGCGCATACGCGGGACTATAGGTGTAACTCACCGACGGCGTCGCGATCGTAGCATTCGTGTACGCGACCTGCTGCACGCTGTCGTCGAGGTTGTACGTGTAGGTCGTGACCTGGCCCTTCGGATCGGTGAGCATCTTCAGGCGACTGGTCGTCGACTCGTAGGCGTGCTGCGTGGCCGTCGTGCCGTCCGCCCGCACTTCGCGGGTCACCCGCGCCTGCACATCTCGCTCCCACGTGGTCGCCTGACCCTTCGCATCGATCAGCTTGTCGAGGCTGCCGCAGGTGCACCACTGCTGCGTGACCGTCCGGCCGGCCGGATCGCGCGTCGCCCGCAGGCGGCGCAGCGGGTCGTAGAAATACCGCGTCGTGCGCCCGAGCCGATCGGTCCGCGCGGAGACGTCGAGCCGGATGTACGCCAACAGTTCCGCCGTCCCATCCGGATACGTGACGCGCGTCGGCCGATCGAACACATCGTAGTCGGTCGTCACCGCGTAGCCGTCGGGCTGCGTCACCGTGCGGACGCGCCCATCGCTGTCGTACGTGTAGGTCGTTACCGCACCGGTCATCGGGGCGGTGACCGACTGCAGGCGCTGGTCGGTATCGTACACGAGCGTCGTCGTCTCGCTCCTGGCATTCGTGCTCGTGAGCACCTGGCCGAACGCGTTGTAGGTGAGCGTCGTTGTCTGGCCCGCCGCGTCCGTCACCGTTTGCGGCTGGTGCCGCGCGGTGTAGCTCGTGAACGTGCCGAGGAGATCGGTCACACCGGGCGAGGTTTGACGCGTCTCGGCCAGGTCGATGCCGTTCGCTGCGTACAGATAGGTCGTCTGTCGGCCGAGTGGATCGGTCCGCGTCGTCGCCTGGCCCTGCGCATTGTAGGTTGCCTGCGAGATCTGCGAGGTCCCATCGTCGAGGACGCGTGCCACCTGCGTCGGTTGCGTCCAGAACCCCACGTAGCTCCCCATCGTATTCTGATCCGCGTAGGCGTACCAGATCCGATTCTCGAGCGGGCGTTTGATGCTGTGCGGCACCGAGGTCGACCAGGCGTGGCCGAAGAAGACCGGCGTGTAGCTCTGGTAGAGGTACAGCAGCCAGTGCGTGATCGTGGCCTTCGAGTCATCCCCTGGGTAGAGCGCCATCGCCCGCTTGTCCCAGTAGAGGCTGTTGTAGTGATCGAGGTTCTGGTTGTACGCCGCAAAGCCTGTCGGGACCTGATTGGCCGGCGCCGTCGCCGCCAGGGCGGTGGTCGCATACCGGAACTCCACGCGCTCGCTCCCGCCCAGCGGGTCGGTCGCCTGAATGAAGCGCTGCGAGTTGGTCTGGCTCGGGTCGGTCTCATGGGTGAACTGCGTCGTGCCGTACGGGGTCGTCAGACTGGTCACGAAATCGCCCGGCCCATACCCGAACGACGAGGTCAGGCCAATGACATCGGTGATGCTGGCCAGCTCGCCGGCCCCGTTGTATGTCACGGTCGAGAAGCGGCCGTAGGGATCGGTGACCTTCGTGATCTTGGTCGAATCCGAGGCCAGGTCGTAGGACAGCGTGGTGACGAGGCCGATGGCGTCGGTGACGGCCACCAGACGCAGGGTCGCGTCGTAGGTGAAGTGCAGGGTGAGGCCCTGCGGATCGATGACGTCGGTCAGGTAGATGTGGCGCCCCGCGGTGATCACCCCGTCGGACTGGGCGAAGACTTCCACGCCGCCGTCGCGCAGCCGCCGTTCGTAGCGGACCGGATCGGCCGCCACCTTGGCGAGCACGGCGCGCGAGCGCCAGTGGGCCGCGTACACGGGGTGGACGCTGCCATCGGTATAGTGCTCCGCCCCGCCGCCGCGGAGGTACACGTCCGCTTGCACGTCCGCGGAGTTGGGGTCATCGGTCACCCACGAGAGCCAGTCGAACGTCCACTTCGGGCCGAGGTTGCCGTAGGAGAAGATCTGCGGCTGGCCGCCTTCCCGCTGGTTGTACGTCAGCTGAAACGGCATCTGAAGTCCGACCGGCGGGCGATACGTCAAGGGGAGGTCGGTCAGCCGGAGACTCGCGGCCATCGGGTGCAGCGAGTACGCCGCCATTCCGGCGCCCCCGCCGCCCCCGCCGCCCCCGCCGCCACCGGCACCTCCGCCGCCGCCACCGCATGGGCACGGATCCGTATCGTCGGGCGCGCCGGGCGCACAATGCCCGATGACGCCAGAGGCTTCGCGCTGGGGCACCGATCGCCAGCCCGCGCCCAGTGCCGCCTTCGGTGCCAGCACATATCCGGAGGCCTCTTCGGTCAGCGCCTCGCGGCTCACCCATTTTTCGCCGCCGAGGATCGGATCGAGCAGCAGGTAGCGCCCCTGGTCGGCCTTCACGAGGGCCGAATAGTGATCGACCCGAAAGTGCACGACGGAGGGCACCGGGAAGTCCGCGTCCGTGAGCCGGAAGGCCATCTCGTACGACAGGCCGACCGATTTCGCCAGCGTCTTGAGCTCGCTCAGCGACGTGCCCGCCGGCATCGCGTGGTACTGCTGCAGCGTCGCGTTCGGTGCCGCCGCCTGGTGGTTCGCGTACGCCGCGTAGGCGAGCACGCCTTCGAGCGCAGCGGCGCCGGACGCGGCCGCCTCTTCATGGTGGTCCTTCAGGACCCACACGGCCTCGCGCGCCATCCCGAGCTTCTGGGCCGCCCGGCCCGTGACGTTACGGCCGCTAATCTCCTCGAACCGCGCGGCCATGGCGTCGGCGCGCCCGATCTTGCCGCTCAGATCCAGCCACTCGCCCAGCGCGAAGTCGGCGACGGCCTTCGCCCGGACGTCGGTCTCGATCTTGGCCTCGCTCCACGCCTGATCCCAGGCGCTCAGCGCCTTCCCCAGATAGCCCGTCGCGCGATACACGGTGCCGAGATTCGCGAGCAGCGAGGGGCGCCAGGCGGTCTGTGGATACTGCGCGAGGAACGCGAGCAGCGGCGCCACCATCTCGCTCCGCCCGATCCGCGCGTACTCGGCAATGGCCCGCGCCAGCGCCCGGTTCTCCGCCGGCGTCGTTCCGCGCGGCATCGGGACCAGCGGCTCCGCGAAGATGCGCGCACGCGTCAGCTCGGTGTCGGTTGGCGACGCGGGCAGCGACAACACTGTCGACGGTGGATCCACCGTCGGCACGGTTCGGTTCGGCGGACGACGCGTCGCCGCGACTGGCGCAGCCTGCTCCTGCGACGGCGCGCCTGGCGGCGGCTCCTGCGTGAAGGCGAGCAGCGGCACGCCGGCGGCACACTGGGCGACGATCAGCGAGGACGTGATCGCGCGGACGATCGTGGAAGAGAGTTTCACGAAGATACCTCAGAGAAACGGTCCGGCTGAAGCCAGACACCACCGGAGACACCGACGGTCCGGCTAAAGCCGGACGCCACGGGAGACACCAACGGTCGCTAGAGCCGGACACGACGCGAGACACGACCAGTCCGGCTGAAAACGGACACCACCGGAGACACCGACGGTCCGGCTAAAGCCGGACACTACCGGAGAGACAGACGGTCCGCCGGCTGAAGCCGGACACCACCGGAGACACGAACGAACCGGCTCAAGCCGGACACCACGGAAGCACGAGCCACACGTCATGAGAACGAGTCACGCGCGTTATCTTCGACGCGCCAAGAGCCACCTACGAAATCCGCCGGGCGCCGATCGGCTCGATCAATGTGATCACCGGCGGCGTGTGGTCGAGCGGATTGGATGGCAGCGGTTGCGACCGCGTCGGATCCAGCGGGAACGCGTCCAGCCCGTCGACGACGCCGTCGCCGTCGGTGTCGGGGTTGAACGGATCGGTGCCGAGCGCAATCTCGGCGGCATTCGAAAGGCCGTCGCCGTCGAGATCCGAATTCGCCGCGCGGTAGCCGCTCTCCGCGAGGACGCGATCCCCGATGCCCGACCCGGTGGAATCGGCATTCAGCGGATCGGTGCCAATCAGATATTCACGCCACGTCGGGAGCCCATCGGCATCCTGGTCGCCGATCAGCCACGCGTTGCCGGCGAGCGACAACCCGCTCACGGACACGGGCGCGGCGCGTTGTATCGTCGTCCCGTCGCCGAGTTGGCCGAAGCCGTTGGCGCCCCACGCCATCACCGCGCCGTTCGGCTCGACCGCGATCGTGTAGAAATGGCCGGCCGCGAGTGCCAGATCCCCCATCAGCCCCACGACCGGCTGCGGGAAGTTGTGTGAGAGTCCGCTGCCATCGGCCAGTTGGTACCACGAGGCGTCGCCCCAGGCCCACACGCGGCCGTCGTTCGTGATCGCCGCCGCATGGAAGCGTCCCGCCGAGACCGCAAACCCGCCGGCGAGCGTCGTCACCTCGACTGGCGTCAGCCGATCGATCATCGTGCCGTCGCCGAGCTGCCCGTAGCCGTTCGCGCCCCAGGCCCAAACTTCGCCGTCGCTGGTCGCCGCCAGCGAAAAGTCCCAGCCGGCCGCAATCGCGGTGACATGCCCGATCCCGTCAATCTGCACGGGCGTCAAGCGCTTCACGCGCGATCCGTCGCCCAGCTGGCCCGCCCCGTTGTTGCCCCAGGCCCACACGCGGCCGCCGGCCATGCCGTCGCTCTCGACCGCCAGCGTGAAATCGTAGCCGGCGGCGATCCGGCTCACGCCGCTCAGTCCCGCGATCATCGCCGGCGTGGACCGCGTGGTGGTGGTGCCGTCGCCGAGCTGACCGCTCGCGTTGCCGCCCCACGTCCACACCGTCCCGTCGTTCCGCAACGCAACGCTGTGCGTGTTCCCCGCCGCCACGGCGACGATGTTCGTCAGTCCGTCGACCTGCCCTGGGATGTTCCGGCCTGACGAGGTACCGCCGAGCTCGGAATTGCCGTTGTAGCCCCAGCTCCACACGGTGCCGTCGGCCTTCACCGCGAGCGTGTGATTCGTCGCGGACGCGATCCCGACGACCGTGGTCAGCCCTTGCGCCGCGACGGGCGCGGTGCGGCCGACAGACGAGCCATCGCCCAATTGGCCGGAGCCGTTGGCGCCCCACGACCAGACCGTGCCGTCGGCCTTCAGCGCGTGGCTCGAGTACTCCGAGGCGCTGACGGCGCCGGTGATGACGAAGTCGGCGCGGCGCACCGCGCTCGAAGCAGCCGAGGCGCTCCACGCTTTCACTTTCACCACCATCGATCGATCGACGGCGATGCCGCCGGACGGCACAACCGGATCGGTGTCAGTCGGATCGACGCCGCTCGTCGTGTAGCGCAGCGTGGCGCCCGTGGCCTGCACCGTCGCGGCAGCGGTCAACCCTGCGGCGAATATCCCGCCCGCCGGCACAATGAGCGGCGTATCGACGGCACCGGCGGCATGCAGCGCGTACGCCGCGGCGCCCACGCCGCTCGGCGTGAAGGCGTCTCTGTACGCTCGTGCTTTGATCGTCGTCGTCGCGTCCACTCGGATCGGCCACTGATACACCGCGGACGCCATCGTCGGATCGCCGCCGTCCAGCGTGTAGCGCACCGTCGCGCCCGTGGTGGCGGTCGAGATGATGACGAAGACCGGGCCGCTGGACGAGCCGGCGGGAGGCGAGAAGGTCGGTGTGTCCGCGGTGCCCGCCGTGAACCAGAAGCTCGCGGCGCCGCTATCGCTGTCCACCCATCCGGCACGCGACGCCACGGCCTTCACCGTCGTCGTGCTGCCGACGGTGATGGGCGACGTATACACCGGCGAGGATGTGGTCGGCTCGGTGCCATTCAACGCGTAGCGAATCGTTGCGGACGGCGTCGTGGTCGCCAGCGCCACCGTTTGCGCCGAACCGTAGCTGCCGTCGGCCGGCGTAAATGTGGGCGGCACGACCTTCAGCGTGTAGCTCTTCGCGACAATTGCGCTGTCGGTCCAGCCGGTCTTGAACGACTTCGCCTTGATCGTCGTCGTCGCATCGACGGTGATCGCGCCGGAATAGCCGGAAGATGCCGCGGTCGGATCGGTGCCATCCGTCGTGTAACGAATGCTTGCCCCGCTCACGCCGGCGCTCATCGTGACGCTTTGTGTCGCGAGGTACGTGCCCGTCGAAGGCAAGACGTTCGGCGCGGGCAGGTTCATCGTGTACACGGCCGACGCGACGTTGCTGGCCGGCATGCCGGCTGCCCACGCGGCCGCTTTGAGCGTCCCGCTCTGATCGATCACGACCGAGCCGCCCGACGCGACCGACGCGTCCGCCAGCGTCGGATCGACGCCGTTCGTGGTGTAGTGAATCTCCGCCCCTGGCGTGACAGCCGTTACGGTGACGCTCGTCGGCGCCGAATAGCTGCCGGTGTACGGCGCGAGCCGCGGGGTGCTCGTCCTCCAGTTGAAGCTCGCGTCGCTGATGCGGACCGGCAGCCACCGATCGTTCAGCGTGCCGTCACCCAGTTCTCCGCTGGAGTTGTAGCCCCACGTCCACACCGAGCCATCCGACGTGACGATCACGCTCTGGGTCAAGCCCGCTCCAACGGCGGACACATCGGCGACGCCGGCGACCTGATACGGCGTCGTGCTGTTCGCCGTCGTGCCGTCGCCAAGCTGGCCGTTGTTGTTAAAGCCCCACGTCCATGCCGAGCCATCCGGCGTCCGCGCGATGCTGAAGTTGTTGCCGCTCCCGTCGACGGCCGTGACGTTCGCGAGCGATGAGACAAGGACCGGTGTGGTTGAACTGCCCCCGCCGGTACCGAGCTGACCAGACGAGTTCCAGCCCCAGGCGTACAAGGCGCCAGTGGACGAGGCGGCGAAGGCGTACCTCGAGCCGGCCCACGGTCCAGCCGACGCCGTCAGGCCTGGCACGGTCACCGGCGAGGTGCGGCGCGTCGTCGTGCCGTCGCCGAGCTGACCGTAGGCGTTGTCGCCCCATGCCCAGACGGTCCCATCGTTCTTGCGCGCCAGCGTGTAGTTGTCGCCGGCCGAGACGGCGACGACGCCGGTCAGACCGGGGACTTGCGCCGGCAGATTCCGCTGCACCAGTGTGCCGTCGCCAAGCTGGCCCGAGCTGTTGTCGCCCCACGCCCACACGGTGCCGTCGCTTTTCAGCGCGACGGAGAAGAACAATCCAGCGGAGATGGCTGTCAGCGACGACAGGCCCGTCGCCGGGGCGAATGCGGACCGCCCCGTCGTCGTGTTGTCGCCAAGCTGACCATAGGTGTTGTCGCCCCACGCCCACACCGTGCCATTGGAGCGGAGGGCGAGCGAGTGGATCGCGCCGGCGCTGACCGCGACGACTCCCGTGACGCCGTTCACTACGGCAGCCGTGGACCGGCCCGCCGTCGACGCATCGCCGAGCGCGCCTCCGCTATACGCGCCCCACGTCCACACCGTGCCGTCATTCTTCAGCGCGACGGAGTGGTGGTAGCCGGCGGACGCCGCCCAGCTCGTGAACGGTCCCGTCAGCGCGTAAGCGGCCGTCCTGATGTCGCTGGACGTCCAGCCGGTGAGGAACGCCCGCGCCTTGAGCGTGTAGTTCCCCGCGACGACCGTGCCGCCGCTCGCGATGGCCGGATCGGTGGTTGTCGGGTCGGCACCGTTCGTCGTATAGCGAATCACCGCGTTCGGCGTGACGTCCGTCACCGTGACGATCTGACCGGGCGCAAACGACCCCGCATCCGGCGAGAAGACCGGCGTCCCCACTTTGATGGTGTAGCCGCCCCCGGACATCGGGCTCGTCGTCCAGTCGGGATGAAACGCCTTGGCGTTGATCGTGACCGTGCCGCTGACGGTGATCGGCCCGGTGTAGATCGTCGACGACGCCGTCGGCGTCGTGCCGTTGGTGGTGAAGCGGATCGTCGCAAATGCCGCGGCGGAGATCGTGACGGGCGTGCCGTCGCCGACCTGGCCCGGCACAGGACTGAAGACCGGCGCCGCGAGTGTGCCGTAGTTGAACGTATAGGTCGAAGTGGCCGCCGCACTCGTCGTCCATCCGGTCTTCAGGCCGATCGCCTTCAGCGTCATCCCCGTGCTGACGGCGATCGGGCTCGCGTAGACCGGTGAACTGGCGGTCGGCGTGGTGCCGTCGGTCGTGTACCGGATCGTCGCATTGCCGGTGGTCGTCGACAACGTCACGTTCTGTGCCGAGGCATAGGTGGTGCCGAACGACGCTTTCGCCTTCAACGTGGTGGTCTGCGTCACCGCCACCGTGGACCCGGTGGCGATCGTGGGATCGCTGTCCGTGGGATCGACGCCGTTCGTCGTGTAGTGAATCGTCGCGGCGGGAGTCACGCACGCGACCGTGACCGTGACGTTGGCCGTGAACGAGCCGCCGGCAGGGCCCAGCGTGGGCGTCGCCACGCGCCACGCGAAGCTGGCATCGCTCAATTGCACCGGCGCCTTGCGCGTGGCGTAGGTGCCGTCGCCAAGCTGCCCCTCGGAGTTGTTGCCCCAGGTCCAGACGCGCCCGTCGCTCGACACGGCCACCGAAAAGTAGTAGCCGGCCGAGATCGAGACGACGCTGTCCAGCGCAGACACCTGGACCGGCGCGGTGCGGCTCGTCGTCGTCGTGTCGCCGATCTGGCCGTAGGTGTTGAGCCCCCACGCCCACGCCGAGCCATCGGCCTTCGCCGCCACCGTGTGGCCAAGCCCGCCGTGGAGGGAGACGACGGTCGACATGCCGGAAATGCTGACGGGATTCGCGCGATTGGTGGTGGTGCCGTCGCCGAGCTCGCCTTCGCCGTTCCAGCCCCACGCCTTGAGCGCGTTGGAGGCGTCCCACGCAAACCCGTTGGACCCGCCCGCATCGACGCGAGTCATCGAGGACAGGCTACCGGTCTGCACGGGGACCTTGCGCGGCGAGGTCGTCGTCCCGTCGCCCGCTTCGCTCAGCTGGTTGTGGCCCCACGCCCACACGGTGCCGTCGGTTTCGTCGCGTGGGAGTGGGTGTCCGCGGCGCCGATAGCCTGCACCGAGGTGCCGAGCGTCGACACTTGGACCGGCGTCGTACGATTCGTCGTGCTGTTATCGCCGATCTGTCCGTAGACGTTCCATCCCCAGGCCCAGACAGTGCCATCGCTCTTGAGCGCCATGGCGTGATTGCCGCCGGCCGCAATGGCGATGATGCTCGACAGCGAGCTGACGGCTACGGGCGAGGTGCGGTTCGTGGTCGTGCCATCACCGAGCTGGCCGGAGCTGTTCATGCCCCACGCCCAGATGGTGCCGTCGGTCTTGAGGGCGTATGTCGACTGGCCCCCGGCGGCGATCGCCGTGATGCCGGTGATCGCGATCGACGTCGGGGTCACACGCGTGAACGTGGTGCCGTCGCCGAGCTGGCCGTACGCGTTATACCCCCACGCCCACACCGTGCCGGAATCGGTCAGCACGACCACATGGCTCGAACCTGCCGCGACGGCCGGGCCGGCGCTCGCGGCGGACACCCGCCCGAAGAGCGCCAGCGCCACCGTCAGAGAGAGGACACACTTATTCATCGGCACAACTCCGGCAGGGTGCGGCGTATGCATCGTGCGCACACGGCACCGGCTCGCTCGACTGTCAATCAGTGATTGGTGACGGTCGGTTACTCGGGAAGCACCACCAGTGTGGCTCGCGAGGGCGTCCGGGAAACAACAAACGCGTTCCGATTCATGACAAATGCACCGTGCCGTTTGACAGAATGGGAACACATCGCGGTGTGCAGCTCATGCGTGTTCCCCACAACGAGTCGCGTCCCGCCGTTCGCGCGTCGTGGCTCGACGCGGTCGTCGTCGCGTCACAACAGGTCGCCGGTCAGTGCGACGTGATCGATCCGGATGATGTGCATCACCTGCTGACCGCGTTCGCTCGCGCGCTCCCGACACCGGCGAGCGTCGTCGAGCGCCTGATCATGCGCGCCCTGCTGCTCGACGTCGCGTGGCGATCCGGGCGCACGATCCACGCACGGGCGCATCGAGGCCATGCGGGGAGATGTCCCTTCGTCCCGACCACGCATCTCGATCGCTTCTGGAGCGCGCCGCGGCAGGACCCCGTGAACGCATTCCTCGGGTGGGCCCAGGCATTTTCCGAGGAGCTCA
>QHWJ01000418.1 GCA_003222535.1 Acidobacteriota bacterium | reverse complement strand
GGTTTTCGGCGCGGTTATTATCAATGGCCACCCGGCCATCCTCGACAAAGCGCTGGAGCGCCCGCCACTGGTTGGTGAGATAGCGGACGGCGTCGCCGAGGGGCGATTTCGGCAAGACGACGCGAGCCAGGGCCTCGCGCTCGGCGTCAATCTTCGCGAGCAGCGGGACGGAGTGCTCCAGTCGGAGTGCTCGACGAGCCTCCGCGTCGACGTCGGCGGCGTCGCGCTCGACCTGATAGAGCTGTTGAAGGAGCGCGATCATCAACGCGGCGCTGGTGTCGGTCATGAACGCGTCGACAAACCGCCGACGCGCGTGCGCCCAGCAACCGATCTCGATCACGCGCCCGCCGCTCTGGTACAGGCCGTCGTACCCGCTGTAGGCATCCGCTTGCAGCTTGCCGCGAAAATCGGCGAGAAACGCCGCCGGGCCGTCGCGCTCATGCGTCGTCGTCGCGTCGAAGACGACCTGGTGCATCAGCGGGTCGAGATAGGTCCACATGCGCCCTTTGAAACTGGCGCCACGTTCGTCCAGCACCGTGATGGTCGTGTCGTCCGTCTGGAGGTAGTCGGCCGCGACGAGCTCACGCCGCAACTGTTCGCCGATCGGGGTGAGGGCGGTCGCCACGTCGGCGACCCAGCCGCACAACGTGCTCCGCGGGAGATCGATGCCCTCGCGCGCAAAGATGCCCTCGAGGCGATGCAGCGGCAGATGGTCCACGTACTTCGAGACGACGACGTGCGCGAGCAGGCCCTCCCCAGCGAGAGATTTCTCCACCGCTTGCGGCGGCGCGGGCGCTTCGACGACGCCCTCGTGACAGTGCGGGCAGGCGTACTTCGGGCGAACCGTCTCGATCACGACGAAGCTCGCCGGCTCATATTCGAGTTTTTCCGAGACGTCCTCCCCGATGCGCGTCCGCCGGTGGCCGCACGCGCATTGTTTGTCCGCCTCGGCGATGTCGAGTTCCACCCGCGTTCGCGGCAGGTGTGCGGGCAACGGCCGCCGGCCGGTCGGGCGCCGGCGGGTGTGGCCGCGCACCGGGGTCTCCCCCGAATCCATTTCGACCGGCTCGGTGATCGGCCCGCGCTCGTTGGCGAGTTGCTCCAGCGCGAGTTTGAGCTGCCGGGGATCGACGCGCTCGGATTTCTTGCCGAACAGCCGCTGACAGAGGATGTCGAGCTCGTGCCGTAACGCGGCAATCTCGCGCTGCGATTTCGTGAGTTGCTCTTGGAGCGAGGCGATGAGGGCGCGCGCGGTCGGCAGATCGTCGATGGCGGTGTCGAGGGCGCGCGTCGGATCCATTACGGCATCTTACGACCGCCACGTGGCGTCCGTTTACAGCCGATCACCATGCGTCGTGGTCACGCAACGCGCTCATACCAGCGGCGGCGGCGGGTCTGTGCGACATCGACGCCGGACAACAAAAGCGCGAGATCCGCGCTGCGCATCGCCACGGGGTCGCCCAGGTCCGCCACGGGCCACGCGAACGTGCCGCGCTCGAGTCGCTTGTAGAGCACCCAAAACCCGCCGTGATCCCAGGCGAGAATTTTGAGACGGTCGCCGCGTCGATTGCGAAAGAGAAACAGATGCCCCGACAAGGGATCGAGATCGAAGCGCTGACGTACCAGCGCGGCGAGCCCGTCGATCGAGCGGCGCAGATCGGTCGCGCCGGTCGCCACGTAGATGCGAACCGCGGGCGACAGCGTTAGCACGACGACCGCAGCGCGCTCACGGCCGCACGGACCAGGTCCGTCGACGCGCCCGCACGGACGTGCAGGCGTTCCCCGTCGCGGAGCACGATCTCGATCACCGCCGCGTCTGTATCACCAGCCATCTGGACCGGCACGAAGCGTGGCGCTGCGGCCGCGGGCTGCGCCCCATCCGCGGCCAGCTTCCGGCACCAATACCAGAAGCTCCATGGCGAAATCTGGTGCCGCCGTGCGAAACTCGCCCGAGACTCGCCACTCTTGCGCCATTGCGCAACCAAGCGTGCCATCCGCGCCGCCGCGCGCGTTTCCGCCATCGGGAATCCTCCTGCGCAGAGAATCCGTCAACAGCCGGTGCAACTCAAGACGGGGTTTGTCGAACGCTTACGTCCGAGTCGAAGGTCGGCGGAATAACAGTTATGTTAACCATCGAGGGCGTTGCAGCGGGATCCGTGGCCGAGGTGGCCATGCCGCTGATGAGTTCGGTTTCAGCACATCCGATTACGTGTGAGTTTCTCGAAGGCGTGTCGCCAGCGGCAGGTTTCTCAGGCGGTCTGGCTTGGAGTGAGCGAGCGCCGGAGTCTCTTGGACTCCTTCTGGGGCCAGGGGAGGCACGGTAACGACCTTTCGCCCCGGATTGGCGGCCTGTTACCGCACGTCAATCCGGGGTTCATCAAACAGTTGTTTCTTGGGTCACAGTTCTGGCGGGCAAAGCTCTTCCACACCAAATAGCCTAGCTGCTAAGCTCAGAACCCGCAAGGGTGTAACTCATTAGGGCTACAAGAACCGATAGACTATCCGAGCCGTCCGCTGACCCCGCTCGGCCATTCTCGGAAGATAGGCCATTCGCCGATTTGTTTGGAGGGAGACATGCGACGTCTGACGTGGGCCATCGGTGTCACCCGGAGAGCGTGCGCGATTGGGACAACACGGTCAACCGCATGGCGCGGACCGATGAACTGCGCGTCCGTCAGCAGCGAGCAGACACGCTCGTCCTTGGGAGGTCGATCGAGCGGCTCGCGCAGTACTACCGAGGGGTGCGCGTGTGGGGCGGTGACGTTAGCCGGCAGCTTGACGGACCCAGCGCAGTCTCCGTGTTCGGGACTGTCTATCAAGGGCTTGGCTTCGACGTGACGCCCACCCTCGATCGTGATGTCGCCACAACCAGGCTCCAGAACGTCGGTGGCTCGCTCCTCACGCCCTCGACCGAACCAGAACTCGTAATCCTACCGGACGACGGCGGCGCTTTTAGGCTTGCGTGGATGGCGACGGTTCACACACGCACCGATGTCGTCCGATTCTTCATCGACGCACACACTGGAGACGTCGTCCGGCGCTACAGCATGCTTCAGAGGCAATCGCCCAACTCCACGGTCATCCACGGCATCGGCGTGCTGGGCGACGACAAGAAAGTCAGCGTGACGCCATTCGCCGGGGTTTTCATCGCCGTCGATTCCCTGAGGCCTCCGGCGATCAAGACCTACGATCTGAAGGGCGACGTCGATAGGGCAATCGCGATCATTTTCGAAAACAGTACTTCGCTCTCACCCGCAGATATCGCGTCGAGCAGCTCGACGACGGCAACGTGGTTTGACGCGCCCGTCGTGGACGCTCACACATATGCCGGGTACACCTACGACTACTACTACAAACGGTTTGGGAGAAGAGGACTCGACAACGCTAATCGGAGCCTGTTGAATATCGTCCATTCCGTGAAACGTTCAGACATCTTCGACGCGTCTGATGCTGTGTTCTCCACCTTCTACGCCAACGCCTTTTATTGCGGCCAGTGCGCTGGCGGTGTGATGGTGTTCGGGGAGGGGTTGCCCGGAGGTGTGTACTTGTCGAACGGTGAACGCTTCGATTATTTCGCCGGAGCGTTGGACGTCGTTGCGCACGAGCTGACTCATGGTGTCACAAACTACAGTTCGCAGCTCGAATACGTCAACGAGTCGGGCGCGCTGAACGAAGCGTTCTCGGACATGATGGGCACCAGCGTGGAATTCTTCTTTCAAAAACCAGGAAACGGCCCTCTGAAGGCCGACTACGTAATAGGCGAGGACGTGGACACGTGCTGCGCCCTGCGGTTCGGCGCCCACGACGGGGGTAGGTCTATGGCCGATCCAGCCCTCTACGGTCAGCCGGACCACTACAGCAAGCTGGTCGTTCTTCCTCCA
>QHWJ01000128.1 GCA_003222535.1 Acidobacteriota bacterium | reverse complement strand
CGGCCAGCGACTGACGACTATGATAGTATCCGCGGTTTGGTCCCGAGGTCTTGATCGCATGCCTGTGCGTTCGAAGTGGCAGTCGCTTCCCACCGAGCAAATCAATCCGGCGACGCTCGCCATCGACAAGCTCTCTCCCGACGACATCGTCGAGGGGATGTTGAACGAAGACCGGAAGATGCTGGCCGCGGTTCAGCGGGAGAAGGACCGCATCGCCGTCGGCGTCGAGATCATCACGCAGGCGCTCCGCAGGAACGGCCGGATTGTTTTCGTCGGCGCGGGCACGAGCGGACGACTCGGCGTCCTGGAGGCGGCGGAGATGCCGCCGACGTTCGGCACGAGCCCGGATCTCGTCCAGGCGATCATGGCCGGCGGCAAAGGCGCCCTCCTGCGCGCGCGGGAAGGCGTCGAAGACAACTACGAGGAAGGCGCGCGGTCGGTCAACCGCCTCGGGCCCACCAAGAAGGACGTCGTCATCGGTGTGTCGGCCAGCGGGATGACGCAGTTCGTCCGCGGCGCCCTCACGCGCGCACGCAAGGCCAGCTCGAAGATCATCTTCGTCACCTGCGATCCGCGGACCGAGCTGCAGACCTTCGTCGATCTGACCATCGCACCGGCGGTCGGACCGGAGGTCATCGCGGGGTCGACGCGGCTCAAAGCGGGCACGGCGACAAAACTGGTGCTCAACATGCTGACCACGGCGTCGATGATCCGGATCGGCAAGACCTACGGCAACCTGATGGTCGACGTGCAGGTGGGATCCGAGAAGCTGCGCGATCGCGCCCGCCGCATCATCATCATCGTCACCGGCCTCGAGTACGACGCCGCGGACAAGCTCCTGCGGCGTGCCCACTGGAACGTGAAAGCGGCGATCGTGATGCAGAAAAGCGGCCTCACGCACCCCCAGGCGCTCGCGCGGCTGCGCCGCGCGCACGATTTCGTGCGCGACGCCATCGGCGAGGACGCCGAGGCGCGGCTGAAGGAGCTGCTCAAGGTTGGATAGAGCCATTTCGAATTAGGAATATGGAATTTGGAATTTGGAATGCGTGCTCGAATTCCTACTTCCGAATTCGTACGTCCAAATTCCCTGCAGCTGCACGGTCCAGCCAGATCTCAGTATTCCGGTGCATCTGCAGGAACGAGGCCGGCAGCCGGGTCGTAACCGGACCCTCGACCATGCGCGCCACCGAGCGCGCCTTCGACGCGCCGGTCGCCAGCAGCACGACGCGTTTCGCGTGAAGGATCGTCGCCATTCCCATCGACAACGCCTCGCGCGGGACCGCGCTCGCCCGGTTGCCGAAGAGCGACGCGTTGGCGCGCCGGGTGCCGGGCGTCAGGCGCGTGCAGTGTGTGCGCGCGACGAGCGACCGCCCTGGTTCGTTGAAGCCGATGTGCCCGTTGATTCCGAGCCCCAGAATCATGAGATCGATGCCGCCGGCGCGCTCGATGGCGCGCTCGTAGTGTTCGCTTTCGCGCTCCGCGTCGCGAGCGGCGCCGTCCAGGATGTGAATCCGGCGCGGCGACAGATTGACATGGTCGAACAGATGGTGCCGCATGAACGCGCGATAGCTGCGCGGATCGACCGCCCGAAGACCGCGGAACTCGTCGAGGTTGAAGGTGGTCGCGCGGCTGAAGTCGACGCGGCCCGCCTGGTGCAGCCTGACCAGCTCCCGATAGAGCGGAATCGGTGTGCGGCCGGTGGGCAGTCCAAGAACCGTGTCGGGTTGCTCGGTCAGGCGGCGCGCGACGTCGAGAGCGAGCGCGCGACCCACGGCCTCGGCTGTCACGAAAACACGAGCGCGCATCATGCGACAAAGACGGACGCGCATCATGGCTGAGGGCTGAGGGCTGAGGGCATCTGGTCGATGGGTGATGGCATGTGGTCGATGGCGGCCATAATCGCCATGTCATTTTAGCCATCAGCCATCAGCCATGAGCCATCAGCCATCAGCCCTCAGCCATGGTTCCCTTGTACCTGGGCACCTGAGTGCCGCCACGCGCCTCGGCAAGCGCGAGCCAGACGGCGCCGACCGCGGGCTCTTCCCGCAGGATCTGGACCTGACATCGCGGTGCCACTTCGGCCAGCCGCCGCGTCACCTCGTCGGCGAGCCACGGCACGACGCGGAAGACGCCGCCAGCGAGGTAGAACGTGAAGGCATCGCCGCGCATCTCGAGCCGCGACGCGACCGATCGGGCCGCCAGCACCAGCTCGTCGGCGGCGCGCTCGAGAATCCGCACCGCCACCGCGTCGCCCTCCTCCGCCACGCGCTGCGCGATCGGACCCAGCGCCGCGACGCTCCTCCGCGGCACGTCGCGGTCGTACACGATGCGCGGCAGTCGCGACTCGTCGTCGACGTTGAAGTGCGTCAGGATCTCGCGCGTCAGTCGCGTCGCCGGACCGCGGCCATCCGACGCCCGCATGACCGCTGCCAGCGCCTCGCGTCCAATCCAGTAGCCGCTCCCCTCGTCGCCGATCATATGGCCCCATCCGCCGGCGCGCGCCGCGTCACCGCCCGCGTTACGGCCGTACACGATCGACCCGGTGCCGGCGATGATGACGATCGCGGGCGCGTCCCGCGCGCCCGCCACGAGCGCGATGAGCGCGTCGTTGACCACGAGTACGCGCGACCTGTGGCCGATGCGGCGCATGATGCGGCGCATGATGCCGCGCACGATTTGCGCTTCGTCCTCGCGATCGACGCCCGCGATGCCGAGGCAGACCGCCGCCGGCACGATTGCGCGATCGCCGATGGCCGTCTCCATCACCTCATGGAGCACCTTTTCGACGGCGAGCTCGCCGGCGGCGTGCAGGTTCGCGCCGGGACCGTGGCCTTCAGCGTGGATCACGCCACGCTCGTCCGCCAGCAGGCAGATCGTTTTCGTGCCGCCGGCATCGATGCCCAGGACGTGCATGCGTGGATCTTATCCCGGCGTCCCTTCCCCGCCCGTATCCGGGGTCCCGCCGCCGGATCTATGCTACGCTCCGGCGGTTTCATGCCCCACGCAGGTCCGCGCCCCGCCGCCGCGGCGATCGCCGCGAGGCGGGTGCCCGTCGACGCGCAGGAAGAAATGCACGCGCGCGGCCTTGGCTACCTGTCACGGGTCGGCCGGGCCGCCTTCAACGCGAGCAGTCAGCAGCGACCGTGCGCTCGATCGCCGGAGCGTGGCCCGCATGGTGCTGACCTGGGTTGACTATCTCGTGATCGGCGGCTATTTGCTGGCCATTACCGCGTTCGGCTCGTATTTCGCCCGCTTCCAGAAGACGACCCGCGATTATTTTCTCACCGGGCGCAGCGTGCCCTGGTGGGCGATCTGCTTCACCATCGTGGCGACCGAGACCAGCACGCTCACCTTCATCAGCGTGCCGGCCACGGCGTACGGCGCCGACATGACGTTCCTGCAGCTGGTCTTCGGCTACGTCATCGGACGTCTCCTGGTCAGCGGGCTCTTCATTCCGGCGTATTTTCGCGGCGACCTCGTCACCTCCTACGAGCTGCTGCAACGGCGGTTCGGGCCCACGGTCAAGAATCTGTCGGCGATCATCTTTCTGATCACGCGGTCGCTCGCCGACGGCATCCGGCTCTTCGCGACGGCGCTCGTCATTTCCGTGGTCACGCACGTGCCGGTCACGTGGGCGGTCGTCGTCATCGGCGCTGCGATGATCGTGTACACGGTGCGAGGGGGCGCCTCCGCCGTCATCTGGACCGACGTGGTGCAGCTCTTCGTCTACCTCGCCGGTGCCGCGGTCGTGTTCGCGTCGCTGCTGGCTCTGATTCCGGGCGGCTGGCCGGAAGTGTTGCGGGCCGGTTCCGCCGCCGGCAAGTTTCGCGTGTTCGATTTCAGCACGACACTCGCCCGCCCGTACACGTTCTGGGCGGGGGTGATCGGCGGCATCTCGATCACGTTGTCGACGCACGGCACCGATCAATTCCTCGTGCAGCGCCTGCTGGCCGCGCGATCGCCGCGTGAGGCCTCCCGCGGCCTGGTCCTCAGCGGGCTGCTCGTCCTGCTGCAGTTCGTGCTGTTTCTCCTCATCGGTGTGATGCTGTTCACGTACTACCAGCACGCGCCGCTGCCGCGTGCGCTCGCCCGCAACGACGAGCTGCTTCCGACCTTCATCGTGACGGCGCTGTCGCACGGCGCCGCCGGTTTCATCGTCGCGGCCATCGTGGCGGCCGCCCTCTCGCCGTCAATCAACGCGATGGCGGCGACCACGGTCAACGACTTCTACGCCAAGTACTACAGGCTCGACGCCGACGAGCGGACGCTGATGCGCGTGTCGCGCATCTGGACCGTCATCTGGGGCGTGGTGCAGATCGGCGTCGCGATCGCGGCGCAGTGGATGCGACAGTCGGTGCTCGACGCCGGGCTGGCGGTACTGTCGTACGCCTCGGGATCGGTACTGGGCGCGTTTCTTCTCGGCACGCTCGCGCCGTCCATCACTGAAGGGCAGGCCTTCGCCGGGATGCTGGCCGGCCTCGCCGTCATGACGATGGTGTGGGGCTGGAGCCCGCTGGCCTTCACCTGGTACATCTTCATCGGGGCGTCGACGACGGTTGCCGTTGCATGGCTCGCGCACACCGTCAGCCCTTCACGCCCCATGCACGGATGACCAAACCCGACGCCGCGCGGCGCGTCGTCGTCGAGGCGATACGCGCGCGCGTGTTTCCCGCCGCGGCGATCGAGGTCGGGAACGGCGCCTCCGCGCTGTGGTCCGAGGCCGTCGGCACGCTGACCTTCGATGTGTCTTCCCCGCCGGCCAACGTCAACACGCCGTTCGATCTCGCGTCGCTGACGAAGGTCGTCGCCACGACGACCGTCGTAATGGAGCTGGTGCGGACCGGAGCCCTTGATCTGGACGAACGCGTGTCGGCGTTCTTCGAGGACTGGCGCGGCGCGGATCGGGAACCGGTGACGGTCAGGGATCTGCTCGAGCACGCATCGGGACTCGCGGCGCGGCTGCTCGATCCGCCGCCCACCGGGCGCCGCGAGCTCGAGCACGACATCGGCGCCATGCCGCTCGAGTATCGGCCGCGCTCACGGTCGACCTACAGCGACCTGGGATTCATCCTGTTGGGGTTTCTTGCGGCGGATCGCGGAGGCGCCTCGCTGGCGGCGCAGTTCGACCGGGTGTGGGTCCGGCTTCAGCCGGACCGTGATCCCGGTAGTGTCCGGCTTCAGCCGGACGGTGATGCCGGTGTTCTGTTGCGGCCGGACCTTCTGGCCTTCGATCTGCCGGCTGAAGTACGCCGCCTCGCGGCGCCGACCCGGCCGATGGACGAAGACGCCCGACGCGGACGGCTGCTCGTCGGCGACGTCCACGATACCTACGCAGTCGCGCTCGGCGGCGTCGCGGGCCACGCCGGAATGTTCGGCACGGCGCCGGCGCTTGGCGCCTTCGCGCGCGTGGTCTTGCGGGCGTCGCGTGGTGAAGCGGGCGGCCCGCCACCTTTTTCGCCGCCGCTCGTCGCCGCCTTCACGACGAAGAGCGGCGTCGCCGACAGTTCCAGGGCGCTCGGGTGGGATACGATGCGGCACACATCGTCCTGCGGCTCCCGCATGTCGTCTCTGGCGTTCGGCCACGTGGGCTTCACCGGCACGTCGCTCTGGATCGATCCGGCGCGGGATCGGTATTTCGTGCTCCTGACGAACCGCGCCTGCGACGGTGGGACGATCGACGATATGCGCGCCGTCCGCCGCGCGTTTCACGACGCGCTGGGAGACCTGTAACGCTCGCCTGAAAGGCTCGCGCTCCAGCCGTCGAGGGCACGCGCTGCGATCGCCCGGATCGTGCGGACGCGCCTCTTTGCACGCGATGGAGCGCGAGGCGTTCAACCGAGGGAGACCGAGCGGGACGGCCTCAGCCGAGCGAAAACTCATGACACTGACTGCCGTCGACTGGCTCGTCATCGCCGCCTACTTCGCGTTGAATCTCGCGATCGGGGCGTACTACGCGCGGCGCGCGCGGGGGAGCACGACGGAATTCTTTCTCTCGGGCCGCAACGTGCCGTGGTGGCTCGCCGGCACGTCGATGGTCGCCACGACCTTCGCCGCCGATACGCCGCTCGTGGTCACCGGCATGGTGGCGCGGTATGGCATCGCCGGCAACTGGCTGTGGTGGAACATGGCGGCGAGCGGCATGCTCACCGTCTTCGTCTACGCGCGGCTCTGGCGCCGCGCCGGCGTCATGACCGACGTCGAGTTCGCCGAGCTGCGCTACTCGGGCCGGCCCGCCGCGTTCCTGCGCGGCTTCCGTGCACTCTATCTCGGCATCCCGATCAACTGCATCATCATCGGCTGGGTGAACCTCGCGATGATGAAGATCCTGCAGGTGACGCTCGGGCTCGATGCGGCGAGGGCTCTGTGGGCGCTGCTCGCCCTGCTGATCTTCACCGCGTTCTATACGACGCTCGCCGGGCTCTGGGGCGTGCTCGTCACCGACCTCGTGCAGTTCGTGCTCAAGATGGGGATGGTCGTCGCGCTCGCGTACTACGCCGTGCGCGCCACCGGCGGCCTCGCGGCGCTCGAAGCGAAGGTCCGCGCCCTCGATGCGGCCGCGGGCGGCGGCTCGCGCCTCGCATTCTTTCCATCCACCGACTCCGCGTGGATGCCCGCGATCACGCTGTTCGTGTACCTCGGCGTCAGCTGGTGGGCGAGCTGGTATCCGGGCGCCGAGCCGGGCGGCGGCGGTTGCGTCGCACAGCGCATCTTCTCGGCGCGCACCGAGCGTGACGGCCTGTTCGCGACGCTCTGGTTCAACATCGCGCACTACGCAATGCGCCCCTGGCCCTGGATCCTCACCGCGCTCGCCTCGCTCGTGCTCTATCCGACGCTAGCCGACAGGGAATCGGGTTACGTCCGCACGTTGATGGACCCGAACGTGTTTCCGCCGTCGCTGCGCGGCATCATGCTCGCCGCGTTCGCCGCTGCGTACATGTCGACCATCGGCACGCAGCTCAATTGGGGCGCGTCGTACGTCGTGAACGATTTCTATCGCCGGTTTCTGCGCAAGGATCGCGCGGAGCGCGAGTACGTCCTCGCGTCGCAGGCGGTGACCGTCGGTCTGATGCTGGTCTCGATCTACGTCACGCTGCATCTCGCATCGATCGAGCAGGCGTGGAAGCTGCTGATCGTCACCGGCGCCGGCACCGGCACGGTCCTCCTGCTCCGCTGGTTCTGGTGGCGCATCAACGCATGGTCGGAAGTGTCCGGGATGGCAGTCGCCGCCGCGGTGTCGCTGTATCTGCAAATCGTGATGGGATGGGACGGCGATCGGCCGCGCGATTTCGCCTACATCATGATCGTCACCGTGACGCTGACGACGATGGCGTGGCTGGCGGTGACGTTCATGACGCGTCCCGAGCCGGACAAGACGTTGACGGCGTTCCACCGGCGCGTGCGGCCGCAGGGTCCGGGATGGAAACCGGTGGCCGCCATGTCGGGTCCGGTCGTCGTTCACGGCTCGCTCCGCCGCGAGCTCGCCAACGCGCTGCTCGGCTGCGTCCTCGTCTACAGCGCGCTGTTCGGTGTCGGCCAGATCCTGCTGCGCAGTGCCGCGCTGGGCCTTGGACTCCTGCTCACGTCTGCTCTCGCCGCCGTTCTGATCGCGCGCAATCTCGAACACCTGGACGGCGATTCGGCCACGAGGGCCGCCGCGGCGTCCTAACCTTCTAGAGCCGGCCGCGCGGCGTCGGCGGGAAAATTGGCTGCGCTGGCGAACCCGGACCGAAACCGCGGCCGCCAGGTCCATTGGGATTGCCTGATCCTCCCGGTCTGCCGGTACCGGGACCGGTTGGGTTGCCGCGCCCGCGCTGGCCGCCGATACCGCCGCCGCCGAAAGGATTGGGCTGTTGTTGTCCGGATTGCCCGCGCTGACCGGGCGCAGTCGTACCGGGGGCACCCGCCCCCGGAGCCTGAATCTGCGGAGTGTAGACGAAGGCCCACTCGTTGTAGTGACCGCGCCCGTTATAGAGGCGAATCGATTGATCCTTGCTCTTGCTCGTCACACCGCTGACTCCCGCTGTCGTCCCCGCGCCCGAGCCTGGCGTGCCGATCGGCGATATCCCGCGGGCCCCAATCGCTGGCGCGGCTGTCTGTGCGCCGCGGCCGGCCGCGGCTGTGCCGCCGCGCTGCCCCGCACCTTGCTGTGCTGTCCCCGGCGCCTGCTGCCCCACCGGAATCAGCGCGAAGTCGTCGTTCGTGATCGGATCCTTGAACTTCTTGCGCAGGAAGCGCTGCTCGACCAGCGCGTCGATGTTCGGCGGATAGGCGTTGGCGTACTTGCGCTGGAACAGGCCGATCGCGTGGACGTACTGGCGGCCACGGAACACCAGTTCCTCCTCTTTCTCCCGCTGAGCCGTGTGCTTCCACACAGGCATGACGACCGTCATCATGATGGCCATGATGCTCATCGCCACGAGCAACGCAGCCATGGCATAGCCCAGCTGGTTCTCGTGCTGCCGCTGCGCTTGACCCGCTAACTTCATGGGAACTAACATGGTTATCGCCTTCATGGTATCACGCCTTCGTCGCGCCGTTGTTCTCGCCGGGGTTGTTTTCGCGTCCGCGCTGCTCGTCGCCGGGTGTCAGCGAGTGCCGCTCCTCGCGCCGAGCGGGTCGACGATTACGCTGATTGCCTCCGCCACGGCCCTGCCGGTCAACGGATCCACCGACCTGATTGCCCAGGTCATCGAACCGTCCGGCACGCCCCCGCAGAGCGGCACGACCGTCTCGTTTACGACGACGCTTGGATCGATTCAGCCGTCACGGGCGGAGACCGACATCAGCGGGCGCGCAATCGTGAAATTTCTGGCGGGAACCGGTTCGGGGACGGCCACCATCACGGCGATTTCCGGTGGTGCGTCTGTGGCCTCTGCAAGCGCGTTGAAGATTCTGGTCGGGACGGCCGCTGTCGGGCGGGTGATTGTCAGCGCGAACCCGACGCTGGTGCCAGCGCTGGGCGGCACCACGACGATCACGGCAGTCATTATCGATGTCAACGGCAACCCGCTCAGCGCCGCGCCCGTCAGTTTTTCGACCACGGCGGGCACACTGGCTGACGCCTTTGTGAACGCCGATCAAAGCGGCCTCGCGCAGACCACTCTCAGGACCTCGACGGCCGCGACAGTGACTGCCAGTGTCGGTGCGCAGGGGGCGCCCAGCAGCGGCGGCAGCACAACGCCGCCCACCACACCACCTGCCGCGGGAACTACGGCGGGGCAGGCCTCCGGCACCGTGACGGTGGGCATCGCCTCGTCGCCGACGCTGGTGATTACGCCGCCGGCCACGCCGCCGACTGCCGGTTTGCCGGCGGCATTCGCGTTTGTGGTGACCGCGGCCGCCAACAACGGAAGCTCGGTGCGCGACGTCACCGTCAATTGGGGCGATGGCAGCCAGTCGGATCTCGGCGCCATCACGGGCAGCGTGACCGTCGCGCACGTGTATCGGTCTGCCGCCAGCTATTCGATTGCCGCCAGCGTGACCGACAGTTCGGGGAATGTCGTCAACGTCTCGACCTTCGTCACCGTGCTGGCGCCGGTCCTGACGCTCGTGATCACGCCGCCCTCCCCGGCTCCCAGCGTGAACCTTCCCGCGACGTTCACGTTCGCCGCGACCGCTCCTGCCGGAGATGCCGTGCGCAACGTCAACGTCAATTGGGGCGACGGCACGGCCCAAGACCTGGGCGCGATTTCCAGCACGACCGTCAGCCACGTGTTCAAGACCTCCGGCACGTACTCGATTACCGGCACGGTTCTCGACGTGGGAGGTAACACGGCGACGGTCTCGACGTCGGTCACCGTGATTCCGGTGCCGCGGCCGACGATCATCATCACGCCGTCGCCCGTGCCGGGAAGGGTCGGCGCGCAGACTACGCTGGCCATTCAGGTGACGCTGGCCACCGGCATCAGCGTCCAGGATCTGTCGATCAATTTCGGCGACGGCCAGACGGCGGATCTCGGAGGCGCGACATCGGCGTCTGTTCCGCACGTCTACACGGCCGCACAGACATTTACCGTGACGGTCACCGTCCTCGACACGACAGGGCAGACAACGGTGGGCACGGCAGCCGTGTCGGTGAGCCAATGACGCGCGAGACGCAGAACATGAGACCGCTCTGCCTCGTTACTCTCCTGGCGCTGTTCAGCTCGGCAGGGTGTGCGTATCACAACCCGGTCGAGCCGGGCGCCGCGCCCATTGATCTGTCGGTGCCGTTTCAGGTCACGCTCGGTGCGTTGCCGGGGAGCGGGGCGCAGGCGGGCACCGCCACCATGACGGCTCGCGTTCAGAACGCCAACGGCGCCGCATTGGCAAACGTGGCCGTCACCTTCACGACGTCGCTCGGCACCATTGCGCCGGCGCTCGTCGCGACGGGCGTCGACGGAAGGGCCACCGCGATGCTGGCCGCCACCGATACGGCCGACGTGACGGCGACCGTGGGAAAGCTCAGCGCTCATTCGCTCGTCGTCGTCCAGCCTCCGACCCCGCCGGCGCCCACGCCGACGCCTGCACCCGAACCCCTGCCGGTTCCCACGCCGGGACGGCCGGTGGCGTTCCTGAACGTGTCGGCGAGCGCGACGACCGGGGTTCCGCTGACTTTCGGCGTCAGCTCCTCCGCGACCGGCGTGACGTGGATCTGGTCGTTCGGCGACGGCGCGACGGTGCAAACCAGCACCTTCGGCACGACGCACACCTACGCTGCGGCCGGGACGTACACGGCGACGGTGTCCTCGGCTGCAACATCCTCCGCGAGCACGACGATCACGGTGACCGATCCGCCGGCGCCGACGCCGACGCCTGCCGCTGCGCTGGCCGTGGCGCTGACCTGTACGCCTGGTGCCCACGTCACGACAGCCACGTTCTGTAACGTCAGCCTGACGTACGGCGGGGTTGCATTGCCCGGAAGTGCGATCGCCAGTGTTGATTGGGATTGGGGCGATGGAACAACGGCCGACAACAGCGGTACCGGGCCGATAAAGAGCCACCTGTACACAAACGCCAGCACTTACACCGTGTTCGCGACCGTCGCTGCGAATACGGTCGATGGCGTCAAGACGGCTGTGACCTCCACCAGATTCGTCGTTTCACCATAGCCGCGACAGGCGCCGGCCACCTGGGAGCCCGTCTGAGTAATGCCTCACGGGCTCCTAGCAGCCCGGCACGACTTGGGAATTCCGGTCGTTTTTTGCCGGCGGAGCCGGCGTACCAGGAACCAGGATCGTGTTCTCGTTTCTCAGACACGCTCCTGGAGACGGATCCGAAGATAGCCGGCGCTACCACTCGGCGTATTTGGTGCCGTCGAGCGCGGTCGCCTCCGAGCCGCTCTTGACGTCGTAGACGCCGGGTTCGGCGGTCGGATTATTGGGGTCGGGCTCAGCTGGAATCGTCTGCCAGGTGCTGGCGCTCTTCGTGAACGGATCTTCGGCCATCTTCCGCATGTATCCGTCGCTGACGAGCGCCTCGAGCGTGCTCGGGTACTGTCCTTTATCCGCGTAGTACTGGTCGATCGCGTCCCGCATCCGGAACAGGTCTTCTTTCAACGTCGCCTCCCGCGCGTGGATCATGCTCGACCGGTACTGCGTCATCCCCATTGTCGCCAGGATGAC
>QHWJ01000234.1 GCA_003222535.1 Acidobacteriota bacterium | reverse complement strand
CTGCCACCGAATCGACGGATCCGAGTCGAGCAGCCACTCGATGACGCTCATCCGCATACTCGAGTCTCAGGCTGAGTAACATGGCTTCCACAGTGCAAGTTGAGAGCATATCCGCAGGAAGCCGCGCCGCGGTTAGAATGCACGCGTCCACATGCCGTTCGATCCAGGTACGCGCCTTGGTCCGTACGAGATCGTCGCCCCGCTTGGCGCGGGCGGCATGGGCGAGGTCTACCGCGCGCGTGACACCCGGCTCGATCGCACGGTCGCCATCAAGGTCCTCAGCGGCGCGCTCGCGGATGATTCGGAATCGCGGCAGCGCTTCGAGCACGAAGCGCGTGTGATTGCCGCGCTGAACGATCCGCACATCTGTACCATCCACGACGTCGGCCGGCACGGGGAGCTCGACTACCTGGTTCTCGAGTATCTCGAAGGCGAGACGCTCGCGGACCGGTTGCATCGATCGCCGGGGCTCCCGATCGACGAAGCGCTCGCGTTGGCGATCCAGATTGGTGATGCGCTCGCCCGCGCGCACCGCGCTGGCATCGTCCATCGTGATCTGAAGCCGGGCAACGTGATGCTGGTGCGTCGAGGCGGACCGTCGAGCTCGCCCGACGTCAAGCTGCTCGATTTCGGACTGGCCGCGCGGACGACCCGTCCGAAGGTGCTCGACGCGCCGTTGGCGGCGACGATAGGGCCGTCGCGGGTGGCGACACGACCGCCAACCGTGACAGCGGCGAGCGCTTTCAGCGGCACCGTGCAGTACATGGCGCCCGAACTGTTCGACGGCGACGCGGGCGATACGAGCGCCGACATTTTCGCCTTCGGCTGCGTGCTCTACGAGATGCTCGCGGGACGCCAGGCGTTCGAGGGCGCCACCGTCGTCACGGTGATTGCCGCGATCATGAGCAACGAGCCGCCGCCGATCGCCGCGCTTCAATCGGCGCATCCGATGCTCGACCACGTGCTGAGGCGGTGCCTCGAGAAGGATCGCGAGCGGCGCTGGGAGAGCATCGGCGATGTCACCGGCGAGCTGCGCTGGATCGTCGACCAGCCGATCGCGGCTCCGCCTGCCGCCGCGCCGCAGGCGCCGCCGAGCCGCGCCGGGCTCGTGGCGATGACGCTTGCGCTGATCCTCGCGACGGTGGTGATGGCCGCAGCCCTGCGCGCCTTGCGCGGACGGGGAGCCTCGCCGGACCTCCCCACGTTCCGCTTCGAGGTCTCCACGGCGCCAACCGACGATCCGTCCATGGCGCTGTCACCGGACGGCACCGAGATCGCCTTCGTGGCGAACCAGGATCGCGTGCCGGTGCTCTGGGTCCGCCCGCTCGACGCGATCGAGAGCCGCGCGCTGCCCGGCACCGGAGGCGCCAGCTATCCGTTCTGGTCGCCGGACGGCCGCACCATCGGGTTCTTCGCGGACAACAAGCTGAAGCGAATCGATGTCGCCGGCGGGCTGCCGCTGGTGGTCGCCAGCGCGCCGAACGCCCGCGGCGGGGCGTGGAACGGTGACGGCGTGATCCTGTTCGCGCCCGGCGTCAACGCGCCGATCATGCGCGTGCCCGCCCGCGGCGGTCCTGTGGAGCGCGTGACGCAGGTGAATACCGGCAGCGGCCCCGCTCATCGCTTGCCGCAGTTCCTCCCTGACGGCACGCGATTCCTGTTCTCGTCGACCCTCGGCACCGGGGACACGAACGGCGTTTACCTCGGCTCACTCGACAAGACGCCGCCGGTGCGCCTGCTGCCGGGCGACACCGGCGGCCGTTTCGCCGCCCCCGACAAGCTCCTGACGATCAGTCAGGGAGCGCTGCAGGCGTACAGCTTCAACGCCGCATCCGGCGTCGTGCAGGGTGAACCGGTCGTCATCGCGCAGGGATTCGCCGGTGCCGCCGCGAACGGTGTGTTTGCCACCTCCGACACCGGTGTGCTGGCGTACCGAGCCGGCACCGAGCAGCGCCGGCAGCTGGTGTGGGTCAATCGGCAAGGCGCCGTGCTGCGCGCACTGGGCGAGCCGGAAACCGATTTCATCGCATCGCCGGAGCTGAGCGCCGACGAGCAGTCGGTTGTCGTGTTTCTTCAGCGCGCCGGCGACAACGACATCTGGCTGATCGAGCTCGCGCGCAACCTGGCGCGTCGCATCACCGACGGCCCGCCGGCCGACGGGCATCCGCTCTGGGACCCCGACGGCCAGCACGTCGTCTTCAATTCGCAGCGATTCGGCAGGAGTGGTCCGGCACGGCAGGCGGTGAGCGGCGGGAAGGCGGAACCGCTGTTCGCGAACGGCGAGAGCGGTCAGGCCCTGTCGTGGACGCGCGATCGCCAGTACATCCTGATGCGCCGCAACAGCGCAAAGAGCGACCCGGACCTCGTTGCCGTTGCGACAAGCGGCGAGCCTCGCGAAGTGGTCGTTGCGCAATCGCAGTACGACGAGACGGAAGGACAGTTCTCGCCGGACGGAAGATGGGTGGCATTCGTCTCCAACGAAAGCGGCCGCGCGGAAGTGTTCGTCCAGTCGTTCCCCGAAGGCCGGGCGCGGACGCAGGTGTCGACCGCCGGCGGCACGCAGGTCCGCTGGTCGGGTGACGGGAAAGAGATCTTCTACGTGGCGCCGGACGGCAGGATGATGGGCGTGTCGATCGCGTTCGGAGGTGCGTCGGCGGACGTGAAGCTGCCGGTGACGCTGTTCCAGACGCACCTTGCCACCGGCACCAACGTTCTCGGCAGCAAGCCGCAGTATGTGGTGTCTCGTGACGGACGGTTCCTGCTCAACACCGCCGTCGAAAGCGCCCCTGCGCCGATCGTCATGTCGGTGAACTGGATGAAGAACGTGGCGAAGTAACCCGGCACGCACCGCAGAACAGAGAGAGAGCCCCGTTTCGATCACGGTCCGCGAAAGAAGAATGCGTCCTGGACCCGAAGGGGCTCTTCCAGGAAGACGTCGCCGCCGGCCTTGAGTCCCGGCACGAGCAGATTCAGAACGGGCTTGTCCAGGACCTGGATGCCATGCCTCGCCAGGATCGTCGTGATCTTGCGACGCAGCCCGTCCAGCTTTTGAAACGCCTCCTTGGTCAGGATCTCCCGGTGATATTGGTCGGTGTCGACTCGCGCCTGGGTCCCGTCGGAGTATATGAAGGACTCCACATCCGGGATCGACATTGTGCCGTCTTCATAACGCGAATAGCTGGACAGGTTGATGACCGCGTACGGCGCAGCCAGGCAGATTCCCACCGCACAGCCGATCCATCCTTCGCCCGGATACACGGTCTCAATTGGCTCTTCTTCCTCCGGGCCATGCGGCTCCTCCAGATTGTCGGTCTCGTCTTCGAAGCGGAATTCTTTGGCGTCAGGCGCCACAAAGAAGACGTGATAGGATTGCCAGTCATCGCTGGCCGGCGGTTCGTCGTCCTCGTTTTCGTTCCAGCGGGTGCCGCTCTCATCTTCAGTTTGCCATTGCAGCGAAGCGCCGCGGATGCGCCGCAGATCTCGCTCCAGCTGGGGGTGGATTTCATGGAAATACGATTCGTCCGTGTCGAACTCATCGACTACGCCGTCGGGCCAGCATCGTTCGATGCCGGCGGCGACGTTTTCAGGAATCTGCGTGTCCATCTCCCGATCGAAGCACCTTCGCTCGGCATCCCGATCAACACAGGCTGTCCGACCGAAGCGACGAAGCTCCGGCGGCAGGGGGGCCCGATGCCGGCGTCAGCTACCGCGCGTTCAGAACAACCATCTGCAGTCCCTGGATATCGGCAAAGTCCCTGGCGTTGGACGTCAGCAGGCGGAAATCACGTTGGATCGCTTGCGCCGCAAGCCACAGATCGTTGACGCGAACGTACGGGTCTCTTCCGGCCTTTTTGAGCTTTGCACAAAGAATCCCGAACGTCTCGCCCGTTTCGACGGTGATCCTCAGTTGGGATTTTCGACGCAGCCGGCGGAACATTGCCGTGGCTCGTTGCTTCTGAAGACCGGGCCGCAGCAGATCCAGACCGAAGCGAATCTCAGCGACGTTGACGGGCGAGAGATAGACAGGTTCTTGCCGAGTGATGGCGTGGATATCGGCCGCTCCGAGCGCTCCGCGTTCCACGGCGATCCAGAGGCTGGTATCGATCAGCCAGCCCACGGATCCCTCAGCTCCGACACGCGCCCCCGCCGACTCTTCCGATGGGAGGCGACGGCGGCCGACAACGCGTCGGCCGTCTCGTCATCGAGCGTGCGATACAAGTCGCCGAACACGCTCAAAGCGTCCTGACGCGGCGCTTCCGGAACCAGCCGCGCGATGTGCCGGTCATTTCGCACAAGCATGATCTCTTCCTGATCGCGCTCCACGGCATCGAGAACAGCGCTGAAGTTGCGGGCCACCTTGGTGACGGAAAGCGTCTTCACGCGATCATTCTATCTGATTGAATCTGATTCCCAGTGTCAGACTTCGCCTTTACCCGGCAGGCTCGTCGGTCCACCAAGCCGATTCGCGTTCGTCACCTACGGACTGGTTCACCACCGTTGATTGCTCTCCACCCCGCCTCACACGAAGGCGGCAATCTCCGAGTTCGTCGTCCCCAAGTCGATCCCGACGATGACGTCGTTCATATCACTGCCATTCATGTCATTGCCCTTGCCGGAGCGCAGGAGACCTTCACCTGCGCGGGGCGAAACACTTCACCACTCCACTCGTAACCGGTTCGGTACACCTCGAGAACCGTCCCCTCGGGAACGGCGGTCGATTCTTCCTTGTCGACAGCGTTCATGCGCCGCGGATCGAACCGCTGCCCTTCACATCGGATCTCGTGGGCATTGAACTCTTCCAGGGTCTGGTCGAGACGCTCGAGACCGAGCTCGTACCCTTTCGTCAGCGCCGCCATCTGCTCGGCGTGCGGGCGTTTACCCGGCTTCCCGAAGGCGCGTGCCAGCCAGCTCCGGCTGGAACGTCTCGAAATCTCTGCTTCGGCAGCGCGGACCGAGTCGAGGCCGCGCCCCAGGCGGTCCCGCAGATCGATCAGCGTGCTCAACATTTCCCGGCGGCTCCGGCGCTCGGTTTCCCGTTGCACGTCGCGCTCGCGCTCGCGATACGCGACGCGAATCTCCTCTGCCACCCGGCTGGTCTGGGTGCCGAGCGTGTTGTGCAATTCCTTGAACGCCCTGCCCTGGAGCTTGACTTCGTGCGTGAGCGCGGTCATCGCCGCCCACATCGTGTACGAGTCGCCGGGGTGATCGGGCCCGATGTTCGCGTCGGCATTCGCTTCGGCCATCGTCGCCAGCATCTCGGCGTCGATTCCGTCCGGCGGATCCTCGGCTGCGAGCGCTTCGTCCAGCCACTGCTCGAATCGACGCTCCATGTCGTCCCGGTTCATGTCACGAGCTCCCGGTCCATCAGCCATCGGCCGTCAGCCATCAGCCATTCGAGGCTCACTTCCCCTTCAACACCTCCAGCCATGGACCGTGGCCGACGAACCGCCGCGGACGCACCTCGTCAGTGAAGAGCGACGCGAGCGGTGCTCCGGGATCGGCGGAAAACAAGCGGTGGCGCAGACGCCGGCGGGGGTCGCGAAGAATCTCGTACGCGTCGCGAATCTTCTCGAATTTCTCGGGGGCTCGATCCGGCGGGCATTCCCGCACTTTCAGCAGATAGGCCGCCCGGATTTCTTCATCGGTCGCATTCTGCGAGATGCCCAGCACTTCGATGGGGTCCATGGTCTCCCGTTCCGTTCTGGAGAGCTCCTGGACGGATCCCAGTTGTCCGAAGGCGCGTTGCTTTGACGCCGTCGCGACGGCAAAGAGAAGCATCGCAGCCGCCGCGCCGCTCCCGAGGAGCCGTTCGACATCGGCACGGGAAGTCGCGGCCTGTTCGCTATGGCCGCAAGCCGCGCTCACCACGAATCGCAACGCCGCGAGAAACGCCGGGCCGTCTCCCTGCTGTGCCTGCGGGAGCGTGGACATCTCTGCCAGATCCTCGGCGGCCAGCGCCGGTTTTTTCTGCTGCAGGTGCCGCAGCGCGCTGCCGGCCACCAGACGAAGCCGCGCCCCTCGCGCAGCAGGATGAAGGCCATCGATTTGCTCCACCTTCGCGAGGTACCCAAGCGCCGAACCAAACGCGCCGCGAGCCTCCGCATCTTTCAGCAAGCGAAGAACCGGTTCGATGTCGCGCGGTCGAATCTTGTGCCACGCCTGGGCAACCCGCGCTGCCTGATCGCCTCGCTGCCGCCCTGCCCAGTCCATCCATTGCGCGAACGTCTCGGGATGCGGATCGAGAGCGCACGCGCGCTGGTACATTTCTTCTGGAAACAGATAGGGCGTTTTCTCGCCGCTTGTCTTCGAACGCGACCAGGCTGAAGCTTGAAGCTCCCGCAGCAGCCCGTCGGGCAGCCGCCGCAGCAGATCCGCGATATGGAGCGAGAGCGCGGCCGCCTCGGGACCATTGGCGGCAAACCAGCCTTCCTGCACGCCCGCGTGCCTGAAGTTTTCCCACATGCTGCAGGCCAGCACGACCTGTTCCGGATTCTGCGACTCCTCCATCCCGCGCGCCAACAGTCTCAGGAAAGTGGCGTCGTGACGGCTCGGTCCGCCCATGGCCGCCACGACTTTCGCCGGATCCAGATCGGCCACGGCGCACCGCACCGAGATGTGCTGTCGGAGGGATTCAAGCCGGCCGGGCGAGACTTGCTGACACTGATCCAGGACCGGACGGATGGCCTTGAGAATGCGGCCTTTGCCGCCTGACGCGAGCGCCTGATCCAGGGCCTCGAGGGCGCTCTGCAGCGTGGACGCTCTTGGTGATCCGCGCGCGAAGCGCACCGGCCGCGGGGGTCAGCGGTGCCGCAGTCTCACCCGTGAGCATCGCCTTGATCGTTGGAACGAGGCGCTGCGGCGCCGATTGCGGATCGATGCCATCGAGGTACCGCCGGCAGGGCTCGTCCTCGCCACGGTAGAAGCTCGCAATCGCTCGCGTGAGCAGTTTCCAGGGCGCCAGCGGACTGCGGTGCGACACCTCTGGCAGGGAGAGCGCGTTCTCGGCGACCGGCCCGCTCGTCGCGGCGACGAACGCTCGCTCGAGCGCCGCCGCGCCCTTTCGCAGCGAATGATCCGCCGGAAGCGCTTCGCAACCGGCCAGTGCCGCGAGGTCCCAGACGTCCTGCCGAAGCACACGTTCGATGGCGGCTCGCTGTGCTGCGGCAAGACCAGGATCGTTCAACGGACGCACCAGGTCGTCCAGCGATCGAGGCTTTGCCACGACGCGCGCCGTCAGTTCGTCGAGCCGCGCCCTCGCGGTCGGGTACCGCTGGCGGACGAGATCGATCAAAGACTGCGCTTCCAGCGTCAGGTTTCGGCGGAGGAGCGAGCGAATGCGCTCGGCGTACGCATCGACGAGCAGCGCCTCTGAAGCGTTCGTGGAAGATGTCTTGTGAAGTGCCTTGGCCCGTTCGAGCGCGGTCTTGTGATCGCCGCTGGCGATCAACTGCCTCACGCTGGCTTCAGTGGCAGCACTGCTCGGAGTGCCACCGACGGCGTTGAGGGATGTTTCGTTGCTGTCGAATCGTCGTTGCGGCACGTATCTCGTCTGGTTCTTCTTCGGAAGGTTGAACCATCACATCGGCCGACGGAGGTTGCCGTCAGTCGCCAGTCATCAGGCCCGACTGGGGACCGGCGACCGGCGACTGGCGACCTCTGTCAGCTTCCGCACCGAAGACGCGTTCGGTTAGCGGCGACGACCGCTCTTCTTCTTGCTCTTCTTGACGGCGCTCTTTTTCGAACTCTTCCTGGCGCTGCCCTTCTTCCCGGCGGCCTTTTTCGCGGCCTTCTTCGCGCCGCCCTTCTTCTTCGGGGGGGGCTTGCGAGCTCCACTGCCTCCGCCGCCCTTGGCGGCCTTGGGGGGACTCGCCGCCTTCCGCGCGCCGCTGGACGCTTTGCGGGCCCGGGCACCGCCCGAGGGCCGTCCTCCCGGCTCGCCCGCCCCTTCTTCGTCGCTTTCGGTGCCGGCCGCCGCGTCGCCCATGTCAGACATGCCAGATCCGGCCAGTTCGTCGTCCGGGATTCCCATTCTGCTGTCGAAGTCGTCCTGCATGCTCGCCTTCCAGTCTGAAAAGTATGGTGTGCGCGCCTAGTCTGATTTATGCGTAGAGGCCGCGTCAAGGCAGACCTGAGCTCCGCCTTCAACAGCCCGTTGGTGAAAGTCTGGTACGGCCTGTCAACGGGTCAACAAGTCGAGGATCTCGGCGATGGCCCGCCGGCAGATCGCGCAGAACGGCACGTTGTCGCGCGTGAACATGATGCAATCCGCCTGCGGCCGGTAATAGCCGCGCGCCTCGTAGTTCGCTCCCTCGAACGCGCCGACTCTGCCCGCGTGCGGACCCTCGTTGAGCAGCGCCGTGTCGCGCTTTTCCTCGTCCCGGAAGAGCGCGTCCATCTCTGCTTCCGGTCTGTTCGCCGCGCGAATCTCGCGGCGCGTCTGCTGAATCTCCCTGGTGTAGCGCTCGAAATCTTCTTTGGGCCACGGTGTCGGGACGGGCGTGCCCGGCGTGACGAGGTCCTTCCACTTCAACGCCGCGGGGTCGGCGAGCGCCGTCACATTCGGCTCCCACGGCTCGACGCGATCGGCGGCGGGCAGGTACGCGACGTCCGACGTGTAGTACTCGTCAGCGAGGCCCGCGACGTGGTGACCGAACTCGTGCACGAAGATGTACGGCGCCCAGACGCTGTCGGCCGCGACGGTGCTGTACAGGCCGTAGATGCCGCCGCCGCCATACGTCGCGCTGTTCACCAGGATCTCCACGACGTCGTACGGCGCGTTCGCGGCGATGTCGCGGAATGCCTTGTTCTCGAACGTCAGGACGTAGCGCTCGGAGTCGAAGGCGTCGTAGGTCGCGCCGACCGGCGATCGCCGGTAAATGTGCTGCGACGGACGTGAGATGCCCGACTGCGCCGCCGCCGGAGACAGGCCCCAGACGTTGATGTCGCGCTGCCGCTCCTTGAACGGCGACGTCGCGAGCAGCACGGTGACCAGGCGTCTCGCGTCGCGCTCGAACTTGCCTCGCTCACGCGCGGTGTAGCCGTCGCCGAGGATCAGCAGATCGAGCTTCGTCGCGGGGTCGCCGCTCTCGTGCAGCTTGATCACCGGGCCGGCATCCCTCGATTCCGCGCCTCGCGTGACGAATTTGTCGGCCGGATCGACCTTCAGCGTCCAGACGTCCCGGAACGCGTTCCTCGCGTCGCGCTTCCTGACGATGATCCGCACCGGCTTGTCGGGGGCAGGGAATCGCAGCGACTCCGAGAACGTCCGGTCCACGTCTTTCGCTTCGCCCGTCGTTTCCCACTCGCCGTAGATCGAGCTGAAGCCGCGCGAGAAGACAACGGTCCCGCTGACGGCGTCGACGACCTCGAAGAAATACTTGCCGCGGTTCGTGTCGTCGATCGGCCGCGCCGGATTTCCCGCCCATGGCAGCGGCTCGAGGACCACGCGGTCGAGGCTGTAGTGCTCTTCCCTGGCGTTGCCCGTGTGGTAGTAGTCCACGCGCATGGTCTGCGGCGCGGCCAACGCGATCGTGGCGTGGAGGATGACCGGTAGAGCGAGCGCGTGCTTTTTCATGACCACCATAGCCTTGGCGACGCCGGTCAGCCCGACAGCACCCGGCGACGGCCCAGCAGGTAGACGATTGCGCCGATGCCGACGAGCACCAGCGAGGACCCGACGACTTTCACGACCGCCAGCATCTTGTTCGGCTCCCCGTCCGGCGGAATGCACGCGAGCACGATGGAGACGGCCGTGACGATGAATCCGATCACCGCGAGCGTAATCGCGACCGGCTTTCCTCCCGGCACGCGCATGACGTCCGGGCCTGCCCGCTCGCGCTGCAGCACGATCATCGCGGCGAACATGAACAGGAACGGGATGAAATACGCGATGATCCCCATGCTGACCAGCGCATCGTAGGCGCCGCGGACCGACGTGCCCGCCTGGCCGAGAAACACGAACAGCCCCGCGATCGCGGCCTGCGCGAGGAGCGCGACGTACGGCGTCCGCCACTTCGGGTGCAGACGGCCGAAAGCCGGCGGCAGAAAGCGATCGATGCCCGCCACGAACGGCAGCCGCGCGGTCGCCGCGAACCAGCCGCCGACGCCGCCGAGCGCATTCAGCGTCACCAGCGCCGCGACGGGCGGCGCAAGCCATCCCAGCGCCACTCTTGACGTGATCGCCTGCACGGCCTGCATGATGCCCTGCAGCCCGGACACCTGTTCCTTCGGCATCGCGAGGAGCACGCTCAGCGTCGCAGCGATGTACAGCGCCGTGATGACGGCGCCGGCCGCCAGGATCGCCCGTGGGATGGTCCGTCGCGCGTCCCTGATCTCCTCGCCCATCGTCGATCCGCTTTCGACGCCTCCGAATGCGAAGGCGATCGTCGACCAGAAGATGATGTCCTTGAGGCTCGTGCTCGGCACGAACGCGTGCGCGTTCATGGACGTCGCCGATCCGAGCCGGCTCCAGGTGAGGCCCCCCAGCGCGATCAGCAGCAGCGCGGGAGCCCACCCCGCGATCGCACCGGCGTTGTTGAGCCATTTCCCCACGTTCAGCCCGACAACGTTCATCGTCACCGCGACGGTCAGGCCGCTTGCGGCGACGAGGATGAAATAGGTGCTGTTCGACGACAGCCCCTGCCACGCCGGCCCGCCCATGAAGAGCGCGTTTGCCGCTCCGAAATACAGCAGCCCGGGAAAATACGGCAGGTTCGATCCCCAGTACGTCCATCCGGTGATGAAGGCCGCGAACGGCCCGAACGCGCGCTTGCTCCAGACGTAGATGCCCCCTTCTTCGGGGTACCGCGACGACAGCTCCAACGTGGAGAAGACGAGCGGGACGAAGAAGCCGAGCGCCGCGATGATCCAGATGACGATCGCGCTTGGGCCCGCCGCCGCCGCCACCGCGATCCATCGCAGGCTGAAGCCCGTGACGACGTAGTACAGGAACAAATCGCGGAACGTGAGGACGCGCCGGAGGGTCGGGAGCGTCGGTTGAGCCAGGTCGGTCGGATGGGTGACGTAGGTCGGGTGGGTCTCGTGGGTCGGATGGGTCTCGTGGGTCGGATGGGTCTCGTGGGTCGGGTGGGTCTCGTGGGTTTCGTGGGTCGGGTGGGTCGGGTCGGTGGGTGTCATCGGTACAACGCCGCGCGGCTCCGCGCCGACACACTGCTCCCCCGCTTCTTCATGCCCGAGCATGTGGGTATTCGGTACACGTCATGTGGCGAGCGCGATGTGCCTGCACTCGCTCGTGGTGAGCCCGTCGAACCACGAGCCACCATGTCGGCTCGTCCTTCGACAAGGTCAGGACGAGCAAAGCCCGATATTCTCGGTCGTCGCGCCTTGCCATCGGGACGCCTCGCGGCCTCGATGCAACGCCGGGACTCTTACCACGGACTGCTGGTGATCGCGCGAGTCATGCGCGGATTCTACGCGCGGGAACGCTCCGCGCGCCAGCCGCCATCGACGAAGACGAACCGCGTCTCGGCGAGCGGCTCATCGCCGGCGGGATCCGGGTGCAGGGGATCGCCCGGGACGAGAAGCATGCGGACCCCGTCCTGCTCGATCAGCGTCGGCTCCCGCCTGACGACGCGGCGCCGGCGCGCCCAGGCGAGCGCCTCGTCCACCGACGAGAAGGGCTCCAGCTCGCGCACCGTGCTCCAGGTGGGTGGCGGCAGCACGATTTCGCGGTTCTGCGACCTCGCGATCGCGACAGGCGGCGTCATCCAGACGCTCTGCGTGGTCTCGGTGTCGTCGTGCGCCGGCATCTGGTCCGGCGGCACGCGCGTCATGAAGAACCGCGTGTCGAACTGGCGCCTGTCGATCGGCGGCGTCACCCAATGCGCGAAGAGCACGAGCGCGTCCAGCGCCAGACGGAGACGCTCGCGTTCGATCACGGCCCGCAGCGTTGCCCTTCCGCCGTGCACGTCCTTGCGATCCTGGTTGAATCGCGCGTGCCCGGCGGCGCCGGCGAGCGACACGAGCTCGCCGCGCGCGTTCCTGGCGAGCAGGACGCCCGCTTCCTCGAACAGCTCACGCGCGGCGGCCACGTGATAGGCGGTCGCTTCCGCGGGCGGCAGGACGGCGAGCTGCCGCGTGGCGTGTGCGATGCCGTCGCACCACTCTTCGTCCGCCGTGTGATCCGCAGCGTCCACCCGTCCGCCGGGGAACACGTGAGCGCCTCCCATGAACGCGGTGCCTTCATGGCGCCGGACCATGAACATTTCCGGACCCGACGAGCTGTCGCGCAGCACGACGACCGTCGCGGCTGGACGCGGGTTGGTGACGATCGGGCCCGGCGGGGCGGCGCTCACAGGCCACAATAGTAGTTGATGACCCGCGCAGGCCCGGACCTGGACATGAACGGCAAGCTTGCCGCCCTGCTGCGGGACTTCGCGGCGATCCAGAGGTCGAAGCAGAAAATGTGGGGATACAAGCGCGCGGCTTCGGCGATCATGGCGCTGGAAGAACCGATCGAATCGTTTCTCCAGCCCGACGGCACGCTGCGCAAGATCCCGAACATCGGTCCCTCGTCTTCCCGTGTGATTCAGGAGGTGCTGCAGACCGGCTCGTCGCCGACCATCGAGCGCGCGCTCGCCGGAAGCGGCCAGACGGGCGACGTCGAGCGGCGCGGCGATCCCGCCGGTCACTTCCTCAGCCGCGCGCAGGTCCTCGCCGCGCTGCGCAATGCGAAGCTGACCGGTCCGCGGCTCGAGGACTATCACGGTGATCTCCAGATGCATTCGACGTGGAGCGACGGAAGCCAGACGCTGGAGGAGATCATCGAGGCGGGGATCGCGCGCGGCTACAGCTTCTCCGCCGTGACCGATCACTCGTACGGGTTGCCGGTTGCCGGCGGCGTATCGATGGCCGAGCTCACGCGGCAGCACGAGGGAATCGACCGCCTGAACGAGACGCATCGCGGGACCTTCCGGTTGATCAAGGGGATCGAAGCCAACATCCGGAAGGACGGCTCGGTGGACATGGAACCCGGCGAGCTGGGACGCCTCGAGCTGGTGGTCGCGGCGCCCCACTCCGCCCTGCGGATCGCCGGCGATCAGACGGCTCGGATGGTGGCCGCGGTCACCACGCGCGGTGTGCACATCCTGGGTCATCCGCGCGGCCGCAAGTACGGATCGCGGCCGGGTGTGGCGGCGGATTGGGAGCAGGTGTTCAAGGCCGCAAGGCGCGCGAACGTCGCGATCGAAATCGACGGCGACCCCTCGCGGCAGGACATCGACTACGACCTGGCGCGCCGCGCGGTTCAAGCCGGCTGTCTCTTCGCGCTCGACAGCGACGCGCATTCCACGGGCGAGCTTCGCTACGCAGAGACGGCGATCGCCCACGCCCGCCTCGCCGGCGTCCCGACAGAGCGCATCGTCAACTGCTGGCCGCTGGATCGACTGCTCGCGTGGCTGGCCTCACGGTCCGGCTGAAGAGCGTGAAAAAAATCTGGTAGTGTCCGCGTTCAGGCGGACCCTCCCAGCCACAGCGACCGACCCGTGATCTCGCGGTGATCCAGACCAGCCGCGCGATCCAGTTTCGCGACGATCGGCGGCAGCTCGGTGCGAAGCCGCCACTCGTCGGCGCAGCCGCCGGCCGATTCGAACGCGTCGCGCCACCGGTTCCACCAGCGGGCGACGAAGCCGGCGAGCGGCTCGAGGATCAGCACGCGATCGCCGTGGCTCGCGCGAGAGACCAGGTGCGCCAACAGCGCCTCGCGCGCCGGATCCGCCAGCTCGTTCAGCGTGAACGCCGCGAGGATCGCCGCGGGGCCTTTCGGCAGATTCGCCGTCGCGATGTCGCCTTGACGGAGGGTCGCCGCCATCCCGAACGCCCGATACGTCCTGGCCGCCTCGCCGACCGCCCACGGATGACGATCGATACCGATCACTCGTGGCGGTTTTTCGCACGATCGGGCCCACGCGACACCCGATGCGCCCGTTCCGCAGCCGAGATCCAGCAGCGTCGAGATGCTCCGCCTTGCAGCCGGCAGCGTCTCGACGATGTGCGTCACCAGCATGTGGTGAAGCGGTCCATAGAAGAGCGCGAACGCCGCGCGCTTGCCCGCGCCAGACAGCGCGGCGCCACCCGCCAACTTCTGCCGGCGCTCGACATAGGTGGACGACAACGCGCGCAACGCGCGCGACACTTGCGAAAACGTCAGCGCGGCGAGATGTCTCGCTTCGAGCGCGGCGATCCAGCGGATGAACAATTCGTCGTGTGCATTCACGATGGCGCGCCCCGTACGGACGGGTTTCCTGGCTGAATTCGGCCGCCGGTGTATCCCTCTCCCCTGTGCCGCGCGGCGTTGCTCGTCGGTCGACTACTCCCGGTATTCTCCCTCGTCTGCACCTCCCGCTCGGCTCGAGCCTTCGCGCTCCGGACGTGCGGGGCGGGCGCCTCGGCGCCGTCATTTGGCACTTCTTAGCTCAGCAGCGCGAGTGCCTGCGCCGGGTATCGAGCTTGCTTCCTGGCGCGCGGCACGTCACGCTTCCCATGACGTGTAGGGCGAACCTTTCATTCGCGCCAGAGGCGTTTCGGCGACCCTGAAAGAGTCGCCCGAGTTTCGTCCTTCCGTTCGCAAGCGTTCAATGGAGGATGTCCCATGCAGACTTCTCTCAGGTTTCTTGTATTCCCGCTCGTGGCGCTGATGCTGGCGTCGTCGTCGGTGTTCGCCGGCGAGCAGCACGTCGTTTCGCCCAGCCGGCTGGCGTCGACACTCGCCGACCACATCGCTCAACAGGACGCCAATCGCGTGGTGATCCATGAAGCGCTCGCACGGCCGGAAGTGCGGGCCGTGGCCTCGTCCCTCGGCGTCGATCTCACACGCGCGACCGCCGCGGTCGACACGATGAGCGGCGTGGACCTCCAACGCGCGGCCAGCGCGGCTCAGCAGGTGAATCAGCAGCTCGTCGGCGGTGCATCGACGGTGGTGATCTCGACGACGACGCTCATCATTGCGCTGCTGCTGGTCATCATCCTCATCCTCGCCATCAAGTAACGCATGATCGCCACGCTGGTCGCCGCGCTGTCGCTTGCCTCGTCGGCGATCGACGTGCCGTATCTGCCGCAGACCGACGCCCTGTGCGGCGGCGCGGCGGTGGCGATGGTGTTCCGCTATTGGGGAGACGCGCACGCCGACGTGCAGGAGTTCGCGTCGCTGGTCGATCGACGGGCCGGCGGCATCGCGAACGATGTGCTCTCGGACGCCGTCGCAAAGCGGGGTTGGCGGGTTGGACGGATGGAGGGTTCGCTGGGCGCCCTGACCGCGCGTGTCCGTGACGGCCAGCCGGTCATCGTGCTCGTGCCCGACCGCGGCAATCGCTATCACTACGTCGTTGTCACGGGCGTGAACGAGGATGGAGTGATCGTGCACGACCCGGCCTGGGGACCCTCTCGAGCGATCCGGGCTCCGGATTTCGAGCGGGCCTGGCGGACGGCGAAATTCTGGTCGCTGATCATCATGCCGCCCGTGGCGCCGGCGGTGGTTGAGGCCGACGGACGGACGCCCGCGGCTGAAGCCAGCCCGACAGCACCGGACCCATGTGACGAGGTCCTCAGTCGCGCTCTCGCAAACATTCGCGAGCAGGGTTTCGATCGCGCGGAGATGCTTCTCGGAGAGGCTCGCGCGCAGTGTCCGAACGCGGCGGGCCCGCTCGGCGAGCTGAGCGGCGTGCGATTCGCACAGCATCGCTGGGCGGATGCGGCGGCGCTCGCACGCGATGCGCTGGCCCGCGATCCCCACGATGGTTATGCCCTCGACGTGCTCGGTTCCAGCCTGTTCATGCAGGACGACGAGGTCGGAGCGCTGCGAGCGTGGAACCGGATCGAAAAGCCGCGCGTGAACCTCGTGCGCATCGACGGTCTTCATCACACGCGTTATCAGACAATCGCGGAGACGCTCGCGATTCAACCGAACCGCCTGCTCACCGCCGATGTGTTCGAGCGCGCGAGGCGGCGACTCGGTGAGCTGCCGGATCACTCCGCTGCGCGGCTCGCGGTCCGCCCGGAGCGCGACGGCTTCGCGACGGTCGACGTCGTGGTCGCGGAGCGGGCCACGCTACCACGCGGACGCGCTGAATGGGTAGACGCCGCGCTCCGCGCTGGTGTGGATCGCGAGGTCGGCGTAGCGGTTCCCGGCACCACCGGTCAGGGCGAGGTCTGGTCCGCGAGCTGGCGCTGGTGGAGCCATCGGCCCGGCGTCAGCATCGGATTCGCTGCGCCGCGGGTGCATGGCCTGCCTGGCGTCTGGCGCGTCGAGGGAACCTGGCGGTCGGAAACGTATGCGACCGGGGAAACGCGGCTGGCATCGCTCCTCACGCGCGAAAGGCGGACACGCGCCGCGCTGACGGTCAGCGATTGGTTGACCGGCCGCGTTCGGTACGGGCTCTCGGCCGGATTCGACTCGTGGAACGCCGGCCGGAAAGCGGCGTCAATCGGCGGCTCGCTCGAGCGGCACATGCTCGCCGATCGGCTGTCGCTCTCGGCCGAGGCCTCGCAGTGGGTTCCGGTCGCCGGCCCCGCGTTCCACACGATAGCCGCGCGCGCGGCCGCACGGACGTCGACAGGCACGCAGGGGTGGGTCTACCACGGCGAGATCGGCGCGGAGCGCGCAGCCGACGCGGCGCCGTTCGGGTTGTGGCCGGGCGCCGGCGACGGTCACGCACGCGCGCCGCTGCTGCGTGCGCATCCGCTCCTGGACGATGGCGTTGTCGACCTGACGAGGCCGGCGGTCATCGGCCGCACGCTGGCGTACGGAAGCGCCGAAGCGCTCGGGTGGCTCGAGCGGCCGTCACTGCTCCGAGTCGGCCTCGCCGGCTTCGTCGATGCGGCGCTCGCGTCACGAAGGGTGGCGCCTGGCCGCGAACCGCTTCAGATCGATTTCGGTGCCGGGCTGCGCGTCAAACTGATCGGAGCAGCGGGTGTGGTGCGCGTCGATATCGCCCACGGCATCCGCGACGGGGCGAACGCGCTGACGTTCGGCTGGCTGTTTGCGTCGCGCCCGGAGTAAATACAACCGTGAAGATCACGAAAGACGACGAAGATCACGAAGAAGAATTCTTTGTAAAGAGCCTTCTTCGTGTTTTTCGTGGATCTTCGTGTTTTCGTGGTTGCATTTTTTAGTTAGCGCATTTCCAGAACGCCCTGGTCATGGACGTCGATCCGTCCGGCTTTCCCGTCGAAGCGATTCTGAGGAGCAAACGTGCCTCCGAGCAGCATGAAGGCCATCACGCGCGCGGCTTCCGTCCAGGCCAGCGGGCGCCCCTCGACAAGAACACGCCCTGCCGCAATCGCTTCACAGATCGCGTCCGGGTCCGGCATCGCATCCACCAGAGAATACGTCGTGCCCAGCTGCCACAGGCGGTGCACGTCACAGTTGCCGACGACAGGTTTGCCGTAGCGAGCCGCCCAGCGCTCCGCGCGGCGATTGAAATCCACCGAGCGCGTGAACATCGCGTTGCGTTCCACGGCGTCGAACAGATCCGGGTGGCGCTCCAGATCGCGTCCCAGGCAGACCGATGAGGGGAAGAAAGCGTGAGGCGCCACGACGAGGCCCGGCTGCCGTGATTTCAACCGCGCGAGATCGCTGAATGTCCGCACATCTTCGGCGCCGCTCTTGAAATTCAGGAGCAACACGTGCCGTCCCTCAATCGTGCGCTCGACGCCGGGTATCAGGACGATTCCGCGCTCGGCGGCATACGAAGCCAGGCGCTCGACATCGAGCTGCCGTTCGTGCAGGGTGACGGCCAGCGCGTCGTATCCGAGCGACGCGGCGCGGTCAATCAGCTCGATGGTCGTGTGGGGAATCCGGTCGACGGGGTCGTCCGAGGTATGAGTATGCAGCTCGACCTTCAACATCGCGTCGGGCTGGAGTACTACAGGATCCAGGCCGTCGCCTGTCTGCCTGCCTGGCCGGTACTGGTGCTAAGAGTTTAGTGACTCATTCCGTTCGACTTGCCGGCCGACGCCGGCCGCGAGGGTCAGGCCGGAGAAGTCATCGATCCAGGTGATTTTTTGGCACGCCGAGATCGACTACCGCTCAGGCTGCGACCTCCGTCGACAAAATCGAGCGCACACCTGCCAGCTTGCCTGGCACTCGATTTCACAATTTACGGCGTGTATTTCGTGACGGCGATCGGTGCCCCATTTCAGAAATACAACGACATATTTGGCTACAGACACAAAGACACAGAGAAGAAGACGCTTCAGGTAGCGCGCTCGACGCGGCGCCGCGTATCGGCGGGCGAGGCGTCTCTCTGTCTCAGTGTCTCAGTGGCTTGTCCAAATCAATACGTCAGCGTACTTACGAAATGCCGCACTCAGCTAATCATGACTTTCCGCGGCGCCTGCGAGTTCTGTTCGAGGAACGATTTCTTGCTTTCCAGCTCCTGCTCGGTCGGCTGCACCTTGCCGGTGACGTCGGTGACGCGCGACACGATTGTGTGGGCACCCGGCGTTGCGCCGTTCCACGTATAGGTGAACAGCTTCCACCCGTACTTTTCTTTCGTCGACGGATCCATCGTGGCCGCCTGCCACGGTCCCTCGTCCACCTTCACCTCGACCGATTTGATCGGCGTGCCGTCGTTCAGCACGACGCCCGTCACCTTGTGCGCGCTGCCGTTCCTGGTGACGCGCGCGACGAACGACTTCAGCTGCATGTGGCTGATCGCGGTTTCGTTCCACCGCATCTCGCCGTCGATCATCTCGCCCCTGAAAGTACGATACCAGCGCGCCTGGTACTTGCCGAGATACGTCTCTTCCTGGAGATGGATCTGCGCGAGCCATTTGACGTTGGACACGCCGTACCAGCCCGGCACGATCAGACGGAGCGGAGAGCCCTGGTGCCGCGTGAGCGGTTCGCCGTTCAACGCCCAGGCCAGGAAGGGCCTCCCCGACAGCGCCTGCTCGCGATTCAGGCTCCGGCCGAACTGGTAATCGACCTTGTACTTCTGCGTCCGCCACTCGACTTCCTCTTCGCCGTGATCGGCGCCGAAAAACACGAACTCCCGCGTGGCGGCCTTCACGCCCGCCGCATCGAGCACCGTCTTCAACGGAACACCGGTCCAGCGGCCGTTGCCGCACAGACCCTGGAGCGGACCGCGGTTGCCCGAGCATTCGAACCCGGCCACAAGGTCGGTGCTGCCCATCTTCTTCAACTCGTCCAGCGAGATCGACTTCGGCCGATCCACGAGTCCCGAGACTTTCAGCTTGAAGGTCGCCGGGTCGACCTCGGGATGGCCGTAGTGCTGGGTGGTGGCGAACTTGTCTTTCGGTGTGAACGGACCATCGATCGTGCGGACATCGAGGAGTCGACGGTCGGGGGGCGTTTCCCACCTGACGTTCTCGGGCAGATCGGTGAAAGGCACAACGGTCTCGCCTTGGGCGAGGGCCGGCAGCGCCCATTCCGGTATACCCAACACGCTCAGGCCCGCCAACGCGAGGCTTCCCCTGAGAATCTCCCGACGGGTGCTCTGGTTCATCATGATCGGTCCCTTTCGGCAGCTGCTTCGTTGACGTGCAGCACGATTCTTATCACGACCCGCACCTCCAGGGCTATCCCCTGCCGGATTCAGGCAGCTACTTGTCTGCCCTGCCAGGGACTTCCGCGGGAGGCCGGCGGCGCGATCCACGAATTCCTTGGTCGTTGAGCGGAATGCTCATGGTACCCGAGTTGCGATTTCCGGCGCGTGCCCATCCTTGCCTGGCGTCCGCGCGCACCGAAGCCACCGCCTCGAAACGTGCCCTGTGCGCAAGACGGGCGCGTGCCTGGCGCGTACGCTGGACGAGTCCGCTTTCGTCCGGCCGATCTCGAGACACTCCCCCCGGTGCTGCGCCTGGCGGTCGGCCGTGTTGTGAAGGTCGCGTTCGCCGGAATCGCCCTTCCTGGCGACCCGTTTACCGGTCAAGGGCTCTATCTGGAGTGGTGCAGCGATGACGTGTTCGACGGGTTTCTGATACCCGAGCAGGATCTGGAATTCCTCGGAGCGTAGTCGGCCCGCGGAAATCCCCTTCGCCGTGCCGTTCGTGGCCGTTTACGCCTGACATCGCTCTCCTTCAAAGACAACAGGAACGACTCGGTCAGCCATCGCGGCGCCATCCACGCCAGCCGCAACTCGTGCATCGGTGTGGCCGGCGGCGCGTGAAGAGCTTCACGACATACTCGTAGCCGCGTGTGCGCGAGCGGACCATGGCCTCATCGCAACGGGGACACCGAAGACGGTGTGCGACTTCGCGCAGACGAAGCAGGCGCTGCTGCTCAGCCCAGATCAGCGCGAGGTCCTCCTCGCCGACCTCGAAGGACTGACTGATGACCGGCGATCGGTCGTAGTGGACGACGACTTCGATGCGGTCCCTCCCCGCGAGCGAGAAGCATTCAATCGAACGACCTGCTTGAGTTGTCAGGGTCCACACCGTTTTCGGCCGGCCGGTCTCGTTCGCCGGCGGCGCCGCCGAGGGCGTCACTTCGTCCGCGGGACCGCGATCATTTGTAATCACAGTGTTGGGGGTGCTCATTCTACTCGCCGAACCGCCTGGGTACCAACGTCGGCAGTGTCCGCCTGCAGGCCGACCAGGGTAGCAACGTCGGTTGTGTCCGCCTTCAGGCGGACCGTGGCGGTGAATTGTCTCTCGGTCGAGGTAAACGCATCGCATCTGCGATGCGCTCGGGTCGGGACCTGCAAATCCGAAACTGTACAGTTTTGAACAGCTTCAGAGGTAGCGCGCCAGCATACTCACCTTAGCATGGCTGCGTCGAAGATGGGCGATGCTGGCTCCGCGCTCGCCGTCATCGTCGGCGATCCCGGCGAACGCCAGAGCATTCGAGCGGCGCTCGCCGACTGGGAAGGCGGTCCGCTCGATATCCATTGGGCCGACACGTTGGCGCAAGGCGTGGACCTGCTCGTCAAAGGTCGCATAACCGCCGTCGTGTTGGGTCTGACGCTGCCTGATTGCGAGGGTCTCGACGGGTTCGTCACGGTATCGAACGCCGCGCCGCAACTGCCCGTGCTGATTCTCAGCGCCGTCCGCGATGAAGGCCTCGCTCAGCAGGCGGTCGCGCGCGGCGCGAGCGACTACCTGCTCAAGACACATCTCGACAGCCACTCCTTGCGGCGCGCGATTCGAGGTCTGATCGAGCGCACGGCCGTGGAGGAGGCACTGTTCGCCGAAAAGGAACGCGCCGAGGTGACGCTGAACTCCATTGGAGACGCCGTCCTCAGCACGGACCTGGCGGGCCGCGTCACGTATCTCAATGCGGTGGCGGAAGCGATGACAGGCTGGCGTCGCGAAGAAGCGGCGGGACGCCCTCTGGCCGAAGTGTTCCACATCATCGACGGCACGACACGCGAGCCGGCGCAGAATCCGATGGGGCTGGCGGTTCAAGAGAACAGAACAGTGGGCCTCACGGCGAACTGCATCATGGTCCGGCGGGATGGCGTGGAAATGGCCATTGAAGATTCCGCGACCCCCATCCACGATCGAAAGGGCCAGGTGACCGGCGCCGTGATCGTCTTGCGCGATGTGAGCGCGGCGCGCGAGGCATCGCTGCGGCTGTCGCATCTGGCGCACCACGACTCGCTGACCGATTTGCCGAATCGACTGCTCTTGAACGACCGGCTCGCCCGGGCGATTGCGGTCGCCGGGCGCCACGGGAGAAGGCTCGCGGTGCTTTTCGTGGACATCGACCACTTCAAGCACATGAACGACTCGCTGGGCCACGCGATCGGCGATCGCCTGCTTCAGTCGGTGGCCGCGCGGCTCACGGCGTGTGTCCGCAGCTCCGACACCGTCAGCCGGCAGGGCGGCGACGAGTTCATCGTCCTGCTGTCGGAAATCGAGCGCGGCGATGATGCAGCGGCCACCGCGGGCAAGATCATCGAGTCGCTGGCGGAGCCGCATCAGCTCGCGGAACACGAGCTCCACATCACGGTGAGCGTGGGCGTGAGCGTGAGCCCGGACGATGGCGTGGATCCCGAGAACCTCATCGAGAGGGCTGACATCGCCATGTATCACGCGAAGCAGCAGGGCCGCGCGCGGTTTGCGTGCTTCACATCCGACATGCACGTTCGCGTCTTCGAGCGGCAGTCACTCGAAGCCAGCCTGCAGGGCGCTCTGCAGCGGCACGAGATCGAGGTCCACTATCAGGCAATGATGGACCTCGGCACCGGCGCCATCGTCGGCTTCGAGGCGCTCGCGCGATGGATGCATCCCGAACGCGGACCGATACTCCCGTCGCAGTTCGTACCGATTGCAGAGGGCTGTGGCCTGATCGTGCCGATCGGCCAATGGGTGCTTCGCGAATCGTGCCGGCAAGCCCGGGCGTGGCAGGATGACGGGCTGCCGTCATTGCCCGTGTCCGTCAACGTCTCGGCCTTCGAGTTTCGGAGTGCGGGCTTTCTCCACGGAGTCCGCGAGATTCTGAGGGAGTCGCGCCTCGAATCGCGCTATCTCCAGCTGGAGCTCACCGAAGGCGTCCTGATGACGCAAGGGGCATCGACGGCCACCACACTTCGAGCCTTGAAAGCGATGGGGGTCGGCCTGGCCATCGATGATTTTGGCATGGGGTATTCGAGCCTGAGTCATCTCAACCAGTTCCCAATCGACGTGTTGAAGGTCGACCAATCGTTCGTCCACGAGATCACCCATGCGACCGACGCGGCCCCCATCGTCAGCGCCGTGATCAGCATAGGCAAGAGCCTCAAGCAACGGGTCGTGGCTGAGGGAGTCGAAACGGCCGGGCAGCTCGCATGCCTCCGAGCGATGGGCTGTGGCGAGGGACAGGGGTACTATTTCAGCCGGCCGCTGCCGGCGGCGCACTTCGCGAAGGTTCTCGTTGACCGGCCCCGCAACATTGCATCCGCCTGAGATTCCGGAGACGCGATCAACTGGCCGGGGAGCCGCCACGATTCGAATCGGCCCGGCGGTCCTCCTTACGGAGAAACTGGACGTGACGTTGGGACGAAACCGGCGTATTCGTCCCGAACATCTCGCGCAGGAAAGGCCGGGACTTCGCATTCTGCCTGAGCGACGCGGCGTCGACGCCGTGCTCGGGATACGACGCGACGCCGACCGCGATGTGAACAGCCGGGGAGAAGGCCCTCTGGCCAATCCGTAACATCAGCCGATCGAGAACCTGGACCGAGCGATGGACGTCGGCGTCCACCAGCACCAGGCCGAGCGCGGCGCGATCCGCGAATCCCACGAGGTCCGTGTCGCGCAGGGTTTCGTCGACGATTTCGGCGATCTCGAGCATGGCCACTTCGTCGGCCGTCGTCCCGGAAGCGCCGCTTTCCCGGCCGGTCTCCAGGACGACGAGGGTGACGTCCGACCGCGAACGGCCAGCCCGTCGAAGTTCGGACTCCAGTTCGAATGCAAATGTCTCCCGCGAAAGAAGCCGCGGGCCGTCGTCCTCAAGCCAGTTGGACATCTCTCAGGACCGGTGGTGCTTGAGACGCTGCCGCAGCGGCAGACGGCTGGGGGGCGGAGGGCAGGGCGGGCGTTCGCGCTGCCATGCCTCGAATGCTGAGACGGCTGCCCGCAAACCGGTGTCTTGTTGAACCGACGTGTCGCGTTTTGCCGGTTTTGGCCCTGGGATGTCCACGTGACGGCTCTGCATGGGGGACCTCCACATTCGTTCTATCGGCCGATCCGCCATTCTATCGGCTGATCCGCGGTTCGCGTAAGCTCGGCCTTGTGAGGCTTCCGGCTACCTCGACCAGTCCAGCCCGAGCGACCCGAGATGCGTCGTGTCGCGCGAAATCGCACGGCGATCGACGCTGGCGCGACGTTCGTGGCTGGCACTCGCAGAACACGCAGAAAGACCTCGGGCATTTTTCTCTGCGGGTTCCGCGGTTTCCGCGTTGTACGTGACTCGGAAGAAATCACGCCACCTGTATGGCGGCGCGGTCCGTTTTCTGATGGAGTGTCTCGCGGGCGATACTCCGTGTCATCAAACAGATTCACGATCATCATCCGCGACGAGGATCCGCTGGCTTGCGAAGCCCAAGCGTCCGACAATGGGCTGTCGAAGGAGCCCTCTCGAAATGTCGACGTCCTCCATTCGTCCCGTACCAGCCTCGACCGAGCTGCTGTTCTCGTTCTCGCGCAACGGCCGGCAGATCGAGTGTGAGCTGCGGGACTTCGGCCAGCGAGGTGTTGAAGTGCAGTTCTTCAGCGATCGCGAGCTCTTCTACGGCCTGCGTCTCGCGACACACGCCCTCGCGCTCGATTGGGCCGAAGCGGAACGTCGCGGATGGGGATGGCTCACGGAAGAGGAGGCGGCGGCCGCCAACGACCTGAGGCTCGCCCTGGCCTGATTGATTTGGGGCCAGTCCGCGCCGGGGCACGGACAAAGAGCGGACAGTCATTATGCGGACGATCGCCCACAGATTATCTACGTGGAAGCCGCGGGCAACAGCTGCTCGGAGGTCTTCGTCCACTCTCGCCTGATTTCGTCGACGTCGAGGAAGTTCTTGAGCGTGAAGATCGGGATGTAGTGTGCGTCTGGAACTCGCGCCCGGATCTTCCCGGCCCCGCCCTCGAGTCTGTCAACGAGAACTATCACCGCAACCACGCGGCAACCAGCCCCTTCGGCCGCGTCGACTGCCTGCACCACCGATCCACCCTTCGTCACGACGTCATCGACGATAACCACCGGGGTGCCGGGCTCTGGAACATTCTCGATTAACTTCTGAGTGCCGTGCTTCTTCGGCTCTTTGCGAATGTAGAAGCCATCCAGATGCTGGCCCTGTTCCGCCGCCTTCATCATCGCAGCTCCGATGATGGGATCGGCGCCATGCGTCAGGCCGCCAATCGCAACGGGTTGCTCCGGCAGGCTCTTGATTGCGTCGAGAACGGCCTCACCTACGAGTGGTGCGCCCGCGGAGCTCAACATCACCCTCTTGCAGTCGAAATAGTACTCCGACACAGTACCGCTGCTGAGCGTGATTCGCCCCCGGATCACGGCTCGATCCGCGAGAAGCGATCTCAGAGAATCAGCGGCTCGAGACATGATTCCTCTTTCAGCGAAAGCAACACTTTTCACGATACCCTGCCGTGTAAGAGACCGCAAAATGAGCGCGAGCCTCGTCTTGCTTGTCTGTCGTCGCGAAACCCCTTCAGCTTGGAGTGCACGGCAGCCCAAAAAATACCACTGCTGGAGATTATCTGCAAAGAGCCTCGTTGCAAATCGTCTCCGATTAACCAGGATCGCGAACCCTACTGTAAACTCACGCGCGGCCGCTTAAACGGCGCGCCCGCGACGATAGTGGAGCCGACATGAGAATCGCAGCGTTGATTGCTGTTGTCGTCGCGATGGCGCCTCGCGTGGCAGGCGCTGCCCCGATCGCGTGCGAGTCGATGGGCCAGGTAAAGCTGTCGAACGGCTTGGTGTTGTCCGCTGAGTCGGTCCCCGCCGGCGCTTTCACGCCACCCAACGCCAACAACGCGGCGGCGGCTGCCGGGTTCAAGTCGCTGCCGGCGTTCTGTCGCGTCACGCTGAAGTTGACGCCGTCGGCTGACTCCGACATCCGCGTCGAAGTATGGCTGCCGCTGTCCGGATGGAACCACAAGATTCAGGCGGCAGGCAACGGCGGGTTAGGCGGCACGATGCCGTATCTCGCGCTGGCCACTGCCGTCAAGGCGGGCTATGCGGCTGCGGGCACCGACACCGGTCACGCCGGCGGCAACGCGGATTTCGTACCCGGGCATCCCGAGAAGCTCGTGGACTTCGCGTATCGCGCGATCCACGAGATGACGGTGACGGCGAAAACGATCGTGACCGCACGCTACGATACGCGTCCGTCGCGGGCGTACTTCAATTCGTGCTCGACGGGCGGGCGCCAGGCTCTGATCGAAGCGCAGCGCTATCCCGAAGACTTCGACGGCATCGTCGCTGGCGACCCGTCCTGGGATCAGATGCGGCTGTATGCCGCGCGCGTTTGGCTGAACACCTACGTCAACCGCTCGCCGGCGGCCGTCATCCCGGCGAACAAGTATCCGATGATTCACCAGGCGGTGCTCGACAAGTGCGATGCGCTCGATGGCGTGAAAGACGGTGTCCTCGAGGATCCGTCGCGATGCTCGTTCGACTTCGCGACGTTGAGGTGCACCGGTGGCGATCGTCCCGATTGCCTGACCACGGATCAGGTCGAGACCGCGGAGGCCATGACATCGCCGATCCGCGATCCGAAGAGCGGCGCTTTGCTGCACCCTGGTCGTTACTATCCTGGATCGGAACTCGGATGGGGCGGTGTGGCCGGACCGTCACCGTCCGGCGAATCGCATGAAGGGATGCGGAAGATCGTGTTCAGTCCGGACTGGGACTACCACACGATCAAAGTGCCAGACGATGTAGAGCGCGCGGTGAAAGCGGACAAGGGGCTCCTGTACGGCGGTGACCCGGATCTTTCGCGCTTCTTCAACCGCGGCGGCAAGCTGCTCATGTATCACGGCTGGGCCGATCCGCTGGTCTCACCCGACACGAGCCTGATCATGTTCAGGCGGATCAACGACGTGGTCGGACGTTCGGCCGCAAACTCGCTCGCACTGTTCATGGTGCCGGGTATGGGCCATTGCCAGGGCGGGCCAGGGACGGATCAGTCCGACAAAGTCGCGGCGCTCGATCAGTGGGTCGAGTCGGGCAGGAAGCCGCAGTCGATTCCCGCGTCGCACATGACCGCCGCCGTCGTCGATCGCACGCGCCCGTTGTGCGCGTATCCAGCGACAGCGCATTACATCGGCACCGGCAGCACCGACGAGGCAAAGAACTTCCGGTGTGAGTAACACGATCCGACGTGCCGGGGTGCTCATCGGGACTCGATGGAGTGCCCCGAGCACATCCGATTGTGACGCGTTGCCAGAAACCACAGGGTGCCAGCCGTCAACACGGCGAGGCCGTGCGCCTCGACGACGCCGATCACGGTCGGGTTTTGATAAAACGTCTGGCCGAACGGACCGCCACCTGACGCGTAGGACTGGACGTCAGACACTACCCGAGCGACCGGGCTGGCGGTTTCTCTTTCGCTATAGAGGCCCTGCCGCTAGAATCAGTTTCGCCCTCGCGCCCTTGTCCCCCGGCCCGGCGTCGGTCCGCCGGAGACCCCCATGCCGATGCGGCGCCGGTGGGACGGGACAGGTGCAGAAAGGCGATCGATGCCTAAAGCCTGTGCGGCCGTGATGCGTGGAATGGTGTTCTGGACGATCGGCTTGACCGTCGCCTCGGCGCAGGGTCCGGTCCCACCGCACGACAACCCATACGCCAGCGCCGATATTGCGTACGGGGCGACCGTGTACGCGGCGAAGTGTGTCACCTGCCACGGCGCGCAGGGCGACGCGATCGGCGGGGTGAATCTGCGCAGCGGCACGTTTCGAAACGCCGTCATCGATCGAGACCTGGAACGTTTCATCAGGAATGGATCGACGGCCGGCATGCCCGCGTTCGCGCTGGACGCCGCCGACATGGCGGGCATCGTCGCCTATCTTCGCAACATGAACGCGTTCGACGCGGCGACGGTCAAGGCCGGCGACGAGGCGCGCGGGCGCGCCATCTTCCTCGGCAAAGGCGCCTGCACCGACTGTCACCGAATTGACCTGGACGGATCCCGCGTCGGCCCCAACCTGAGCGACATTGGCGCCGTACGCAGCGCGGGATCGCTGCAGCGGTCGCTCGTCGACCCGACCAGTCAGATGATGCCGATCAACCGTCCGGTCCGCGTGGTGACGAAGGACGGCGCGATCATCAACGGCCGGCGGCTCAACGAGGACACGTATGGCCTTCAAATCATCGACGACCACGAACGCCTGCACTCGCTGGTGAAAGCCGACCTTCGCGAGTTCACGATCTCGAAGATGTCGCCCATGCCGTCCTACAAGGGCAAGCTTTCCGACGACGAGATTGGCGATGTGCTCGCGTACCTGCTTTCGCTGAAAGGACGATAGCCGTGATCGCAAGACGACGAAGCTTCGCTTGGTGGATCGTATCGCTGATAGGTGTGCTGTCTCTCCGTGTGCATGGACAGGTGACGTCCGAGCGCCTCGCCGCCGCGCCGAGCGAGCCGCAGAACTGGTTGACCTACTCCGGCAACTATTCGAGCACGCGCTACAGCCCGCTGAATCAGATCACACCGGCCAACGTCAAGAATCTCAAGCTCCAATGGGTGTACCAATCGCCGATCGCCGGCAACTGGCAGACCACGCCGCTGGTCGTCGACGGCACGATGTACATCACCCAGCGTTTGAACGACGTCGTCGCGCTCGACGCCGCGACCGGTCGAGCGTTCTGGATCTATCGCTATACACCGGCCCAGGATCGCGTCGTCTGTTGCGGCGCCAATAATCGTGGGCTGGGGATCCTTGGCGACACCCTGTTCATGGGTACCCTCGACGCGCAGCTCGTCGCGATCGACCGGAAAACCGGCCGTGCCATCTGGAAGACCGAGGTAGCGAGTACCAAATCCGGGTACTCGATCACGCACGCGCCGCTGGTCGTCAAGAACAAGGTCATCGTTGGCGTGGGCGGTGGCGAGTACGGCATCAGGGGTTTCATCGCAGCCTATGACGCCGTCACCGGACGCGAAGCGTGGCGGTTCTACACAATCCCCGCGCCGGGTGAGCCCGGTTCCGAGACGTGGGAGCGCTGTCCCGCCGAGGCCAAGCCCTTCTGCGATCCCGAGGCGTGGAAACATGGTGGCGGTTCGATCTGGATGACCGGCTCCTACGATCCACGGCTCAACTTGACGTACTGGGGCACCGGCAACGTCGGTCCGGATTACAACGGCGTGCAGCGGCCCGGCGACAATCTCTACACCGCGTCAGTCGTGGCGCTCGACGCCGACACCGGCACGCTGAAATGGCATTACCAGTTCACGCCGCACGATGTCTACGACTACGACTCGGTGCAGGTCCCCGTGCTCGTCGACAACTGGGCGGGCAGCCGCGTCAATGTCGTCACCTGGGCCAACCGCAACGGAAATTTCTATGTGCTCGATCGGGAGACGGGACGATTTCTGCTCGGGAAGCCGTTCGTGAAGGTCAACTGGATGAGCGAGTTCGATGAGCGCGGCCGACCGAAGCAGACGCCGCAGCCGGAGGGACAGCCGACCTATCCGGGCAATCAGGGCGGGACGAATTGGTACTCGCCGTCGTTCAGCCAGCGCACCGGCCTCTTCTATGTCTCCGCGTGGGAAGACTACGCGAGCATTTATGCCCCGGCGTCGTCGCAGTACAAGGAAGGCACGAACTTCGTCGGCGGCGGCCCACGGAACTTGACGGCGGTACCCGGGGCGCCCGGCCTGGGGCGGTCGCCAATCAACACCTGGACTGAAGCGGCCGGTCACGGCGCGGTGATCGCGGTCGACCCTGCGACGGGACGGGAGAAGTGGAAGTTCACGATGACAGACGTGACCGACAGCGGCATCCTGACGACCGGTTCGGATCTGCTGTTCACGGGCGGACGTGAAGGGTTCTTCCAGGCTCTGGATGCACGCACCGGATCGCTGCTGTGGAAAACGAATCTCGGAGCGGCCATCAACAGCGGTCCGATCAGCTATCGCGTGGGCAATCGGCAGTACGTGTCCATCGTGTCCGGGCTCTCGTTGTTCGTGTTCGCGCTCGACGAATGATTTTCGCGTTTGAACAGGTTGAACGCCTGGGCGAGCAGTTCCGCTTTTCCTGCCGCCGAACTTGAACGCCTTGCTCAGGCGCGCGTCCACGATGTTGATGCGCGACGTGTCGATCTGCGATTCGCTGACGGCGGCGAGCCCGTTCAGCGCCCGCCAGGCGTTCAGCAGTCAGGTTCAGGTCGCGGCTGCCCGAGTTGCGCGACGTGCCGGGGACGAGGTCGCTGTTGAAGCCGTCGCGATTGAGGTCTCTTCCCGCCGTCGCCGACCAGGGCAGCGGCGAGCGGCCGGTCCACACGACGCCGAGCGTCAGGTCCCACGGCAGCAGGAACGATCCTCCCATCACCTTGATGAATGCATCCTGCAGGATGTCTTCAGCCAGTTCGCGCTCGCCCACGCGGCTTCAAGATACCGGAGGAAGACCTTGTGGTTCTCCAGCAAATACGTCGAGCGGCGCCCGCGACTCGTCCGCAAGTGATTCCGAGCGGGCCATCGAGGTCAGTATAGCGACCGTCGGAGGATCGACTACCTCGGCTGGCCCCGTCGCAGACTCCACAGTCCGCGCGCCGAGAGGATGGAGGTGAAGCCCCCGAGCCCGCCGAGCGCCCAGAGTGTCCAGACGAAGAAAAAGCCGCCGGTGGACTTGGCGATCTCGCTGTAGTGTGCCCCCCTCATGTGGATGACGGGCATGGCTGCCGCGAACAACCCGACGAGCAGCATGATGACGTGCCCCGATCGCCGTTCGGCGAGCACGAGCGTCCCGTACAGAAAGACCGCGAGGATGAGCAGCGCAGTGTTTGAGGGCTCGGCCTTCGATATCCCACGGACGATGTCGTCCGTAATGTGAAGCGTCAGCAAGAGGATCGAGAGCAGAGACGTGACGACCAAGATTGCGTTTTGCTTCATTCGATACTCCCCGCGTGTTCGACTCCGCGCTGGTCGAATCCGAGCTCGCGCAGCGCCGACGGTCGGCCCACCTCCAAATCGTCAGCGCGACGGCAACGCGCCGCGATGTCTTCGCAATGATGTCGGCCGGTCTCGCGGCCGTCGCCAGTTCGGACATGACCTGAGGATACCTGCTTGTGGGCGATCTGAGTGCCCTCCCCGCGATCGCGCCCGAGCGCCCACTACACCGGTCGCGGAGAACGTCGCGTTCTCATCGTGTCGGGCGGGGACTGGCAACATGCGGCGGTCGCGGACCCTCCATAGCCAATAGACATCGCACAGAACAGCAGCAGAATCGTCCGCCGCCGCATCGGCGCCTCACCATCGCGAGACGGAAACGTCGTCTCGTGCTCGAGGATGCGTACGGTGTTTGCCGATCTTCGTTATGCGTTCCGGGTGGCGTCTCGGACACCATCGTTCGCCGTTGCCGTCGTCGGCGTGCTGGCGCTTGGCATCGGCGCCAACACGGCGATCTTCAGCATCGTCAACGCGGTCCTGCTGCGTCCCCTGCCTTTCGAGGAGCCGGAACGCCTGGTGCGGATCTTCACCAGGACGCCGGGCGGTCGACTCTTCGAGCTCTCCCCCGGCAAGTTCTACGACTGGCAGCGGGATGCACAGTCGTTCGAGGGGATGGCGCTGTACCAATGCTGTGGCTTCAGGGAGCTCGCGCTCACCGGCACGGGCACCGCGCGAACAGTACGTGCGACAGCTGTCAGCGCGGGCTTTTTCGAGATCGTCAGAGCCCGACCGGCGCTCGGACGCGTCATTCGGCAAGAGGAAGACACGCCAGGCGGCAAGTACGTGGTCGTCCTGAGCGACCGGTTCTGGAGAACCGAATTCGGCGGACACCCAGACGTGATCGGCCGCACGGTGAAGCTCAGCGACGAAGCGTACACCATCGTCGGAGTCATGCCGGCCACTGCCTCGGTCGCGTCATGGACGGGGATGGCAAGCGACGTCTGGATCCCACTCGCACTCACTGACGAGCAGCGGGCCGCCCGTGGGAATCACAATCGGTATGGCGTCGTGCGTCTGAAGCGAGATGTCGAACTGGCGCAGGCGCAAGCCGAGATGGACGCGATCTCCGCACGGCTCGCGCGTGAGTTTCCTCAAACGGACGGACGAGGCTGGGAAGCCGTGGTCATCCCGATGCAGGAGGAAATCGTCGGCAATAGCCGCACGATGCTTCTCATGCTGCTCGGCGGGGTCGGGTTGGTCCTCCTCATCGCCTGCGCCAACGTCGGCAACTTGCTATTCACTCGCGCTCTGAGCCGACGAAAGGAGATCGCGATTCGCTTCGCGCTTGGCGCGGCACGCGGACGCGTGTTTCAGCAGCTGTTGACCGAAGCCTTGCTCCTCGCGGTCGCCGGTGGCGTGCTCGGGCTTCTGCTCGCGTACGGGACCCTCACCTCAGCCTCGACGCTGCTCGCCAGCCAGGTGCCAAGGGCGGAGGAAATCTCGATCGACAGTGCCGCCCGCCACACTCGCACAGCCTGCTATTGCCGCGATTCGCGCGATCGATCCAGAGCAGCCGGTCGGAGATATCCGGACGATGCTGGAGGTGCTCGACGAGCGACTGGCGTCCCAGCGGTTAAGCGCGCTGCTGCTCGGAGTCTTCGCAGGAGTCGCGCTGCTGCTCGCCGCAGTGGGAGTCCACAGCGTCCTCTCGTATATCGTGCGCGGACGCAGCCGCGAGATCGGGATCAGACTTGCGCTTGGCGCGCAGAGAGCCGACGTCCTTCGGCTGGTGATCGTCGAGGGCATGTCACCCGTGCTCGTCGGCATCGCGGCCGGAACAATCGCCGCGCTCGCGTCGGCGAGGGTGATTAGAACGCTCCTCTTTGGCGTGAGCGCATCAGATCCGGGGACGCTCGCCGCCGTGGGGGCCACGCTGGCTCTTGTTGCGTTGATTGCCAGCCTGGTGCCCGCGTACCGCGCCTCGCGGCTGGACCCAGTGCAAATCTTGCGCGCGGAGTAGGGACCGACGTGTCCTTGCGACGAGAGCATCAGCATCCCGGGATGGGGAGCTGCCGACAGCGCTGGGGTGTCGGCGTCCGTCAAAACAAGAGATTCGTCGCGCGGGCGGCCATCCTGCTAACGGGACCAACGAAAACTACCAGGCCGTGTGCCTGGCCGCGGCCCTCGTTCATCCAGTAGGGACCGGTCTGCCTTGCGGATGAGCTGGCTGGGTGTTAGGGACGGAATTCGCAACTGGCTGCTGACGGCGGCCTGAAGCCTTCCTCTCGACTTGTTCGCGAATGTCTCAATTCTCGACCACGACGCTCGCTCTTCGTCGGCCTACCGCAGGTCGAGGTGTCCGAAATGTGTATACACTTTTCGGACGACAATCGTGACCGTCCTCTGAGTGCCTTCCAGCCGAACGGTGAATGGCTGATGCCACTTTTTCGCCCGGTAGTCTTTTCAGGGCATCTCCCATCCTGGCGGGCCAGGAATTGTTCGAGTGTGATGGAAGGTGTACTCGCCGAGAAGCCGTTCATCCCCTTTGTCGTCGATCGCAACGAGTCGCGCGATCATGGTGGCCGTGGGTGAGGCCTTCGCCCATGTGATGGACTGCTGGCAGATAACGCTGCCCGCTTCGGCGCGAATGGGGATATCCGCCATTCGCTGATGTTCGACGCCCCGTGGATCGCACCAGCTGAGATCGACACGCGACGCTGTGGTCAAATCCACTGCGAGATGCGCCACGAGCAGGTCGTCGTCGGCTGCCACGGTGCACTGGACGCCTTCCCCTCGCGGAGGGGCGTATTCGCGCACGCGGAGACCTGTCTCCGCCGCATGCTTCACGAACTGATCGCTGATCACCACCTGCAGCGATCCCGATCGCGCGAGCGCGCGGAGACCCTCGGCCATGGCGATCACCTCGCGGAGCCGGTCTCCGCACCCGTCACAGGTCATCAGGTGCTGCTCAACGGCTTGTTCGGCTGCGGAGGGCAGGGCGGCGAGCCAGTAGTCCATTAGGACCGCCGCCTCGATGGGATTCGAACAATCGTTGGGGCCGCCGAGGTGTGGGGTGGTCACAGCGTGGCTCCCATGCAGGCGCGCAGTTGCTGGATGGCGCGATGGCGGATTACGCGAATATTGGCCTCCGAGATCCCGAGAAAGCGCGCTGTTTCCGCAGCCGTCTGCTCGTCGTAGAAGGTCATCACGACGACGGAGCGTTCGCGCTCCTTGAGGGCCTGAACGCAGCGGGCCAAGTGACGGTCGTCCAGCCTGGGCATCGGAGGCGGGTCTGGCATGAGATCCCCTCCGAACGTCGCCAGCAACTCTTCCTGGCGATACGAACTGCGCCGCAGGTCGAGCACCGTCATCCGGCATGTGCCCAGCACGAATTGGACAAGCTTGTCCGGTTCTCGTAAGCGAGCGGCCCGCAGCGCTTCGAGGATCTTCAGCAGCACCTGCTGCACGAGATCGTCTGCGGCAGATGGCGATCGCAGGCGGCGAAGGCCGTAGAGTCGAATCCGCGGTCCCATGCGCCGGCACATTTCGGCCTCGGCCTCGCGATCGCCTGCAGCAATGCGCGGCGCCAGGTCGGCATCGCTGAGCCCCAGATTCATTGCGCACCATTCTACGCAGAAGGGAGCAGGTACGCAGAAAGAGGCGCGCGGGCTTTGCTTCCGTGACAAGCGTTTCAGGAAGCCAGGGCTTCGATTACCCAGGCATGCCGTTGAAGATGTCTCGGACGACGCGGACGCTGCCGTTCGCGAGGCGCGCGTACGCGGTGACGTAGGTTCCGCCGACCGGCTGGCTCGGTGTTCCGTTCTTGGGTTGCAGCGTGGCGTTCCAGTTGCCATGCTCGATCACGGCGTTCCCGTGCTGGTCGACGGCATCAGGTCGAACTTCGAAACCCCGAAGGCTGAAGTTCGCGAACACGTGGGTGAACCAGGCCCGAAGCGAGGCTCCCTGCAGTACCGGTTCGCCTGGAGGCATCACGGCTGCATCGGGGGCAAAGATGTCGAGTGCGGCTTCGAGATCTCCGGCGTTGACGGCTGCGACGTGCTGCGCGCGAACTCGATCCACGGCATCCTTCAGAGAGCTAGACGATCGTCGGTTCGTCGACGGCGCCGGCGCCTCTGACTGCTCTGGCAGCGGCCCGAGGATGTCGACGCGGTATTTCGCCGCCACGGCCATGAGTTTCGCCATGTCGGGCGGACCAGGCGTTGGCTCACTCATCTCCACGACGAACTGGTCGAAGCCTCCAGGTGCACAGAGGAGCAGCATGCGCGCGGGCGCGTCGCCGAGCACCCTGAAACCGTGAGGGATGTTGCGCGGCCCGAAGACGTACGTGCCAGGCCCGGCGATCGTCCAGTCACCGTCGCACACGAAAGCCATGTCGCCGTCGAGGACATAGAACGCTTCGTCCTCGAGATGGTGCGTATGGTACGGCGACGCAAACCCCGGTGGCATCACATTCTCGACGAGTCCGAACGCGCCGTTGGTCGTCTGCCCGGTTGCTCTCAGGATGGTGGGAAGTCCCAGAAAGTAGATTGGTGGTTCGTCGGTCGTGTTGACGTAGGGCTGCAGGCCTTCTGTGATCATCGGATTCTCCTTGTCATCGGACGTCGGTGCTGGATGTTCGCGCTACACCTACCATGTGCGATGACGGTGCGCTTGTGTTACAGCGGCAATTTGTAACGCCGGCGCGAAGGAGAAGAAAGGGATCTGGCTGGGATTCGACCCCACGAATCTAGACCTCGTAACGCCTTTGTCAGGTGGGACTTGCTGGAAAACTTGACACTTGTGTTTGATTGGCTGGGTGTCAGGGATTCGAACCCCGATACCGTGGTCCAGAGCAGGACCAAAATCCGTCAGTAATTTTGGAGTCTTCGGTTTTGTTCGGCAGAATTCGCGAGTCGATCCGACGGTGTTGGGTAGTGATGGGACTTTCGCTGGCGAAAGTTTCAAGTTTCACGAACTGATCGACGCTAACTTTCCCCCGCTCCAGCTGTTAGATCCACGATTCTCCTAGAGAATTTGGCGGAGGGAGAGGGATTTGAACCCCCGGTACCCTTCCGGGTACAGTGGTTTTCAAGACCACCGCCATCGACCACTCGGCCATCCCTCCGCGTTTGAAAAACTCGCGAGAAGTCGCGCAATTTGAGCGTTCGCGATTTTCCATCGGAACGCTCGCTATGCAGCCCTCGTCTTCCTGGCGCAATCGCGCGACCTCCCCATGGGCCAGCTCCTTCAGGCGAATGCAGTGTCACTCCATGTGACACCCGTTGACCGCTTGCCATTGTATCGCCGCTGCAACCGGTGCAAATTCAGCCAAAATTCGTGGAAATGGCGGCTGGCGCCGGCATGTGTGAATCGAGTGTGATGACAAATTTCCCCACGGCAACTGGCGACGCAGGCGCTCGTCGCCGCCGTGCGCGCGCGATCCTGATTCACTCGGCCCGGAGCGCGATCACGGGATCGATTCTCGTCGCCCGCCGGGCCGGGAACCACGACGCGCACTCGGTAACGAGCAGCAGAAAGACCGACAGCGCAAGGTAGATCAGCGGGTTGGTCGCGTCGACCTCGAAGAGCGTCTGCTGCAGGAGTCTCGACACCGCGAGCGCACCGGCGATCCCGGCGACGATCCCGATGAGCGTCAGTCGCCGGCCATGACTGAGGACCATTCGCATCACCACGCCGGGTGATGCGCCGAGCGCCATGCGAAGACCGATCTCGCTCGTGCGAAACGTCACGAGGTGCGCCATCACGCTGTACACCCCGAGGCTCGCGAGCCCGAGCGCCAGGGCCGCGAATCCTCCCAGCAGCATCAGCGCGAGTCTGCGATCGGCGACCGTCCGCGCGACGCGCGCGGAAAGCGGCTGCGGTTGCAGCAGCGGGAGATCCGGGTCCACCGATCGCAGTGCCTCGCGCACGACCGGCAGCATCGCCGCGGGGCTGACGTTCGTCCGCACGAGGATGTTCGTGAAGGCTTCCGGCCGCTGCAGTGCCGGCAGGAAGTAGTCCGCTTCCGGCGGCGCGTTCAAACTGGTGCTGCGCACGTCGGCGACGACGCCGACAATCTGCGACGGCAACTGCGCCATGCCGGTGACCAACGTGTGCCCGATCGGGCTCAGGCCGGGAAAATGCCGCCGCGCAAACGTCTCGTTGACGATGACGACGTGCGGCACACGAGAACTGTCGCGCTCGTCGAAATCGCGCCCGGCGAGAATCGGGATAGCGAGCGTGGCGAAGTACCGCGGCGAGACGAGATGTCGGTTCGCCTGCGGACGTTCGCTCAGCGGCGGGACTGGCCTGCCGCCGATCGCGACCACCGTCGGCGCCCGCTCGCCGGTCAGCGGCACGCGGTCGGTGAGCGCGGCCGACGTGCTGCCAGGCAGCGTCGACAAGCGTTGAAGCAACTGCTCATAAAAGGCGATGAGTTTGTCCCGGTCGTAGCGTGTCGGCGGCAGCGCGAGTTGCGCGGTGAAGATGCCGCCCGGTTCGAATCCGGGCTTGACCTGCTGCAACCGGACGAAGCTCGTGAGCAGCAAACCCACCGCGATCAACAGCACGAGCGAGAGTGAAACTTCTGCGACGAGCAGCCCGGATCGCAGACGGCCGCCGGATCCGACCGATCCGCGTCCCCCTTCCTTCAGTGCGTCCTGCACGTTCATACGCGCCGCCTGCCACGCGGGCAGCAGGCCGATCGCCAGCCCGGTGACGAGCGACACGGCCAGTGCGAAGCCGAGCGCCAGCGGATCGATCCGGATCTCGATCGCGCGCGGAATGAAATCGGCTCCGAAGGCGACCAGTGCGGCAAGCGCCCACTGCGCCAGCAACACCCCCGCGGCGCCGCCGAGGACGGCGAGCAGCAGGCTTTCGGTGACGAGCTGGCGGATCACGTCGAATCGCGTCGCACCCAGCGCGAAGCGCGCCGCGATCTCCCGCCGCCGGCCGGCAAAGCGCGCGAGCACGAGGTTGGCGATGTTGGCGCACGCAATCAGAAGTACACATCCCACCGCTCCGAACAGCAGCAAATAACTCTGTCGCGGCTGCCCGACCGCATCGTCCAGGAGCGGCACGACGTCGATGTGCGAGGGCGCGTCGAGGTTCGCGGGGTACGCAGCGCGGTAAGTGGCGGCGACGACGTTCATCGCTTCTTGAGCCTGCGCCAGCGATACGCCCGGACGCAGCCGCGCGATGGCTCGAAAGAAAAAACTGCCCCCGTTCAACTGCGATTGAGCCACGGATGGCACCTCGGCAGGCCGCGGGACCCAGACTTGAAGCTGATCCAGCGGGAACGCGGTTGCGGCTTCGGGCAGCACGCCGATGATGACGTACGGCGCTCCATCGAGCGTCAGTGCCTGACCGAGCACCGACGGATCGCGATTGAAACGCTGCTGCCACATCGCATGG
>QHWJ01000420.1 GCA_003222535.1 Acidobacteriota bacterium | reverse complement strand
CTGGACGTCGTCGTTGACGATCGTGCACGTCCTGGTCTCCCCCGCCGCGATCGTCCCGGAACAGTCGCTGGAGGCGCTGGTCTGCGCGTAGCCCGTCACACTCGACGCGCTCACGCTATAGCTGCCCGCGTTGAGGGCGACTGTCGTGCCGGGCGACTCGGCGCCCGGGAAGGACGCCGGGCTCGGACTGCTGCCCGTCACGCTCGTTGTGAAACTCGCCGCCGTCGCCGTCCCGCCGTTGTCGTTGATGACGTGGTTGATGACGATCAGCTTCGGCTGGACGTCGTCGTTGACGATCGTGCACGTCCTGGTCTCCCCCAGGGCGATCGTGCCCACGCACTCGGCCGAGGCGCTGGTCTGCGCGTAGCCCGTCACCGCCCCTGCTGTCACGGTATAGGCTCCGACCGTCGTCAGGGTCTTATTGGTTCCCGGCGACTCCGCGCCCGGGAAGGTGTTGCCGCCCGTCGCCGTCACCCCGCCAATCGTCATCGCGAAGTCGGCCGCCGTCTTCGTCCCGCCGTTGTCGTTCACCACGTGCTGGATCACGATCAGGTGCGGCGCGATGTCGTCATGGGTGGCCGTGCACGTCTTCGTCTGACCGGGGAAGATTGTGCCAGAGCAGTCCGCTGAGAAAGAGCCCCCATACCCGCTCACCGGGTCTTCGCTCACGTTAAAGCTCGTACCGGCTGGGAGTGCGGTAATGGTGACGTCCGTCCCTGGCGATTCCGCGCCGGAGAAGTTTGCCGGATTCGCACCACCCCCGAACGCGTGCATCGGGAAGTCGCCGGCGACTTTGGTGCCTCCGTTGTCATTGATCACGTGCTCGATGACGATGAGGTGTGCTTGTTGCAGCGAGTTGACATACGTGCAGGTCCAGTTCTCTCCTTCACTCATGTTGATCGTGGCGGTGGTGTTGCTCGTCGAGGACGTGCCGCCATTCGGGCTCGTCACCGAGCACGTCACACTGGTGAGCGTCCATCCATCAGGCAACGGCGTCTCATTGACGGTGTACGTCTGGAACGTCGTGATGTTGGAAAACACCTGCGTGTTCGCCGTCGTTCCGTCGTCCACGAGGGAAAAGCTGGTGAGCGGCGAAGGGCTGGCGGTGTAAGGAAACGACGTGCTTCCCTCCGGTGTCGCCTGCTCGATGATCGTCATCGATCCCGGGAAAATCACGGCATCGGCTGAGAGCGAATGGTCCTGGGTGCCGCCGCCGCCGTCGAGATCGATCAGGCGGGTGTGGTAAGGCGCTCCCGGAATCGCGACGGCGGAGTTGCCCAGACCCCAGTCCTGGCGGGTGCTGATGTGGCCGCCCCATGCGAGCACCGGGTTTGACCGGCCAGCGGTGAAATTGATGGTGATGCGACGGGACAGGTCCCCAGCCGGGAATCCCGCGCCACGGGAGTACGCGCTGAGGCCGGTGATCGTCCCGCCGTAGAGCCTGAAGTCGCCGGCGACAGGCGTCACCCCCCCACCCGTGACCTGCGAATCGGCGGGGATCGCGAACGTCGAAAACGTTTGGGGGCTGCATCCGGAGACGCCCAGGCACGGGTTCGCCGTGGTGACGGTGCGGTTGAAGGTCGTGAGGTAATCAATCGCATGCGTGCTGAGTTTCGTCGTGTCCCACTCGATGGTGACCGCGTGCGTCCCCGCCGTGCTCAGGTTGGCGAACGTCATCCGGTAGGGGATCGAGTCGCCCTCCAGGTAGTTGGCCTTAGTGGCGCCCAGGGGGCCGCTCACCCAGTCGGTCGCGCTGGCGCTGCACCCGTCGTTGTGGGATGAGGGAGCCGGATCGTTTCCGCATTGGTCAAGGTTGGTGTTCGCCGCTGGACCCAGCGAGACGAGCAGCGTCACGGTGCTGCCCTTCGCCGCCGAGGTGCCGCCCCCAGGCGTCTGACTGATGACCCGTCCCTGGGCTACCGTCGCGCTGTTCGCCGTGTTGATGGCGAAGACGAGACCCGCGTTGGTGATACTTGTTTGAGCGGTCGCCTGGGTCTGACCCACAACGTTCGGCACCGTGACGGGGACCGGGTTGACCACATTGTTCACGGTGACCAGCACGTCTGCAGACGTTCCCATGTTGCCGGCCAGATCGCGTGCGATCGCCCTGAGCCGATGCGAGCCAGCGGTCGACAAGGCGGTGTTCCACGACACGGTCACGGGCGAAGAAGCGCCCGCGAGCCCGAGGTTGATGCCATCGAGCTGAATCTGCAGGCTCGTGACACCCACGTTGTCAGTGGCCGTCGCCGTGACCGGGACAGTGCCCGATACCGTGGCGCCGACGAGTGGGGCGGTCACCGTCGCCTTCGGCGGCGTGAAGTCGATCCGCTTGCCGGCGACCGAGAACAGGGTTGTCTGGTCAATCAGGTTGGACCCGTTGCCGCCGCCTTGGAGCTCTTCGAGTCTGAACAGGTTGTTGCCGGTCGGGCTGCCGACGACGGTGTGCAGGACTAACGGGTCGCCGATGTATCCTGCAGGCGCCGCCGGTGCAACGGCCGGATTCCAGACGAGGAACGGCCACGGGGTCGAAGTCACGATCGGTGTGAAGGGCGGGCAGATGACGCCAGGCACTGGCGCCAGACAACCGATGTCCTCCGTTTCGTCGATGGTTCCGACACCATTCTTGTCAATGGCCGTTGTGGTCAGCACACCGTATGGATGCGTGATGCGATAGGTCGTACCCACGGTGAGCCCGCCTCGAATCCGCACGCGCACGCGGCCAAACAGCGTCT
>QHWJ01000127.1 GCA_003222535.1 Acidobacteriota bacterium | reverse complement strand
CAACTATCTGTCGCAATCAAAGGGCGTCACGCTCACGTCTGACCAAACGCTGTCGTTCCAACTGATACCGCAACCGACGACTTCGAGGCCTCAGGGCGCGACTGTCATCAGCTTCAACGGTCTGACCGTCAACGACGCGGCCGTTACCAGCTTTACCGAGTCTGCCTTTACTGTCTCGACGGCATCTGGGGCATGGGTCGCCAGCACAACCTACGGGCATCCGGCTCCGTTCATTCAATTTTTGGCCGAGCCGGCGACCACGGTCACCGGGGAGATTCGGATCGCGGCTGGCGGATCCACGTTCAGCTTCGCATCCGTTGACCTGTACTCAAGCACCACGCCCATCCCATACACAATCAAGGGTTCCAGAAACTCGAGCCCCGTTTTTACGGTGACCGGTACGGTGCCGAACACGTTTGGAGACTTCAGGACGGTAGCGAATTCGAACGCCACAAGTCCGATCGACGCACTTTCAATCGTGCTCACCAACGCCGCTGCTTCATGCTGCCGGAATCCGCTGGGACTGGACACCATTGTGCTGACCCGATGACTCGAGTTGGCCGAACAGAACTCGCCGCAACGGATCGAGTTGATAATGGCACGACCCGAAACCAAAGCGCGCGTGGGTCCTGACGCCCCCGCATGGCCGTCGACCATAAAGCGAGCGGCGAGACACGAATCACAAGAGCGCCGGGTCAAACCCCGCCGTGCCGATGATGCGACGCGGATCACCCTCGTGCCTTCACGGCTGACCGACTGGAGAGCCGTGCTCACCATCGTGAAACCGGATACCCTGATCCGGTGGCATCGCAAAGGATTCCGCCTGTTCTGGCGCTGGACGTCGAGGGCGCGCGGGCGACTACGCCTACCGGTGGATCGAGTAGGGCATGTGGCCGCTTCGAACGTCGCTCAGCGCGACATGAGGAGGGTGCCGTCGCTGATCGGTCCCTCGCATGTCGTGGATCCGCTGTAGGCCGACGCGATCCGGCCAGCGGCCACGTCGGTGGTGGTGGCTGTCATCGTGAGGCCGCAGAGGGGCGTGAGATCGCTGCCACCCTTGGGGAAGTCCAGCGTCAGGGTGAGCGCGGTTCCCGAGAGCGTCCCCGTGATGGTGCCGCTCTTCTGCTTGTGACAGGAGCCGCAGGTGCCGTCGGTCGCGTCAGCCGGGTCGAGGGATGCGCTGCCCGTCAGGTTGCTGCCTGTCTGCGTCAGCGTCCACCTGAATGTTTCAGGCCCCTGCGCGTCGGTGCCCGTCCCGATCCACGTCCCGGAGAGGTTGAGCGAAGAGCCCGCCGGCGAGCTCGGCGCGCCCGGCGAGGCGGGCGATGACACGCATCCGGTCGCCGTGACGATGAGAAGCGCCGCGATGAACAGGGTCTTCACAAGCACGCCGAGCCCCCCTCACATCCACAGGCGCCACGTCGATTTGTGCGACGTGCTCCAGACTTCAGACTTCAGCTTCAGACTTCAGACTTCAAACTTGAGAGTTTTAAAACTTAATCTGGCTCGAGATGCGCAGGAGACGCCCCTGGAGAATCGCCTGTGGCTGTCCCAGCGTCGACCCGAGATTCTGGTTTTCCGACAGCACGACGTCCGTGTTCAGCGCGTTGAACATCTCCAGCGCCCCGTCGACCCGGGCCTTGCCAAACCGGAACGTCCGCCGGACGCTCAGATCGAGCTGGTTCCACCGGTCCAGGTACTTGCTGCCCGGGGGAAGCAGATTCACGGTGACGGCCTGCGTCCGGCCGCCCGGAAACAGGTTCGTCGGAACCGCCCAGTTCACCGCGAGCGGCAGGCCGGCATAACTCTGCAGTGTCGCGCCGACCTGGACGTCGAACGGCAGCGGATAGCTGCCGGCGAACTTGAAGTCGTGCCGGAACGGAATCTCCAACTCGCGCTGATCGCAGTACCGGAACGTGTTCGGATCGAAACCGGCGCAGGTGACGTTGATTAGCCGGTCCGCCGACCATCCGCCGAACATGTTGCCGCCCCCCGGCAACCGCGCCGCGAAGCTCGCTTCGAGGCCGTTGTAGCTCACGCCCGCCTTCGAGCGGTCGGCGGCCGTCGTGTCGAGCAGATCCACCAGGCCCTGCTTGGATCGGTTCAGGTTGTAGATCGTCACCGACTCGCCGTTCAGCGGGCTCGGGGTCGTGAACGAGGTGAAGTCGTTCACGGTGACGAGCGTGTTGATCTGCTGCTCGAGGTTGTAGGTCTCCCGTCGATACCAGGCGCCGGTCACCGACACCCCTCGCACCAGCTCGCGGACGATGCCGAGGCTGTATTCGATGTCGTACGGGCGCTTGAGGTTGGGATCGGGGCGCCTGGTGGCGATGATGCCGAGGTTCCTGTTGTTGCTCGGTCCGATCTCATTGTCCTGGGCGATGCCGTCGCGGTTGGTCGGCAGCACCAGGCTCGAACAGGTCGACGTGCCCGGCACGAAGTCGCAGTCGGACCAGTTGCGAGTGTCGCTCTGCAGCACGAGAGGATCGTACCGGTTCACGAAGTCGGTCGTGTACGCCCGATTGTATTTGTTGACGCTGCCCTTCACCGCCGTCTTCGCGTCGCCCGTCAAGTCGTAGACCATGCTGAATCGCGGCGCGAGATTTTTCCAGTTCGGAACGTCCGGCACCTCTGAGAACGAGCGCGCCGGCACGAACCGTCCCGCTTCGACGGCCCTCGCCTGGATCGCGGAGTTGAAATACTCGAACCGGAGGCCCGGGTTGATCGTCAGACGCTTCAACGTCCACGAATCCTGCAGGTAGAGCCCGAGATCCGCTTTCAACAGGTCGTAGAGACGCGCCGGCGTGTCGTAGACGATGACCGAGTCGGGCACGCCATCGCGGTACCGCACGGTGAGGTCGCCGTTGGCGTCGCGGTTGAGCCAGTTCTGGCCGATGTGCCACTGCAGACCCGCCTTGAGCGCGTGAGAACCGGTCACGTAGTTCATCGACGAGATGAGCATGTACCGGAAGTTGTAGGTGCCCAGCTCCGGAGCCGACGCCGTGGTCATCGTGGTGCGATTGATGTCCACCTTCGACGCGTTGGCATACCACTCCGGCGTGAACGGGGTCTTCAACACGCCGGGTTGATACCCCTCTCTGTACGCATTCACGCTCGTTCCGAATCCGAGGTCGAAGACCAGTTTGTTGTTCACCGTCGACGTCCACTTGACGGCGTCGGTGTACTTCAACACCGGAGGCCGGCGCGCGGCGCCGAACTGGACCTCGGTCCCTGATGTGAACAGATGGCCGACATACTTCGTCTGGTAATCGTCGTAGGCGGTGATCTTGTTCCGTGGATTCACCTGCCACGTCAGCCGCAGCGTGTAATTCCGGACGCGTTGATCGTAGATGCCCGGCGAACCGTCGGGATAAAAGCTGTTGGCGACGATGTTGTTGTTGCCGACGTTCCGGTACGAGCCGAAGAACCAGAGCCGGTCGCGCTTGATCGGCCCGCCGAGCGACGCGTTCGCATCGAAGATGAGATCCACGGCGTCGGGCGTCTTCAGGCCGCGGTCGATCAGATTCTGCGTGAGGTTGTTGGTCTGAAACGAGCCGTTGGTGTACCCGAGGTAGGTCGCGCCGTTGAACCTGTTGCCGCCTTCACGCGGGACGAGATTGAGGTGCGGGCCGCCGGCCGAGACCTCGGCGCCGAGAGCGGCGGTCTGGACGGTGATTTCCTGGCTCATCGCGTCGTTGTGATCCGGGTGGCTGTCGCCGCCACCCACCAGCGTGTTCATCTTCATCCCGTCGACGTCGATCGTGGTGTCTTTCGTCACGCTCATGTGCGCCGTCAGACGTGGATTCACCGCCGCGCGCGCGCCGCCGACATTCTGGTCGCTGACCTTGGTGCCCACCGCGAGCGCGCCCTCGGCCTGATACATCCGGGCCACCGGGATCGCATCGAGGAGATCGCGGCTGAGCACCGTCGTCCGCTGCGCGTTCTGCACGTCGACGACCGGCGACTGCCCCGAGACCGTCACCGATTCTTCGACGGCTCCAAGCTTCATCTCGGCATTGACCGTGGCCGTGAAATTGGACGGCAGGTCGATGCGGTCCTGGACGAAGGTCGTGAAGCCCGGGACGGTGAAGGTGACCTTGTAGACGCCGGGACGAAGGTCGATGATCGTGTATCGTCCCTGTCCGTCGCTGACCGCGGTGCGCACCTTCTCGATGATCGCCGGACTCGTCGTTTCGATCGTGACGCCCGGCAGCACGGCGCCCGTCGTGTCCTTCACGAGACCGGTGATGCTGCTCTGGGCCGAGACGGCCCCCGGCAGCAGCAGCGAGCAGAGCGATGCGGCCACCGCCGCCCTCGCGAACACTTTGCGGAGCATGAGTCCTCCCGTTGTGTGAACAACGAAGTTTGAAGTCTGAAGTCTGAAGTTTGAAGACTGAAGTACGAAGTCTGAGCGGTCAGACTTCAGACTTCAGACTTCAGACTTACCGAGAGACGCTAGTCAGCGCGAGGACGGCATACGCCGTCGCCGCATCGCTCATGAAGCGTCCGGCGTCGGACGCGGGATCGCGCTGTTTGTTGAGCGACGCGGCGAACCAGACGCCCGTGGCCGGATCCTGGTGCGTCGTGAGCCAGGCGAGACCGCGCTTCACCTGCGGCTGGACGCGCGGGTCCGGCACCATCTGCAGCACGAAGGTGATGAGTCCGGTGGCGTAGCCGTCGCTGCGCGTGTCGAGCGGCGTGCCATCGATGCGCTTGAACGTCCCCAGCGACGAGACACTCCACCCTCCATCGTCCTGCTGACTGTGTGCCGTGGCGTCGACGATCGCCTGCTGCTGCTCGTGTGTCAGGAGCCCCGGCCAGACAGCGGACGCCCAGAGCAGGATCACACGATTGAACAGGTGCTGCTTCTCGTTTCCACGCTGGAGGTATTCCCGCAGGAGCTTCAGCCGGTCCTGAATGTCCGGGGTGGCCGCGTAGCCGCCGGGCGCCGTGCCGACCGCGATCGCCGCGAGCGCGGCGCCGTGGTAGGCCGAATTGTCCGCCTCCCACGGCTCGTAGTGGAAGTTCAGCCACGCCCAGGAGCCTGACGGATCGCCGGATCTGAACTGCAGGGCCCACAGATTGTCGAACGCCCGGCGCGCCTCGTCGCTGAGCGAGGGGCTCCGCGCGTCCCGGCTCGCGAGGATCAGCGCGTTGAGGATGGCCTCGGTCCCTCGCGACTCGCTGGTCTTCGGTAGACCGCGAGTCTGATCCGGGTAGAACGGCTCGACATCCTTCCACGCCGTCACACGTTTCGTAACGTTGGCGATGAGCGCGATCTCGGGGGCCGAGGGACCGGCTTCGCCGAGCGCCACGCGAAGCGCGGGCCGGGCGAGCGCATACGGCGCGGCCGTGTGACACGACACGCAGAACGTCCCGTGATCGCGCGCCGCCGACGGCCATTTCTGCCACCAGTCCTGCCGCTGATCCAGGTATGCCGCAGCCGCTTTCCGGTTCCACGTCGGAGAGTCGTCTCCCGCGGCCCACGAGAGAGTGGCCGAGAGGCCTGCGAGCATGAAGACCGTGAGTCCACACGCTCCGGCGGTGATCAACTTCTTCATATCAGCCTCATCCTGTACTGTTACTTCGATGTTTCTTCGTCTTCCACGCGTCCGACCGATGGCTGCGGGACACGCGGGAGCGTTGAGGCGTGCGGGGGCACTCTATCACCGCACAGAGCGTAACACGATAGCTCCGCCGGTTCTCGATCTCTTCGAGACCAGCAGCCTCGTTTGGCACCGCGCATCCAGCATCCCGGACACTTCACGAATTCTGAGTTCGGAATTCGGAATTCTGACGCGGTAGTTGACAACGAGTCGGTAAGGGCGAGAATTGTTACATGCGCAATCGAATGCTTGCCTTGATCGGATCTCTCGCGGTGGCGGCGGCGGCTCTGTGGCTGGCCCCCCAGCCGCTTGCGGCTCAAGCCCGCCCCACCGCGCCGAAGACGTCGACGGTGCCCCGCACGGCTGACGGCCATCCGGACTTCCAGGGGTTCTACGACGTCGCGACGATGACGCCGGTCGAGCGGTCTCCCGGGGTCAACAGCCTCGTGCTCACCAAAGAAGAAGCGGCGGCGCTGGAAAAGTACGAGCAGGAGCGGCAGGTCAAGAACGATGCGCCGCTCAGCGGCGACCGCGGCGCGCCGCCGGTCGGCGGCGAGACGACGACCGGAAAGTCGTACCTGGAATTCCTCGAGCGGGCGGGCGGCGGCGTGGTCGGCGGCTACAACAATTTCTGGCTTGCCGGCGGGACGCGGATGATCACGGTCGACGGACAGAAGCGCAGCTCGCTCATTGTCGATCCGCCAAATGGGAGAGTGCCGCCTCAGAAGCCCGAAGCGCGGAAGAGAAACGCCGCGTTCCTCGCCGGCGCGGCGAGCCCGGATGCCAGCGAGTCGGCTGCTTCGTCAGGTCCTCCCGGCGCCTTCGACGGCCCGGAAGTCCGCCCGCTGGCCGAGCGATGTCTGCTCGGATTCCTTTCGACCGCAGGACCGCCGTCGCTTCCGAACTACTTCTACAACAACCTCAAGCAGATCGTGCAGACGCGGGACAGCGTGCTGATACTCAACGAGATGGTTCATGACGCTCGCGTAATCCGCATGGGCGCGACGCATCTCCCCCAGAACATCCGCAGGTGGATGGGCGACTCGGTAGGCCACTGGGAGGGCGAGACGCTGGTCGTGGATACGACCAACTTCACCGCGAAAACCCAATTCCAGGGATCGAGCGACCAGCTGCACGTGGTCGAGCGCTTCACGCGCACCGGCCCGAAGACGCTGCTCTACCGCTTCACGGTCGAGGATCCGTCGACGTGGGACCGCTCGTGGACCGGCGAGTATCCGTGGAACGCGACCGATGAGAACCTCTACGAGTACGCGTGCCACGAAGCGAACTACTCGTTGGGCGGCATGCTGCGGGGCGCCCGGCAGAAGGAAGCGGAAGACGCGGCCAGGAAATGAGACACACCACTCGGATATCGTGATCGTGAAGTCTGAGGTTTGAAGTTCGACGAACCACAAAAAACACGAAACCACTCGAAAACCACGAAAACCACGAAAAAGAATTACGGTCCGTTTTATGCCTCTCGTTCGTTGCGGAGAAGTTGCCACATTTCAGACTTCAGACTTCAGACTTCAGACTTCAGACTTCAGACTTCGTACTTCAGACTTGGCGTTAGCGGTGCCATGAAAACTCCACCGCGGGTACGTGCGAGTACGTGATCGTCAATTGGGATCGACCGGTCTCGTCGTCAGCCCGATCGGGCTGGGCCTGGCGGCGCTCGGACGGCCCGCGTACATCACGATCGGCAGAGGCACCGATCTCGGGACCGATCGGAGCGTCGCCGCCATGGAGCGGCGGTGTCACGACATGCTCGACACGGCGTACTCGGCCGGAATCCGCTACATCGACACGGCTCGCTCATACGGGATGGCCGAGGCCTTTCTGGCGTCCTGGTTCACGCAGCGGAGTGTTCCCCGAGAGGCGATCACTGTCGGGTCGAAGTGGGGTTATACCTACACGGGCGCATGGCGGCTCGATGCTCCGATCCACGAGGTGAAGGACTTGTCGCTCGCGGCGTTGCGGCGACAGGTGGCTGAAAGTCAGGCGCTACTGGGCGATCGGCTCCGGCTGTACCAGATTCATTCGGCCACAACTGAGAGCGGCGTGCTCGATGACTGCCGAGTCCTCGCCGAGCTGGCGCGCTTGCGTTCCGGCGGGCTCCGCATTGGCCTGACCGTCAGCGGGCCGAAACAGGCCGACGCGATTCGCCGGGCCCTCGACGTTGAGGTCGATGGCGTCGATCTCTTCCAGTCAGTCCAGGCGACGTGGAACCTCCTGGAGACATCGGCGGGATCGGCCCTCGCCGATGCAAAGGCGAGAGGGTGGGGCGTGATCGTCAAGGAAGCGCTTGCGAACGGCCGCCTGGCCGGCCGGCACGCGCGCGAATCTGCCGCGCCGCTGACGCGGAAGGCTGACGCGCACGGAACCACGGTCGATGTCGTGGCGCTCTCCGCCGCGCTGTCACAACCGTGGACCGACGTCGTGCTGTCCGGCGCCGTGACGTCCGATCAGCTGCGCAGCGGCCTGCACGCGCTCGACATCACGCCCGAGGAGGGCGATTGGCCGTCGATGGCCGAGCCGCCTGCCGAGTACTGGGCTCGCCGATCCACGCTCGCCTGGGAGTGACGCCAGTCCTTCGACTAGGAAGGCGAGGGCGGACACGCGGATCCGCCCCGCCCCAGTGGCGGTTATGCCGTGGCCGCCGTCGCCTGAGCCCCCATCTCCACGACCGGTCGGACCTCGATCGTGCCCATGCGCGCCGACGGAATCCTGGCGGCGATGTCAATGGCCTCGTCGAGATTCCTGGCGTCGACCAGGTAGTAGCCGCCGAGCTGCTCGCGAGTCTCGGCGAACGGACCGTCGGTGACGAGCCGCTTGCCGTCGCGCACCCGCACGCTGGTCGCGGTCGACGTCGGCTGCAGCTGGGCACCGGCCAGATATTGGCCGGCCGACCTGATCTGCTGGCCGAATTGCCCGTATTCACCGTAGATCTTCTGCCGCTCCGGCTCGCTCAGCTTCCCCCACGCCTTCTCGTCGTCGTGAATCAGCAACATGTACTTCATGTGTGTGCCTCCGTGAGTGAATCGAACGGCGACGCGCCGGATCGACAGCCCTGCAGAAAAGAATCTACCATCGCACATGCCCCATGACGCCGACCGGTCCGCTCGCCTGAAAGGCTCGAGCTCCACTGACGACCGGTCCGCCGCGGCGGTCGATGCCGTGTATCGCTCCGATTGGGGCCGGATCGTGGCCACGCTGATCCGCCTCGTCGGCGACTTCGACCTGGCTGAAGAGACGGCGCAGGAAGCGTTTACGGCCGCCGTGGATCAGTGGCGGGCCTCCGGCGTCCCGGAGTTTCCACGCGCCTGGATCATTCAGACCGCACGCCACAAGGCGATCGACCGCGTCCGGCGCCGGACGCGGTCCGAAGAAGCGCTCGACTCGCACGGACCGTCGTGGTTCAACCAGACCGTCGAGCAGCCCGACTACGATACGACCGAGATCCCCGACGATCGTCTCCGGCTGATCTTCACCTGCTGTCACCCCGCGCTTGCCCCCGAGGCGCAGGTCGCGCTGACGCTTCGCACGCTCGGCGGCCTCGAGACCGACGAGATCGCACGCGCGTTTCTGGTCCCGCCAGCGACGATGGCGCAGCGGATCGTGCGGGCAAAGCGTAAGATTCGCGACGCGGGAATCCCGTATGCCGTGCCCGACACCAGCGACATGCCCGCGCGGCTCGACGCGGTGCTGACGGTGATCTATCTCGTCTTCAACGAAGGGTATGCGGCTACTCGAGGCACGCCGCTCGTGAGAACCGACCTCTGCGCCGAGGCCATCCGTCTGGGCCGTCTGGTGCGGACGCTGATGGCGCCGGCGCCGCGGGAAGCCACGGCGCTCGTCGCCCTCATGCTGCTTCACGATTCGCGCCGCGACGCTCGTCTGGACGAGGCCGGTGATCTCGTCGTGCTCGAAGAGCAGGATCGCCGGCGGTGGGATCGACCCGAGATCGCCGAGGCGCTGCCGCTCGTCGAGGAGGCGCTCGGCGGCGGGCCCGGTCCGTTCGCGCTGCAGGCGGCCATCGCGGCGCTGCATTGTCAGGCGGCGCGGGCCGAGGAGACCGACTGGCCGCAGATCGTCCGGCTCTACGATCGGCTCGAGCGGGTGCAGCCTTCACCAATCGTTTCGCTGAACCGCGCCGTGGCCGTCGCGATGGTGGACGGTCCCCTGCCGGCGCTGGCGCTGATCGATGCGCTCAGCGCCGCCGGCGATCTCGACGGCTATCACCTGCTGCATGCCGCGCGCGCCGATCTGCTGCGACGGCTCGGACGATCAGGCGACGCGGCCGCAAGCTACACGCGAGCGCTCGCGCTGGTGACCAACGACAGCGAGCGCCGGTTTCTCGAGCGGCGCCTGCGGGAGGTCAATGATCAACTCTCAACTCTCAAGGCTCAACCGATTGACGCTGAACGCTCACAGGTCGATCCGATCACTGAGAGTTGAGCCTAGAGAGTTCAGAGTTGAACGCCGTTCGCGCCACGCGCGAGCAGACCGTCGCACGGTCTGTGACGACCGTGGTCGGGGGTCTGCGGCGCGTGGCGCGGCTTTCCGTTCTCACTCTACTGATGGATGCGAATGCGTCCCTCGACCGCCCCATTGTTGGTCAGACGCACTGCGAACCTGACGTCCGCGCTCGTGGTCACGGTCGGGCGCGTCACCGAGATTGTGCAACTCTTTCCCGATCCACTCAGCGCGTTCGCGCTGGAGGTGACCACGGTGCCGAGGGGCGGTGCCTTTTTAAGAACAACAGCATCGCCAAGCGTGCACCGCGGGGTCAAGGGCGTTGCCTTGATCTGGGTCGATAGTTCGGCCGTGACGATATCGAAATTGAACGTGTGTGTCAGAGGTGTGGTGTTGGTCACCTCCCACTCCTTCGTGAACACAATCTGCGCTCCATCGTCTTCTGCTTCGCCGCCGATCTCCACCGGCACGTTCGTTTGAGTGCCCATGTTGGCGCTGACCGCGATTTCGGGGCCTGTCAGCGCCCGCGCCCAGATGCGCACTTCGTCGAGGAGGCTTGGCGACGCGGCAGTGCCGTTGAACGACCGGAATGCAGGAAGGGCGGCAGGGCTGCAATTGGCGCCGTCGTACCTTCCCAACGAAAGACCGCGGTTTGCGGGCAACTGGGCATAGTTGATCTTAAGCCCGTCGGCCGGAGTACCAACACCGACCTGGGTGCCGTCTACAAAGAGATTGACGGTTCGGTTCGTGCTGGGGGCAACAGGGGGAGCAAACGTGCCCGCGACGTGGTGGAAGGCCCCATTGAGGGCGGGCGCCGACGTAGGTGAATGGACCACGGTCGCCGGCGCCACGCCTGCGATGGTGAAGCGGAGACCATCGGTTCCGCTTCGATTGAGCGAGTACGAAGCGAACGACGTGGCCGTGCAGCCGTCCGAGCCATAAGCCAGAATCGTCGCATCCGTACCCAATGCCGACGTCGCTTTTATCCAGGCCTCGACGGTCACGAAATTCGGTTCCATGGTCGCATCGTGGCCCGCCTCGACAACCTGTCCCGCTCCAGTGAACGAGACCGCAGGACCGAACTTTCCTCTGGCAACAAATGCGGCGGCGCCGATCATGTTCCCGGTGTTTCCATCGCCCGTTGAATCAGGTGTCAGCGTCGCGACAGGCGAGGTCAGCAAGCGAAACTTATCGAGGTGAAAGAGCGCTCTCAGATTTCCCGGAGCCTCGTCTTCGTCGTCATCTCCCGTCATTCCGTGCAGCGACACGCCTTGCATCGTCAAGATCACCGCGAGCGCCGCCACCGTCAGAGTTCCTGCCAGAATAGCCTTCGGCATCACATCCTCCTCTTCTTCTTTGTGTTTGGCACTCAGAGCTTCAAATTTCCTGATGCTTTGCGACGAATTAAGTCATGAAGTCAACCTGAAGTAGCAGACTTTTTTTGAAGACTTTTTTCAGTCTTCCAGATCCTTAATTTGTTGGGACTGGTCAAAGCGCTACGTGCCTCGCCCATCTAATGCGATAAAACTTTGATCGACTCCAGGTTTCCACCGCCGCAACAACCTCTTGGCCGGACTCGAATCGCATCAGCGCGGCAGAGTGGCGAATC
>QHWJ01000419.1:777-4024 GCA_003222535.1 Acidobacteriota bacterium | reverse complement strand
TCGTCCGCAGCATCGTGACGCCGACGGCGGCGCAGGTCGGACCGCCCGACTGCGGAACCGCGGCGCCGCACAACTGCGACACGGCCGTGTTCTCCGGACCGCTGGCCGACTATCAGGTCACGCGGAACGCGAACGGCACGATCCGGGTGTTCCACGCCGCCGGCGTTGGCAAATTCAAGTCGCCAGCCAACGACGGCACCGACATCCTGCGGAACATCGAGCAGCTGCAGTTCGCCGACCAGATCGTGAATGCGGCGGCGGTTGGTGTGACGATCGCGGCAGGGACGCCGGTTTCGGTGGACTCGAACCAGCCGACGACCACGTTCACGTCCCCGATCTTCGCGATACCGGCGAACACGTTGCTGGTCGCCCTGGTCTCGGCGGACACGGCCGGCCGTCAGGTCCAAAGCGTTCGGACCGTTGGAAGCTCGGTCACCAACGGAGCCCCGTTGGTGTGGACCCGAGCCACGGGTAGCAACACGCAGCTTGGCGACGCGGAAATCTGGTGGGCGGTCTCGCCGTTGGCGCAACCAACGGTGACGGTTGTCGCAAGGACGGCCCGAAACGCTCCAGGGTCGATGACGGTGATGGCGTTCACCGGCGCCAACCCAAGTCTGGTTGGGGCTGCGGCTGCATCCGCGAACGCCGCGAGTGGCGCGCCCACGGTATCGCTGACGACAACCACCGGGTTCTCGATGGTGGTTGGCGTGGCGAATACCCATGGGGGTGCCCACGTCATATCAGCGGCAACAGGGGTGCCACCTCAGGTAATCGTGCATCAGTTCAGCGGGACACCGGCGGGAACGGGTAACGCGTTCTGGGTGCAGCGGACGGTAGCGCCCGTCAACCCGGCCGGGGTGGTCACCATCCGCAGTACCTACGGTGGGGCGATGCCGGATCCGTGGAATATGGCTGCTGTTGAAATCAGAGTCCCATAAGTAAAGGAACTGGAGCGGCAGCGGGGCAGAGCCGGGATACTCTGCCCCGCTGGCGTTTCTGTCAACGCCGCGATCGGAACTCGATGAACTGGAGGGGAACCGATGAATCGTCTGAGCCTTCGACCCATTCTGGCGCCGCTCGTCGGCGTAGCCCTTTGCCTGCTCGTCATGCCCCACCCCGGCGCGACCGAACGGACCGAGTTCCTCGCGCAGTTCGCCGCCAAGGCCGTCAGCGTGTCGGATCCGGAAGACGCCAGCCGCATCGAAATCTACATCCAACGCTGGTCGACTGACGAGGAATTGAGTAAGCTGAGCCGTACGCTCGTGGAGGGTTACGCCGGTCAATTGCTTCCGGTCCTCGAGCAATTGCGACAGCGCGTGGGCGTCGTCCTGCTGCCGGGCGTCCAGGCCCGCGGCGAGCGGGTGCGTATGCGAACGCCGAAAGACTTGTTGTTCGCGCGCGAGATTGCCACGCCGGCCGGCCGACAAGTGATCGTCGCCTCTGGTGAGCGTTTGGGATTGGGCGAGACACGACTCGAGGCACGCCGGGAAATCGCCGAATTCAATCTGATGGACATTCGATTCGGGCCGGATGGGAAAGGCGTTGGCAAAGTGGCAGGGGCCGGCGATGTCGTCTTCAATCCGGCCACGAAGGCGCTCGAGGTGAAGAACTACGCGGCACAGCCCGTCCGACTGATCGACGTCAGGCCCGAAAAGGACACAAAGACCCACCAATACAGAGGTCGACCCTGAGCTGACGGCATCGTCCGCGGACAAATGAGGCCCTGACGGGGAGGTTCACCCATGGGATGGATTGAGAAGGTTGCGGTGTCACTTGTCGTGTCGCTGGCTGTCAGTACGAGCGCGTTCGCCGATGTCCAGGTTTCGATAAACGATGGTCGCGTCTCGATCGTGGCGAAGAACGCGACCGCCGGTGAGATCCTCACCGAATGGGCCAAGGTCGGCCAAATGAAGATCGTCAACCTCGAGTGGCTTCCCCGCGATCTCGTCACGATCGAGTTGACCAACGTCAGCGAACAAAAGGCGCTCGATGTCGTGCTGCGCAGGGTGAGCGGGTATGTGGCCGCTCAGCGCGTGGTCGCCGTCCCAAATGCTTCGGTGTTCGACCGGATTCTCGTGATGCCGCCCCGCATGGCGCCGATGCCGGCGACGACAGCCCTGGTTGCGGCGAAGGTCACCGCGGCGCCAGCGCCTCAGGCCTGGTCAGGCCAGGCGTCGACGGTCCAGGCGTCGGCCGAGCGAACACCGGCAAGTGAGACACCGGCAGAGCAAATGCCGGCAGAGCAGACGCCGCCGGATCAAGCGGCGTCCCAGGCGACGGCGGATCCATCGGCCTACCAAGCGTCAGCGACGGATCCGCTCGCGTACCAGTCGTCGGCCCTGTACCAGAAAGCCATGGCGGCTCAGGCGATGCCCGACTCGTCCCCGTATTCCCAGCAGGGCGTAATCGGGAGCCAGCCACCCATGTCCCCGTATTCCCAGCAGGGCGTGATCGATTCCCAGCAGGGCATGATCGGGCACCCGGAAAGAACGTCGGGGCGGCGGGGAACGTCGCTCGGGCGGTCGCAGCAAGGCCCGCAAGCATCACAAGGATCGGCCCCGCAGATGATCGTCCCGATCTTTCAGCCACAGGCTGCGGTCGGGAACGTGAACGCGAACTCTGCGAACGACGTGAACGAGCCGCCGCTTTCGGCCCCCGCCGGCGTGGCCCCGGCGCCGAGGCCAAGCGCACAGGTGACCTTCGCGTCGCGGCACGCGATGGAGACGATCAACCCTCTGGAGTACAAGGTGCCGATCCAATTGCTGCAGGGTGCCGTGCCGAAGAGTGCCCCGCAGCCACAGAGCGGCGTTCCAGTACCGGGCATGATCGTTCGGCCGCCACGTCAGCCCGGTAGTCCGAAATAGAAAGAACATGTCGTGATGGTCGCGCCGGACCAGTGGCGACCTTCAAGCGAGCCCGGCCCGGCGACCGCACGACGACGAATTTCTCAGATGTTCTAACAGGTGAGATTTCGCGTCTCACAGTTGGAGATTTAGCAATGAAACGGTTTGTGCCTTTGATGGCGTTCGCAATCTTCTTTGTGTATCTGGCCGTGTCGGCTTTCCAACTGCCGCTCGCCGGGAGTAGCGGCTTCGACGTCACCGGGTTCGGACGGCTACCGGTATCGGTCGCCGGCCGCGTGCAGCCATTGGATTCGGTCGCGCGATTGGCCTTGCTGCAGATCCGGGCGTCGGCGCCGGCGTCGCTCGACGGCTTCAAGCTACAGCCGTTGCGGGCGGAAACAATC
>QHWJ01000419.1:0-767 GCA_003222535.1 Acidobacteriota bacterium | reverse complement strand
ACGAGCTATTACGCCTTCACGGACCTCGGACCCAAGGCAGCAACGATCGGGATGCAGGTGCAGCGAATCGGCAAGCTCAAGACGGCGGATCGCGCCCAATGGGAGAACGCGCTCGTCACGTTGCAGAGCAGGCTCGTGCTGTACGAGCGGCTGAAGAACAGCGTCCAGCCGAACAGCCTCCTGCAACTCCAAGCGAGGAACAATCCCGCCGGTTTCGACTTCGCCGGAGAGCTCGCGACATTCCGGGTCGATTTGACCCGCGCGATTAGAATTAGCGAGGAACGCCGCCAGGGCGGCGCCCAGCTGCTCGACGCTGAGACCGGGATGCGGCTGAGGACATTCGCGCGGTTGTTCCAGGCGGTGTCTCAGTCCGGGATGGTTGCGGCGATTCCGCCTGGGGATCACACGGGTTTACGCAGCCACTGGCGCAATCTCGGGACGGTCATCGTCGACAGCGCGCGTGGCCAACTGCCACCGCTCCCCGTCGCCTTCTACGCTGCAATGAGCTCGGCGTTCGCGCAAGACAAACCGGCCGTCTTCAACTCTCAAGTGAGCCGTTATCGGCAATGGCTCGCGTCCAATGGTTTCGCGTCGGAAATCGACCAGGCCGGCTACGAGGTGTACTACAACCGGTTCCAGCCGTTCGTCCGCGCGATCGCGGTCTACGCGGTGGCGGCGATCCTGTTGGGTGTCGCGTGGCGCACACGCTCCGCTACGGTGTATCCATCGGCCGTCATGCTGGTCCTGCTCGCCTTCGCAGTCCATAC
>QHWJ01000126.1 GCA_003222535.1 Acidobacteriota bacterium | reverse complement strand
GCCGCTCGGACAGCTCCGCTTCGAGCTCCTCGCGCGTGTACGGGCGGTCGGTCAGCCTCCGCATGACGGCATCCGCCGTGTCGTCGAGCGCGAAGATCGCGGCGCTCGGCACCAGATACACGAACGGCCGTCCCGCTGCCTCGAAGCGATGATGTTCCCGCGCGGCCCAGCTGATCATTTTCCGTCCCCCGCCGAGAACCACGCCATGTACACCGGAACCGTCACGAGCAGCTGCCCCCGGGCGCGCAGCGGCTTCGGCGACGCGCCCGTTGGCGCGAGCTCGGCGACGACCCAGACGTCGCCGACATTGTTCCGGTTGCCGCTGCGCTTCGGGTTCGGACCGTCGACGTTGGGGGTGAAGAGGCCCTTCTGATCGATCGTGCCGACAAACTGCGTGTCGTCGTCTCCGAAGGTTGCAGTGTACTCCTCCAGCGACCACTTGACGTCCACAATCCCCAGGTCCAGGTCGTCGGGCGTGTCCGGCTTTCCGTCCGGCCCGTTGTGCACGCCGACGGCTTCGAATTGCTGCAGTTGCTTCGGAAACACCGCGCCGCCCACACGCGCCATCCCCGCCTGAGGCCTGACCTTGATCCCGTCAATCCTGTCGTAGACCACGAGCGTCGCCGGCTTCACCGCGCCGGCCACCGACACGTCTCGCGGGCCGATCGGCGCGTTCGACGCCACGTCGACCTCCACCGCAATCTCGTCGGAGCGCGCGCTGACGATGCGAGTCACCTTGACGCCCTGCCCGAACCCGACGTCCTCCGGTTTGACGCTCGCGGGCAGGTTGGCACCGTAAATCTTGAGCGCGCGGCCGGTGGACGCCGTCTTGAGCGCGGTCAGGTCCGAACCGAATACCGCCGGGTCCGAACTGAGGCGCACGAGTTTGACGTCGATGCCGATCTCGTCGTACGCGCCCGTAAACCAGCGTCCCGACATCTCTTTCCAATCGCGCTCGACGAGCATCACTTCGCGCCAGACGTTGTCGCTGCCGGGCAAGCCTCCCCGCCCGCGCCACTGGAATCCCGTGTAGACGATCGCTTTCCCGGCCCGCGACACGGTTTCGCCGGTGCGCGCCACGGTGTAGCGCGTGTCGACGTTGAAGCTGTCGCCAGCGTTCGGGTCGGCGGAGACGACGACCTGGCCGACGATCGCACCCTTTCCTGGTTGATATCCCGTGACGGCCCAGCGGCCCGCCAGCTTCGCCGGCTGCATGGCGGCGGACCACGCCGCCCACGCCGGCGTGTCGAGCGGATACGTCTTCGTGAGATGCTCGATCGCTTTGTCCATGGGATGACGGTTGTCGGGTGGCCGTCCGTCGGCGTCGGGCTCGGTCTGGACGGGTCTGGTCCTGCGGAATCCCTGGCCGCCGTTCATCGGCTGGTTGTCGATGAGCGGGTAGTAGCCGCGGTGCATGCTGACGAGCAGGCCCCACTCGTCCTTCGTGCGGCGCTCGCTCATGGCGCGCGCCATCGTGTGGCACGACGAACAGGTGTCCGACGTGTCCTTGTCGGCCGTGTACGTGTATTCGACGAGCCGGCGTTCCGCCTCGAAGGCGATGGGGCGCACTTCGTCGGGGGCCAGACCGTTGTGGTCCGCCAGGTACTTGAGGATATTGCGCGCGTCGGCCGGATCGAGGTTGACCTGGTTGAGGGCCACCATCCGCTTGATGGTCTTTTCCCAGTTTTCCGGGCTTGCGCGACGATACGAGATGCGTGTCATCCGCATCTTGTCGTCGACCTTGTGACAGCTCCCGCAGCGGGACCGCACGAGCTCGCTTTGAATCGGGATGCCCTCGTCCTGTACGGGCTGTGCAGGCTGCGCGGCCGCGTTTGCCGTCAAGCACGCGCAAATCAGAAGAAGAAGCCAGCCAATCCGTTTCATCATGATCGTCACCAGGAAAGCTGATGCGCCGAGATGCCCGTTCACCGCGTTGCCTTCGCCGAATTCCGCGAACCGGCTCTGCGACCGAGTTTCCTCCGGCTGCGCCACTTTGGCAACACTCTTCTTCCACGCGCTCGCAAACAGCGGATGATCCCGGGGCGAGCCCCTTGTATGACCGCTCCGCGCCTCAGTGCTGAAAGGTCATCAGGTTCGGTCACCTGGCGGGCGCAAAGACTTCGTCGATGCTCACTTCTTTGATTGATCCGACGTTCAGCGCGCGGATGGGCGGCTCGATTGTCTTCCGGTCGCCGACAATCACGATCGCGAGATTGTCGGGCTGAATGTATTGCTGCGCCATTCGCTGGACGTCGACAGCGCCGACCGCCTGGATCGCCGGCAGGTACTTGGAGTAGTAGTCGTCCGGCAGTCCGTAAACAACGAGCGATTCGAGCGCTTGCAGCCGGCTCGAAATGCGGCCGGTCGCTTCAAATGTCTTCGGGAAATGGAGCGCGATGTCGTCCTTCGCGCGTGCGAGCTCGTCCGCGGGGATTTCCTTCAGCATGCCGGTCAACTCGTTGAGCAATTCGCTGAGCGACTCGGCCGTTTTATCGGTTTGCGCGGCGGCGGCCACAATGAACGGCCCCGCGGACTTGCGCAGGTCGAAGCCCGATCGCACGCCGGTTGTGTAGTCGCGCAGCGCCGGATTCCGCCCCAGGCTGAACCTGCCCCTGAGGACCGTGTTCAAAACCTGGATCGGAAAAAAATCCGACATCGAGGTCGACGCGCCCATGCCGCCGATGAGAATCCGTGACTGTGGCGCGTTCGGCATGTCGATGAGCATCAGCTGGCGAGGAGGCCTCCGAAGGGCCGGTGCCGGCTCGTGGATGACATCATTCACCCTTCCCGCCTGCCATTTGCCGAAGTGCGTTTCGAGCAATGGCAGCAGCCGATCCGGCACCACATCCCCGACGACGATCAAAGTGCTGTTGCCTGGTCGGTAAGCGGATTGGTGAAAAGCCTTGAGATCATCCGGGGTCAACGCCCCGATGCTGTCGGCGGTGCCTATCTGCGCCGCCGCGTTTCGGTCGGTCGGACCGTAGATGGCGCGAGCAAAAGCCAGTGCCGCGATGGTGTCGGGATCGTCGCGCCCGGCACGCAACGTGACGAGGCGCTGCTGCCGCAAGCGCTCGAGCTCTTGCTTCGGAAACGTCGGGCGCTCGGCGACATCGGCCATCAGCGGCAGCGCATCGGCAAGGCGCTCGACCGGCACGTACAGTTGAAGAGAAGATGAATCAACGCCGCTCGAAGCCGAGAGGTTGGCGAGAAGCACGTCGAGCGCGTCAGCGATGTCGACGGCAGAACGCGAGCCGGCGCCCTCGGTGAGCATCGCCGAGGTGAGACTCCCGATCCCATATTTGCCCATCGGCTCGGCGTCGGTGCCGGTCAGCACCTGCAGGCTCATTTGCACGACTGGCAGCTCGTGCTGCTCGACGATCCACACCGGAAGGCCATTGCTCAACTGGCGCTTCAGGATGACCGGCGTCAACGACTGCGAGGATCCGGCATCGGGCCGCCGGGTGCGGTCTCGCGCCTGGCCCGAGGCGGCGACAATGGAAATCGCAACGAGGACACCAGTGGGCGCGAGCCGGCTGTTCATTTTGAGCTCTTTTCCACGAACGGACCGTTACGCCGGCGACAAGCTGCGTCCGCGGCGCCTCTCTTGCGTCAATTCAGCGTCCACAGCGAGAGCGACCTGACGTCTTTCACGAAGACCCGATTACCCGAGACGGTCGGCTGAGCCCAGGTCGCGCTGTCCGCGACGATGTACCGTTTCAATGGTTCGAATCCACGCTTGCTGCTCCTCGCCACGATCAGCTCGCCGTCGTCGTTCAGAAGCAGGAGAAGATTGCCTGCCTTGACGACCGCGGTGTTCGAAGCCTGACGGGGCTGACCGAGCCAGAGAAGCTTGCCGGTATCCGCATCGAGCGCGAAGAACTGCCCTCTTGCCTTCTCGGACAGGCCGAAGAGGGTGTCGCCGACGAGCACCGGATTGCTCAGGAAAAGCGAGACATCCCTGGTCTCCCACACGACGTCGACGCCCCAGTTCCCACCGCGCCTGGTTGGCTTCAGTCGGGTCACCCCCATGTCCTGGCTGCTGACGATCAGAGTCTCCTCGTACAGAATCGGCGTGATGGCGCTCGGCGTCGTGCGAGACAGCCATGGGTACTCCCAAAGCCGTGCGCCGTCGGATAAAGAGACACCCAGAACGCTCTCCTGAGTCATCGTCACAACCTGACGGACTCCACCGAGCTCTACGATGATCGGCGATGCGTATGCGCCACGATCGCGGCCTGTCCATTTGACGGCGCCGGTGTTCGCGTCGAACGCCGTCAGCGGGCCGTGGTTGCCGGGGTGGACGATGACCAGATTCTTATCACCGACAGGAGACACGGCCGTGCCGTAAGACGGATGCTCGGGCGGCGCGGGCGTCTGCCACGCGAGCTTCCCGGTTGCGGCATCGAAGGCAGAAACAATGCCGGTGATCCCGAGGGTGTACAGCTTGCCATTGTGGAAAAGCGGGGTGGCCTTTGGACCCACGCCGTGAGCCGCAGCCGGCGTTGCAGGCGCATAGAGTGCCGGGTAGCTCGTGCGCCACAGTTCTTTGCCCGTCCCGGCGTCAAGCGCGGTCATCACCTCGGTTCCGTTGCGCCGGGTAAAGACGTAGACGGCGTTGGCGACGACGAGGGGCGTTCCGTAGCCCTCTCCGACGTCGATCTTCCACCTGCGTGTCAGCGCATCGGGCCACGATGTCGGCTCAGAGAAGGCGCTGGCGGCGCCGTCGCGGTTCAGCCCGCGCCACTGGGGATAGTCTCGCGGAGAGCTTTGCGCTGCGGCCGTGCCGGCACACCCGATCAGCACGGCAACGCCCACCCACCACAAGACCGTCACCAATGCCGGCCGACGCCAATGCGGAAGGATGAATTTCAATCAGGGTTGCGTAGCCGGCGTGCGAGCGCTGTCGGCTGGCACCACGATGAGATCGGTCGTCTCGTCAGCGTCGAGAGTCATGGTCCGCAGGTACTTGTAGCTGCTTGCGTCGTACAGGTCGATCGTACTGCCCGCCTGATAAATGTACAGCAGCTTGCCGTTTGTACTCGGCCGCAGCGCCATGCGCGGCCGCCCGTCGAATTCGGTTTTGACGACGTTGTGGCGCTCGAGATCGAACGTCCAGAACTCGTAACGGCCGATCTCCTGCAGCACGCCGTAGGCGCGCTTCCGATCCGGCGCCAGCGAGAAGCCGACCGGCCTCGCGCCGACTGAAAGCTGCATGGCGGGGCCAACCGGCCACCACTCGAAGCTCTTCGCGGTCAGGTTCACACGCCCGACACCCATGATGTCACGGTTCAGAACGGGGTCCCTGACCGTGAAGATACCGCTGTAGAATCCCGGCTCTTCGTAGGTCGTGTCACGCGGTCCGAAGTCGAAACGCCCGAACCCCTCCTCGATCGGCCGCGCCAGATCCCACGTGTCGACCTGCTTGAAATCGGTGGTCTCGTAGATCAGCACTTCGTCGGCGAAGAAGTACAACAGCTTGCCGTCCGGCGAGAACATAACGTTGACGTTCTCGCGCTCTTCGTTGTTCGGCCAGGGAACCGTCCGCGCGATTTTGTGTTCTTTGAGATCGTAGACGACCAGCTTGGGAGGCGCGACCTCGTAGCGGTCGATTTTCTTCTCGACGACCTTCAACACCATGATCAGGAAGCGATCGAGCGGATCGGGAACCATGCCGCGGATGTAGGTCCGCTTGTTGCGGCCTTCCGACATCGAGAAGTGATCGATGCTCTTGCGGGTCGCGATGTCGAGGATCTCCACGTCCTCGAGTGAGTTCGTCAGATAGAAGCGCTTTTTGTTCTTCGACAGGACCATCGACCGGGGAGGACCGCCCTTGGGAGGACCGGCGGTTGTCACGTCGATCGTGCCGGTGATTTTTTCCGTCGCCTCGTCGATGATGAAGATCCTGTTCGGCCATCCGCCGATGTACAGCGTGCCATTGCCGCCGGTCAGTTTCGCCGGCGCCGCACCGACGACTGCGAGCAGGGCCGCCAGGAGCACAGCACTTGCCAGAATGCGCTTTAACATCTCAGTGGTCTCCTCATTCCCACAGAGGCTGCGGACCCCCCGGAGCATTTCACGCCCCGATCTGCTGGGGCGATCGGCGTCCGTCGCGGTCATGGAAACACGAGGTCGATCTTCCGCCAGTCTTTCTGGGCCGCCGCGCATTTGCCCGTCCAGTTGGGCGAGTGATTGAGCATGTCCGGCACTTGCGCGGGCCAGAAGCAGCTGATGTGGCAGTCGAAGATGTCGCGCTCGACCGGTGTGCAGAGTCCCGCCGTGCCGCCGGCCTGATCGGCTTCCCAGCCGGGCGAGAACAGGAACGTGCACCCCATCGGCAGATGCGGTCGCGCCGGCTGCTGGGGCGTCTGCAGCGCGACGACATCCTGCTTCTGCCGGGCAGCGTGATCGACCACCCGATCAGCTTTCTGGTTGATGGGTTTCAGATGCCGCATTGTCACTCCTCTCGGCGCAAAGGCTGTTGCCTTGGCGCGCTCTCGCCATGAACGTTCAGACAACAGCCTCGGCTTTCGCTTCATCTCGATCGAATCGCGCCAGGAACCCGGGATTCCGCTCCGACAGTTCGCCGTAGACACGCAGGCACGTGTCGGTCCACCCGCGAATCCACTCGCAGTAGTGCAGGTTCGGGTGCGTCGTCGTCCCGTAGCGCACGTGCGCCTCATGGTAACAGCCGCCCGAGCACAGCGGACGGGCCCAGCACTTGCTGCAGTCGGTCTTGTCCGCAATGTGGTTCTTCTCGAGAAATGCGATCTGCGCCTCGGGATCGACGCCGTCGCGCACGGTGCCCAGCTTGTGCGCGTCCGACCCGGCGAACCGATGGCACAACGCGACATCGCCGTCGGTCGAGACGCCGAGCAGGCCGAGCCCGGCGCCGCACGGGTACGCCTTGCTCACGCCCTTGTGAATCTCTTCGAGCGATTCCGTGACGTTCGAGAATCCGTGATGGCGGTTCGCGATGGTGTGCTCGAGCCATTCCTGCGCCAGCACGCGGAACTGACCGAGCATGCTGTCGAAGCCGTGCTCTCCAATCGCGTACGCCTGACCAGGCGAGGTCGTCACCGGCGCGAACCCGACCTCCACGAAGCCAATCTCCTCGGTGAGGTGCCGGTAGATGCGCGTAATGTCCAGCGTGCCGGAGGTCAACGTCACTCGGGCGGCGATCGGCTTGGTTCGGTGCCGTTTCAGCAGCTCTTTGATTTTCGGCGCGACCACGTCGTAACTGCCGGCGCCGTTATGGAAGACGCGGAACTTGTCCTGCATGTCGCGCGGGCCGTCAATCGAGATCGTGACGCCGACGTCGTTCTCGACCAGGAACTCGATGATGTCCGGCCGCAGGAGCGTGGCGTTGGTCGTGAGGCTGAAGTCAATCGATTTCCCCAGTTCGGCGGCGCGCCGGCGGCCGTACGCGACCGTCGACTGGAGCACGGGGAAATTGAGCAGCGTCTCGCCACCGAAGAAGGTGAGATGGGCGACGCTTCCGCTCTCCCTGAGGAGGAACTCGACGCTGTCGCGCGCCGTCTGCTCGGCCATGAACTTCGGTTTCTTGCCGTTCTCGGTGTCGACGATCTTGTCCTCGCCGTACTCGTAGCAATAAGTGCACGCCAGGTTGCACTGGTTCGTCACGTTCATCACCATCGTGGTGAGCGGGATGACCCCCGTGCGGGAAGGGCCCGCTCGGTCCACGACCGGCATCATCGGCAGCACTCGCGGGAAGCTGGCCTCGGGTTCGTGCTCGTAACCGATCGCGCGAGCCTCCAGCAGATCGGCGATGGCATCGCGGACGATCGCCGGATCGAACCGTCCGGCCAGCGCGGCAATGACCGCCGCTTCAGGCCGTTTCTGCTCGGTCACCGCACGAAGCACTGCCGATGTCGGCTCGTCGAGCGCGAAGATCGCCGCGCTCGGAACCAGATACAGGAATTCCCGCTGCGCCGCCTGGAACAGATGGAACTCACGCGGCGCCAACGCGATCATCGAGCCACCTCCGGCTGGTCGAACATGATGTAGCTCGGAACGGTGACCAGCAGATGCGCGCGCCCCTTCACTGGTCGTGCGTCCGACGCCCTGTCCCGCCCGAGATTGCGCGGATAGGCTGCAACGACCCACACGTCCCCGTAGTTGTTCGCGTTGTTCTTCCGCTTGGGATTGGGTCCATCGACGTTCGGCGTGAACAGCCCCGTCTCGGCATCGATCTCGCCCACGAAATCCTTGTCGTCATCCTTGAAGGTGGCGGCGAACTCCTCGATGGTCCAGAGGGCGTCGACAAGACCGAGCTCCACGTCGTCTTTCGTGTCCGCCTTGCCGTCTGGTCCCTTCGCATATGCGATCGCTTCGAACTGCTGAAACTGCTTCTGGTACGCGGCCCCCCCTCCCAGGCGCGCGAGCCCGGACTGTGGCCGCACCTTGATGAAGTCGATCGTGTTGTACACGGCCACGGACGCCTCGCCCGTGGCGCCGGCGATCATCACGCTCCGGCGGCCGAGGGACGCATCGGGCGCAACCGACACCGACACGACCATTTGGGTTGGCGTCGCGCTGACGATGCGATCGACGGTGACGCCCGGGCCGAAATTCACATCGGCCGGCGACGCGTTCGACGGAAGGTTCGCGCCGAACAGATGCAGTTCCTGCCGCGAGGCGCCTGTCTTGATCATCGATTCGGCGGTGCCGAGCACGACCGGGTCGGCGCCAACGCGATGCAGGCGCACGTCCAGGCCCAGCTCGTTGTACGCGCCGGTGAACCAGCGGCCCTCAGCGTGTCGCCAGTCGCGATCGACGAACAGCACTTCTCTCCAATCAGTGCTGACCCCGGCGATTGGGAACGATGTCCCCTCGCCGGTCGATCGGCCGCGCCATTGAAAACCCGTGTAGACCAATCCACGGCCGCGCCTGGTCACCGTTTGACCGCCGCGCGCGTAGGTGAACGTCGTTTCCGTGGTGAATTCGCCGCTGTTCGGATCCCCCTGGCTGGTGACGACCACCTGTCCGAAGACGGGCCCTCGCCCCGGTTGGTAGCCGGCGAGCGCCCATCGCCCCTGCAATTGAGGCGGGCGCATTGTCGCAGACCACGCCGCCCACTCCGCCGACGTCAGCGGAAAGGCCGACGAGAGATGCTCGATCGCTTTGTCCATCGGATGCCGGTTGTCAGGGGGAGGGCCGCCGGCCTGCGGAGCCGACTGTCGCCGCTGACCAACAGTCCGCCTGAACACGGTGTCGGTGCCTGGATAGATGGCGCGGTGCATTTCCAGCAGCAGCGTCCATTCTTCCTTCGTGCGCCGCTGCCAGATGACGCGGCCCATCGAGTGGCACGTCGTGCACAGCTGCTCGGTATCCTTGTCCCCGGCGTAGGTGTACTCGATGAGCCGGCGCTCCACCTCGAATGCGGCGGGCTTGGCTTCCTCGGGTGCGAGGCCGTGGTGATCGGCGAGATAGCGGAGCACATCGCGCGCCTCGGCCGGCTCGAGGGGCAGGTTGTTCAGCGTGATCATCCGCTTGATCGTTTGTTCCCAGCCTTCAGGCGTCGTTCGCCGGTACGAGATGCGCGTCAGTCGACCCTTCTCGTCGGCCCGGTGGCAGGTGCCGCATTTTCGCTTGACCAGGTCGCTCGTGACGGGAATGCCCTCGTCGGGTTTCTCTTCGCCGGAGGCTTGCGCCCGCGGCGCCGCCGTCGCAGTCGGCGGCGGCTGCGCCGGACCGCCAAAGCCCGGTGGAGCCGGCAACACCGCGAAGATCACACAAAGAAAACAGCCAACCCGTTTCAACATCGGCATAGGCTCACCCAGCTTCACCACGAAAGCTGCTTGGACACCGTCACCTGTCCGGGGCCGACCGTCACCGACGGCGAGCGATTCGCCTGGTGGCTGCCGAGGAAGATCAGCACGCCGCCACCGAATGCCGTCGCGAGACCGGCGGCGCCGAGCTTCTTGTTCACGGCGTTGGCTTCGCCGAATTCCGCGAACTGGCCGTTCTTGTTGTTGATGAACGCGGACAATCCCACGGCCATCCCGCCGACGAACAACGCCGTGCCCGCCCATACCATGGCCTTCGAGCCACTCGTTTTCTGAGACTGAGTGCCCGCCTGCTGGGCCGCTTTGGCAATGCTCTTTTCCAAATCCCCGCCGAAGCCCGACGTGCTCAGGCCGAGGACGAGGAGCGCCGCGACCGCCGTTCGTAAAGCTCTCATTTGGGTGTCTCCTTTACCAACGGATCTTGGCGCCGAGCTGCAGCCGGCGTGGCGGGATGTAGGTCGTCCCTACGCCGAACGCTGTAGTGGCCGTGCCAAGCGTTGAACCGACCGACTCGTACTGAGCGCTGTTGGTCAGGTTCAGCGCGTCGAGAAACACGTCGAATTTCACGGGGCTGCCCGTCAACGTGAACTCCTTCTGCACACGGGTATCGAAGAGATTGATGTTGGCGACGCGCCGATCGCCGGTGTTCGACTCCATGTTGATCTGTACTGCCGCCGGGAACCCGAGCGTGCCCAACCGCACGGTGCGCGAATAGAAGCGGCCGGTCTGGTGCTGCAAGTTGCCCGACGCCAGGATGCCCCATGGGAACCGGTACATGAGCTGCGCCTTCGCGACAACGGGACGGTCGCCGATGAGCCGGCCCTCGGTGTTGACGAAGTCGTTCGGTCCGGCGGTCTCGCGACCGAATTGCGCCGATCCTGAGGGCGCCGTTGCCAAACTGCTCTGCGACGTTCTCGGATTGAACCTCGCGCTCGACGCAAGCCGGCCTTCGGCTTTCGACAACACGAGCGACACGACGCCCTGCCAGTTCTGCGACATCCGTTTGGTGAGCGCGAATGTGGCGCCGTTGTAACGCATGTACATCCCGGCCGGATTCGTCTGGAGAAAGACACGGTCCGCCGGGTTGGAGAGCAGCCTGTAGACCATCACGGTCTGGCCGGTCGCGTCCACACCCTGGTTGTCGATGTACGGTATTTGCACGTACTGCCCGGCGATGTCCTGCCAGCCGCCGTAGTCTTGCCCGTACTTGTGCACGTAGTTCACCTGCAGGCCGAGGTTCGTCATCAGCTGCTGCTCGATCTGGGCGATGTACTGATCGTTGTAGGGCGATTTGAAATTCGGATCGATGCGCAGGTTCGCGGCCGCGACCGGAGAGATGTTCGTCCGGTTGCCTGCAGCGTCGAGCGTGAAGTTGAACAACGTCGTTACCGACGGCACCGCCGGCCTGAACTCGGCCGCCTCGAGCAATTTGTAGTACCGCCCGTAGTGGGCCTTCACGACCGTTTTGCCCGACTCGTTCACCTTGTAGTTGACGCCGGCGCGAGGTGAGAACGTGTTCCAGTGATAGACGTCGTCGTTGGCCGGCGACATCTGCCCCGTCGGATTGCCGAATGCATCGAGGAACGGAAGCGCCGGAAACATGCCCCTGCTGTAGTCGTATCGCACGCCGAAGTTGATGACGGCGTTTCCAAGGCGGAACGTGTCGTCGACGTACGTCCCGATCGACCGCGCGAGCGAGGACGCATGATAGGGCAGCTGCGTCGTTCCAGTTGTCGGCCTCTTTGACACGTTATACGTGAGGAACACGTCGTTGTTGCCCGTGAGGGTGTCGGCGCCGTGTCCTACGTATTGGAAACCGACTTTCCAATCGTGCGTTCCCCCGAGAACTTCGCCGGTCAGATGCGAGAGCTTCGTCTGGAAGCCGTAGCGCCAGCTTCGGTTCTCGGTCCACTGAGTAATGTTGCCCGTGATGAGACCGGTATCCTGGTCTTCGAATCTCGGCCCCACGCGTAT
>QHWJ01000233.1:12374-90463 GCA_003222535.1 Acidobacteriota bacterium | reverse complement strand
AGGACGTACTTCATGGAGCCTCCCCAGATTCCCCACATTGAGTCGCGCACCATTGGAACTCTACGCGCACGGCACGCTTCGGGCAACCGTTCTGATCTTCAATTGAGCGAGCTGCTGTTCTAAGCTAAGAATCTCCTGGCCTCCTGACCTCAAAGGAGCTGTCATGCCTGCGCCGCCGCGTCATTCGTGGATTCGAAGACTGACTGTCGCCGCTCTCGGCGCGATCCTACTCACGACGTCCGCCCTGGCGCAGGCGCCCACCGGGACGATCCTCGGCGGCGTCAAGGACGCCCAGGGCGGAGTGGTTCCCGGAGCCACGGTCACGGCCACGAACCTGGGCACGCAGTATTCCAGAAGCGCGGTGACCGACGGCGCCGGAGAGTACGCTCTGCGCCTCCTCCCCGTCGGCAACTACAAGGTCGAGGTCACCATCCCCGGCTTCAAGAATTTCTCCCAGACCGGAATCGTCCTCGAGGTCGGACGCAACGCCAGGGTCGACGCCACCATTGAGCTCGGCACGGTGAGTGAAACCGTGTCGGTCGTCGGCGACTCGCCGCTCGTCGACACCGCATCGTCGTCTCTCGCGAGAACGGTGGGCCAGAACGAGGTGCTGAACCTCCCGCTCGTCAACCGCGACCTCTACTCGCTGCTGAACCTCACGGGCGGTGTCAGCGACAACACCAACTCGAACTCGCTGGGCGGACCGGAGCAGCTGACCACGATCAACGGTTCCGGCAAGGCGCAGATGGGCACCGTCAACTTCCAGCTGGATGGAGGGAACAACACGGCCGGCCTCCGGGGCACGGGCAACCCGGCGCCCAACCCTGAAGCCGTCCAGGAGTTCCGCGTGCTCACCAACGGCTACGCGGCGGAGTACGGACGGTACTCAGCGGGAGTCGTGGACGTGGTCACGAAGTCCGGAACGAACGTGTTCCACGGCGCCGGCTTCGAGTTCTTCCGTAACGAGAAGCTGAACGCCCCGCGCTGGGTGCCGCCGGGCACGCCGTCCGCGAAGGACCCGCTCGATCGGAACCAGTTCGGCGGGGCCTTTGGCGGCCCGGTCGCGAAGAGCAAGACGTTTTTCTTCGCCAGCTATTCGGGCCTGCGTCAGGAAGAGACGTACTACCGCAATACGGCGGTGGTGCCGACGGCGCTCGAGCGCGCGGGCGATTTCTCGCAGTCGTCTCTCAAAGTTCGTGCCCTTGTCCAACCTGCCCAACAACTTCTACGAAGTCCGCGCTCCGGATCCGATCCAGACCGACGAGGGAACCTTCAAGCTCGATCACCAGATCTCGGCCACTCAATCCCTCGCGTTGAGCTATTTCTATCAGACTGGCACCGACACGCAACCGCTGTCTGGCACCGCCCAATCGCAATCCGGCGGCGGCAACATCCCGTGGGTCGACCGGGATTTCAAGTGGAATCAGCACAACATCAATCTCGCACACACCTGGACGCTGAGCCCGACGACGATCAATCAGCTTCGCGGGACCTATGTGCGCCAGTTCGGCGCGCGCGTGAACAGGCCCACGACGTCGCTCGGCGATCTCAACTCGAAGTTCACCATTCAAGGCGACCCCACGCTGCCGCGACTCACCGTCACCGGCTTCTTCACCGGCCAGACCTCCATCGCAGGGCCGGACGCCGGCAGCAACTACGTCGGACTGAAGGACGCCATCAGCATCAGCAGGGGCAGGCACTCGTTCAAGGTGGGCGGCGATTTCTCGTACGAGAAGATCATCCACGACACGCTGCTCGACAACTACGGCGTTTTCACGTTCAACGGCAGCAAGACCGGCAACGCCTACGCGGACTTTCTTCTGGGCGTCCCCAGCACGATGACGCAGGACGCTCCCGTGCGAAAGACCGACAACGGGGCGTACATCAGCGCGTTCGCGCAGGACGACTTCCGGATCCATTCGCGAGTGACGCTGAACCTTGGCGTTCGGTACGACCTCCAGTTCCCGTTCACCGATCCTCAGGATCGCAAGCTCGCCTTTGTGCCGGGACAGAAGTCGACCGTCACGCCGAGCGCTCCGGTGGGCCTCCTGTTCCCTGGTGACACCGGCGTGAGCCGCGGGATCGTCGAGACGGACGTCAACAACATCGCCCCTCGTGTCGGGTTCGCGTGGGATCCGAAGGGCGATGGCCGCACCGCGGTGCGCGCGGCGTTCGGCATGTTCTACGGCAGCATCACGGGCAACGAGTGGAACACGACCGCCGACAACCAGCCCTTCACCGTTCGACAGTCGTTCCCCACGGTCTTCACGCTCGCCGATCCATATCGCAATCTGCCCGGGGGAGTCGGACCGTTCCCGTTCAGCTATAGCCCCGGGACGCCTCGGTTCACGTTGCCGGCCCAGGTGTTCGGGCCGTCCCTCGACTTCGTGTGGCCGGTCTCGTACCAGACCAACGTCACGGTCGAGAGAGAGATTGGCCGCAGCTTCAGCGTGAGCGCCTCGTACGTCGTGTCGAACGCCCGGCATCTCGCGTCGGGCGTCGACAACAACTATCCCGTCTTCGGGCCGGGGGCGACTGCGGCGAACGTCAACGCGAGACGCCCATATCTGCCCGGCACGATCGGCGCCGCGACCGTGCTTTCGTCCATCTTCGGCAGCGACTACAAGGGCCTCCAGTTGAGCGCCGAGCGCCGCGGCTCTCACCTGTCCGCCAAGGCTTACTACTCCTTCGGCCGGGGCTACGACGATGTCGATTTCCAGGGCGGCGGCCTGCCGGGAGTCCAGAGCGCGGCGCGGCTCGCCGATGAACGAGCCCGGACGTCGGCCGATCGCAGGCACATGTTCTCCCTCTCGGGCGTATGGAAGGTCGACTACTTCAAGGACTCGGCGTCGCCGTTCAGTGTGCTTGCGCGCGACTGGACGGTCTCGGCGATCGTCATCCTGCAGAGCGGGACCCCCCTCACCATCGCCTCGGGCCAGGATCGCAACCTCGACGGCGTCACGAACGATCGCGCCGATCTGGTCGGTGACCCCAGCGTCGACCACAGTCAATCCCGTGATGTCCTGATCGAAGGCTGGTTCAACGTCGCCGCATTCGCCCAGCCGGCGCTTGGAACGAACGGCAACACCGGGCGCAACATCATCGACGGCCCCGGGTATCGCAACGTGGACCTGGGCCTCTTCCGCGATGTCCGTCTCAAGGGACGCGCCATGTTTCAGTTCCGTCTCGAGGCGACGAACGTCCTCAACACCGTGAACCTGAGCAATCCAGGGCTGAACCTCGCGGCCCCTGCGACATTCGGGAAGATCCGGAGCGCGAAGAACATGCGCCAGATTCAACTGGGCGCCCGCGTTTCGTTCTAGTTGGGTCGGGTAGGTCGGGTGGGTCGCATGGGTCAGGTAGGTCGGGTAGGTCGCGTTGGTCGGGTGGGTCAGGTGACGGTGCAGGCGGTGTTCGAGGCAGAACGCAGAGCTCGCAGGGTATGATTCCCGGCAGAATTCTGTGCGGTGTCGGCGGACTCTGCGTTCGAACCTATGCCGGCTGACCTTTTTCGTCTCGACGGCGCCGTCGCGCTCGTGACCGGCGCCTCGGCCGGGCTCGGCGCGGCCATGGCCGTGGCGCTGGCCGAAGCCGGAGCCGACGTCGCCGTGCACGGCAATACGCGATCGCCATCGGCAACGTGTGCGCGCGTCGAACGGATCGGCCGCCGGGCCGTGGCCGTTGCGGGCGACCTGGGCGACCGCGCCGTGTCGGGGCGTCTCGTGAACGACGTCATCTCCGGCCTGGGGACGCTCGATATCCTCGTCAACAACGCCGGCACGATCCGGCGGGCGCCGGCCGAAACATTCAGCGACGAGGATTGGGATCGCGTCATCGAGGTCGATCTGACGAGCGCCTTCCGGCTGGCGCGCGCCGCCGGCGCACATATGCTCGCATCCGGGCGAGGGGGGCGCATTGTCAACATCGCGTCGGTGCTATCGTTTCAGGGCGGTGTCACGGTGCCGGCCTACGCTGCCGCCAAGGGTGGGCTGGCGCAGTTGACGAAAGCGCTCGCGAACGAATGGGCCGTGAAGGGGATCAACGTCAACGCCGTCGCTCCTGGCTACATCGAGACCGACGTCACGACCGCCCTCCGCGCGGATCCGGTGCGCCATCGCCAGATCCTGGACCGCATTCCCGCCGGCCGCTGGGGTCAGCCGGACGACGTCGCCGGCGCGGTGGTGTTTCTTGCGTCACCGGCCGCGCGCTACGTGCACGGTCATGTCCTGGCCGTCGACGGCGGCTGGCTGGGCCGGTGACGACGATGCCCTTGGACGTGCCCGCCAAAGACGGTCGGCGCTGGGACCTCGTCGCGCTCGGCGAAGTAATGCTGCGCTTCGATCCGGGCGAGACGCGCATGCACACGGCGCGCACTTTCCAGGTTTGGGAAGGCGGCGGCGAGTACAACGTCGCGCGGGGGCTCAAGCGCTGCTTCGGCCTCGATACGGCGCTCGTGTCGGCGCTGGCCGACAACCCGGTCGGCCGGCTCGTGCAGGACCTCATCTTTCAGGGCGGCGTCGATCAGTCACACGTGGTCTGGAGAAAGTACGACGGCGTCGGCCGCGAGTGCCGGAACGGGCTGAACTTCGTCGAGCGCGGCTTCGGCATTCGCGCCGGCGTCGGCTGCTCGGACCGGGGCCACACCGCGGTCTCGCAGCTCGGCCCTGGCGACGTCGATTGGGCCGGCATCTTCGACCGCGAGGGCGCGCGCTGGCTGCACACCGGCGGCATCTTCTGCGCGCTCTCCGACACGACGCCGGAGGTGGCGCGTGAAGCCATGGAGGCGGCGAGGCGTCACGGCGCATCCGTGTCGTTCGATCTCAACTATCGTGAATCGCTGTGGCGCGCGTTCGGTGGCCACGCGCGCGCGATTGCGGTCAACCGGAGTCTCGTGCCGCTCGTCGACGTGCTGATCGGCAACGAGGAAGATTTTTCCGCTGCGCTGGGATTCCAGGTGACGGGGGTCTCGAGTCAGTACGCCGATCTCGACCTCGATCGGTTCAAGGGGATGATCCGCCAGGTCGTGCGTGAATTTCCCCACCTGCGAGTCGTGGCGACGACGCTGCGTCATGCGAAGAGCGCGACGGTGAATGACTGGTCGGCGATCTGCTGGGCGGGCGGCGACCTCTTCGACGCGACGCCTCGGCCGAACCTCGAGATCCTCGACCGGATCGGCGGCGGCGATTCGTTCGCGTCGGGGCTCATCTACGGCCTGATGACCGGCCGCGGTCCGCAGTGGGCTGTCGAATGCGGCGCCGCGCATGGCGCGCTGGCGATGACGACGCCCGGAGACACCAGCATGGCGACGCTCGCCGACGTCGAACGGGTGATGCAGGGCGGCACGGCGCGGGTCTTGCGATGACGCGCGCAACCGTTGTCCAGCGGATCGTCGAGATCGGGATCCTGCCGGTCGTTCGCGCGGCGTCAGGCGCCGAGGCGATGGCCGTGGCCGACGCCATCGGCGACGGCGGCATCCGTGCGCTCGAAATCACGACGACGGTGCCCGGCGCGTCCCGCGTGATTGCCGAAGCGGTCGCGCGTTACGGCGACCGCTTTCTGATCGGCGCGGGCACCGTCCTGGACGCCGATCAGGCGCGGACGTGCATCGAGGCGGGCGCCCGCTTCATCGTCTCGCCGATCGTCGACGAGGAGACGATCGCATGGTGCCGCCGCGCGGAGGTCGCGGTGCTGCCGGGAGCGTTGACGCCGACCGAGGTCGTCCGGGCCTGGCGCGCCGGCGCCGACTTCGTGAAGGTCTTTCCCTGCAGCGCCGTGGGCGGCGCGGGCTACGTGAAAGCCCTCAAAGCGCCGCTGCCCGGGATTCCGCTTGTGCCGACCGGCGGTGTCACGCTCGAGACCATCGGCGCGTTCTTCGCCGCGGGTGCGAGCGCCGTCGGCGTCGGCGGCGATTTGTGCGACCTGCAGGCGCTTCGCCGCGGGCAGCCGGAGAAGCTGGCGGCTGCGGCGCGCGCGTATGTGGGCGCCGTGCAGGCGGCGAAGGCGGCCGTTGCGGCAACTGGTCAAGCCACATGAGCCTGTTCCGCCTCGTCACGTGGCTCGACCAGTTTTCAAAACCGTAGGGCGAGGCTTTCCGCCTTCGCTGAAGCTACGGCGGACCGCCGAAGCCTTGGCGGAGGCTGGTCAGCCTCGCCGAACGGCGACGCTAAAAGGGTCGCCCTACACGCTTTGCAACCGGTGGTAGACTGCGCAGCGGGATCGGCGAGCGTCAGCGCCGCCGAAAGGTGAGTCTTGAAAGCGGGCTCCTGAGCCTTGGAGAGTTGAGCGGAGCGTTTGAGAGTTGAGCGTTGAGAGTTGAGCGTTGAGAGTCGAAGATGGCGTTCGCCCCTCTTGATCTGTCGGGCCGCACGGCGGTCGTCATCGGCGGCACGACCGGGATCGGCCGCGCGCTCACTCAGGGGCTGGCGCAGGCTGGCGCCGACGTGGTGCCGACATCGCGCAGGCGGGCGATGGTCGACGAGGCGGCCACGCTGGTCGAGGCCGCCGGCCGCCGGACGCTGCGCATCGTGACCGACGTCGGAGACGAGGCGTCGATTGCGTCGCTGCTGACCGCGGCGATCGACGAGCTCGGCAAGGTGGACATTCTCGTCAACTGTGCCGGACGCACGAAACGGACGCCGACGCTCGATCTGCCGGACGAGGAGTTGCGCGACATCATGGAGACGAACCTGACGGGGACGCTGCGCGCCTGTCGCGTTTTCGGCCGGCATATGATCGAACGGGGCTCCGGCCGCATCATCAATATCGCGTCGCTGACGTCGTTTGTCGGCATGATGGAGGTCGCCGCCTACTCGGCCAGCAAGGCGGCGGTCGCCTCGCTCACCAAATCGCTCGCCATCGAGTGGTCGCGGTTCGGTGTGCTCGTCAACGCGATCGCCCCCGGCGTGTTCCGCACGTCGCTCAACCAGGCACTGCTCGACACGACGCCGCGAGGCAGGGAGCTGCTCATGCGTACGCCGATGCGACGGTTCGGTTGCGTCGAGGAGCTCGCGGGCGCGGCGGTGTTCCTCGCGTCGGACGCCGCCAGCTTCGTCACCGGTCACGTACTCGTCGTCGACGGCGGCTTCCTGGCGAGCGGGGTGAACTCGTGACGGCGCTCCCGGTGCGGCCGCTTGATCCCGCGGGTACGGTCGCGGCGCCCGGGGCCCGGCTCGGCGCGATCGGCCGCGTCGGGAATGTCCGCTGGACGATTTGCGGGCTGCTGTTTGCCGCCTCGACCATCAACTACATCGATCGTCAGGTGCTCGGCATCCTCGCCCCGGATCTGCAGCGGCTCATCGGCTGGAACGAGCTGCAGTACGGCTACATCGTCAGCGCCTTTCAGGCCGCCTACGCGATCGGATTCATGTTCGCGGGACGGCTCATGGATCGCCTGGGTACGCGGCGCGGCTATGCGATCGCCGTGGGCCTGTGGAGCTTCGCCGCGATGTCGGCGGGCCTGGCGACCAGTGCGCTGACGTTTGCCGTGGCGCGCTTCGCGCTCGGGCTGGGCGAGTCCGGCAATTTTCCCGCGGCGATCAAGACGACCGCGGAGTGGTTCCCGAAGCGGGAGCGCGCGTTCGCCACGGGCATCTTCAACTCCGGCACGAACATCGGCGCGGTCATCGCGCCGCTCACCGTGCCGTGGATCGCGCTGACGCTCGGATGGCGCTGGGCGTTCGTGCTGACCGGCGCCATCGGATTCATCTGGGTGGCGGTCTGGCTGAAGACGTATGCACCCGCCGCGCGCCATCCGAAGCTCTCGGAGCGCGAGCGGCAGCACATCCTGAGCGACCGTGAGCCGCCGGAGTCGCCGGTGACGTGGCGGCCGTTGTTCGGCTACCGGCAGACGTGGGCGGTCATGGTCGGCAAGTTCATGACCGATCCGATCTGGTGGTTCTACCTCTTCTGGCTTCCGAAGTTCCTCCACGACAACTATGGCCTGACGCTGGCGACGGTCGGCCTGCCGCTCGTGACGATCTACGTGCTGTCGGATGTCGGCAGCATCTTCGGCGGCTGGCTGTCGTCGCGTCTCATCACGAGCGGGTGGAGCGTCAACGCGGCGCGAAAAACGGCGATGCTCACCTGCGCGCTGCTCGTCACGCCGATCGCGCTCGTCTCCAGGGCGCGCTCGCTCCGGGAGGCGGTCGCGCTCATCGGCCTTGCGGCCGCGGCGCACCAGGGATGGTCGGCGAACATGTTCACGCTGGCGTCCGACATGTTTCCGCGCGGCGCGATCGGGTCCGTCGTCGGCATCGCCGGCATGTCGGGCGCGATCGGCGGCATGTTGATCGCCACGGCGATCGGTCTGCTGCTGCAGCTCACCGGCAGCTACTTCTCTGTCTTCCTCATGGCGGCGTCGAGCTACCTCTTCGCGCTGCTGTTCATTCACCTTCTCGCGCCCGCGCTGGCGCAGGCGGATCTTGCAAAACCGGTAGCGGCCGGCTTCAACCGGCCCGCAGGTCCGCCTGAAGGCGGCGGACACTTCCAATAATTCACGTAGGGCCATCATGCTCAGCGACACCCTGTATCGCGTGCCTCGACAGCGCGGACTCTCGATGATTCAGAGCCGGGGACCGGCGCATGCGCGTGAGCTGACCAGCCGGCGTCTCGTGCTCGACGGTGGACAATCCGCCCGCTTCGACGAGGCGAACGAGGAGACGGTGTTGGTCCTGCAGGAAGGCGCCGGCGAGCTCGCGGCCGGCGGGAAGGGCTGGAACGTCTCGCGAACGGGCGTCTTCTCCGAGCGCGCCACGGCCCTCTATCTGCCGGCGGGCGCCGCTCTCAGCGTGACGGCGACCAGCCGGATGGAGGCCATTCTGATCTCGACGCCGGCGCCGGCTCGCGGCGGCGCCGAGCCAGTGCTCGTGGGGCCTGAAGACGTTCGCGTCAACGTGCGAGGCAGAGATCACTACACGCGCGAAGTGCACGACCTGTTCGTTGACGATCCCTACGCCGCCCGGCTCATGGTGGGTGAGACGTTCAATCCGCCCGGAAACTGGAGCAGCTATCCGCCGCACAAGCACGACGGCGCTGACGGCGAGCCGCGGCTCGAAGAGGTCTATCATTTCCGGATTGCGCCGGCGCACGGGTTCGCCCACCAGTCCCTCTACACCGCGGCGGGCGAGTGCGTGACGCACCAGGTCAGGGACGGCGACGCGGTGCTGCTGCCGTACGGCTATCACCCTGTGTCGGCGCCGCCCGGGTACCGCGTGTACTACTTGTGGGCGCTGGCTGGCGAACAACGGCATCTCGTTCCGTACGAGGACCCGCAACACCGCTGGATTCACGACGCCGCGAACGTAGAGCATGTTGCGACGTCAACGGCGGCCGCTCGTCGTGCCGGCCTTTAGGGCGCGTGAAAAAACTTCGGTAGTGTCCGCCTTTGGCGGACTCTGTCGGGTCCGGCTGCCTGCCCGCGAGCTCCCGATGCGACGAGCAATCTCGCGACGTTCTCCTGGACTCCGGACCCCAGTGACGTGGAGGTGAGCATGCGACCGATTTCGCGGCGTGAGTTCGTAGCGGGTGTCGGCGCGACGGCGGCTCTGGCGGCGTTGCCGCTTCGGAGCCCCTCAATGAGCTTCAACGTGTCCGTGCTGTCGGATGAGATTTCGCAGGATCTCGGGCGGGCGCTCGAGGTCGCATCGAAAGAGTTCGGCCTCGGTTACGTGGACCTGCGCGAGGTGAACAAGAAGAACATCATGAACTGGGACGCGAAGGACGTGGCGGAAGCCCGCCGGCTTCTCGATCGCTTCCAGGTGCGGGTCGCGTGCATCGCGTCGCCGATCTTCAAGGTGGACTGGCCCGGCGCGCCGCGCTCGAAGTTCAGCCCCAAGAACGCCGAGTTCGGCGCCGCTTTCACCTACCAACAGCAGGACGAGCTCATCGAGCGCGCGTTCGACCTGGCGCGGACGTTCAACACGGATCGCATTCGCATCTTCGACTTCTGGCGGCTGGAGGATCCGGCGCCGCACCGCCGCGCCATCGACGCGAAAGTGCGCGAGGCGGCCGTCAAGGCGGGCAAACGCGGCCTGACCCTCGTCGTCGAGAACGAAATGGCCTGCAACACCGCGACGGGAGCGGAAGCGGCGCGGCTGCTGGCTGCCGTCACCGAGCCGTCACTGATGCTCAACTGGGATCCGGGCAACGCGGCCGAGCGCGACGAGGTCCCCTACCCCGACGGCTACGCGCGGCTGCCGAAGGGCCGCATCGGACACGTGCACTGCAAGGACGCCGTGCGCGGGGCGGACGGCAAGTGGGAATGGGCCGCGATGGGTCGCGGCGTCATCGACTGGGCCGGACAGTTCCGCGCGCTCAAGCAGGACGGCTACCGCCACGCCGTCACGCTCGAGACGCACTGGAGAGGCGCGGGCACGCCGGAGGAATCGAGCCGCCAGAGCTTTGCCGGGATGAAGGAGCTGCTGCTCAGGGCTGGCGCTTACGCGCCCTGACATGGCTGATGGCTAAGGGCTAAGGGCTGATGGTTGATGATTAAGCGCGCTGCAATCGTCGTCGCGTGATGGCGGTCGGCGTGTCGGATGGAGCGCGAAGGCTTCAGCCGAGCGATCCCGGCTGCGAGCTCGACTGAGGCCGGTTTGCTCCCGTGAGTCACGTCACACCTAACGAGGCCCACCGTCCGCGTCGTACGTCTCTGGCCCGAGCGCTTGAAGAAGCCGGTGTTCTTTGAAAGAGCGGAAGGAGAGGCTGGGTCAGATGGGGCTCTTCACTAGTAACGAAGATTCGCGGACCGACCACTCGTCGTCACTCGGCGGTTTGAGGCGAAGCTTCGTTACTCGTACGGAACACTGCGTGTGTGCGCTCGCGCTGTGCGCGCTGACGGCTTCGGCGCCGGCGGCGCAGGAGTTTCGCGGCGCCATCACGGGACGGATCAACGATCGGTCCGGCGGACGGCTGCCGGGCGTCACGGTCACGGCCACCAACGTGGCGACCAATGTCGGCTTCACGACGGTCACGAACACCGAAGGCGCCTACACGATCCCCTATCTGACGCCAGGGAGCTACACCATGAAGGTGGAGCTCTCCGGTTTCAAGAAGATCGTGCGGGAACATGTGGACGTCCGGATCGGCGATCGCCTCGCGATCGATTTCAACCTGGAGCTGGGCCAGATCGAAGAGACGGTGCTGGTGACCGCCCAGTCGCCGCTGCTCGAGATGGCGTCGGCATCGGCGGGCCAGGTCATCGACGAAAAGCGCATCGCGCTGATGCCGCTGTCCGACGGCAACCCGTTCGTGCTGTCGAGGCTCGTGCCGGGCGTCGCGTACACGGGCGATCTGAAGTTCTCGCGGCCGTTCGACAACGGCGGCACGTCCGCGATCAATGCCGACGGATCGACCGGCGGCAACGAATTCACCCTGGACGGATCGCCCAACATGGCCAGCGGACGACGCGTCGCGTTCGTGCCGCCTGCGGGCGCGGTGCAGGAGTTCAAGGTCGGGACGGCGAGCTTCGACGCCTCCGACGGCCACACGGCGGGCGCCGTCGTCAACGTCACGCTGAAGAGCGGCACCAATGCGCTGAAGGGTGAGAGCTACTACTACAAGCGCTCCGACAAGCTGTCGGCGACCGATTTCTTCGTCAACAGGAGTGGCGGGACCAAGCCGCCGCTCGGCTACGACCGGTACGGCGGACTCGGCGGCGGTCCGGTGCGGCTGCCTGGTCTGTACAACGGTCGCGACCGTACGTTCTTCTTCGGCGCGGTCGAATGGCTCTACGATGAGTTCCCGGAGCCCGGGCCGCGGACGGTGCCGACCGAGGCGATGCGCACCGGCGACTTCTCGGCGCTGCTGGCGCAGGGCATCACGATTTACGATCCCGCGACCGCTCAGCTCGCGAACGGCCGCGTCGTCCGATCGCCGTTCCCCGGCAACATCATTCCGTCCATCCGCATCAACCCGATCGCGGCCGCCGTGCTGAAGTTCTATCCGCTGGCGAACCAGGCCGGTGACGCGCAGGGACGGAACAATTACTTCTCCACCAACCCGCGGACCGACGATTTCTACTCCGTGTCGACGAGGGTCGATCACCGCGTCACCGACAAGCAGCAGCTGTTCGTGCGCTACACGCGCAACCACCGGGTGGAATCGCGCAACGCGTTTTTCGGTACGGTCAACGGCGTGGTCCCGACAGGCAACTTTCTGTTCCGCATCAACGATGGGATCACCGCCGACCACGTCTACACGATGACGTCGAGCTCGCTCGTCGACGTCCGCGCGGGATGGCAGCGCTTCCAGGAGCCGAACGTCCGACAGCACGAGGGGCAGTTCGATCCGGCGACGCTCGGGTTCCCGGCCAGCGTCACGTCGCTGTTCGGCGGCGCGAGATATTTTCCCCACGTCGACTTCGACCAGTTCACGGATCTGGGCGACCAGCTCGGCGCGAGGACGACCCACAGCATCTATTCCTTCCAGCCGACCTACACCAGAATCGCCGGCGCCCATTCGGTGCGGGCGGGGTACGATCTGCGGCTCTATAGAGAGCTCGGTCAGGAACTGGCCGCTCAGGCCGGCGAGTACGTGATGCGCAACGCCAACGCCTTCACACGCGCGCAGGACAACTCGGCGGCTTCGTTCGGTCAGGACATGGCGACGTTCATGCTCGGGCTGCCGACGAGCGGCACGATCGACCGGAACGGCACGCGGCTGAACCGCACCTGGTATTCCAGCCTGTTCGTGCAGGACGATTGGAAACTGTCGAACCGCCTCACGCTCAACCTCGGCGTGCGGTACGAATACGAAGGCGCGACGACGGATGCGGACAACCGGAACGTGCGCGGGTTCGATCCGACGGCGGTCTCGACGATTGCGGCGGCGGCTCGCGCCGCCTATGCGGCCAATCCGATTCCGGAGCTGGCGCCTTCGGCGTTCACGGCGCTCGGCGGTTTGCAGTTCGCGTCCGCCAGCAACCCCGGCTTCTGGAATCCCGACAAGAACAACGTCGAGCCGCGCGCCGGCCTCGCATATCAACTGAACGACTCGACCGTCGTCCGCGGCGGCGTGGGCCTGTACACCGTGCCGTTCGTCATCGCGGGCAACTTCCAGCCCGGCTTTTCGCAGACGACCACGCTGGTGCCGACGCTGGACAACGGCCTGACCTTCCGAGGGACGCTTTCTAGTCCGTTCCCCGACGGCGCGCAGGACCCCTCGGGCTCGTCGCGCGGCGCCGATACGTTTCTCGGCCAGGATCTGAACAACGCCAACGGCACGCGGTTCGTGCCGCTCGACTATCGCAACGCGCAGAACATGCGCTACATGCTCAGCGTGCAGCGTGAGCTGGTGGGTCAGTGGCTGGTCGAAGCGGGCTACGCCGGCAGCCGCGGCTTCAACCTCACCACGGGCGGCGGCAATCAGGCGGGGGAAATCGATCTCAACGGCGTGCCGGCGCAGTACCTGTCCACCAGCCGCCAGCGCGATCAAGCGGCGATCGACTTCCTGACCGCGCTCGTGCCAAATCCGTTTCGCGGTCTGATGCCGGGCACCACGTTCAACGGCGCCACCATCGCGCGGCAGCAGCTCCTGCGTCCGTTTCCGCAGTTCGGCAACCTCCGCACGTACGACGACAACGGCACGAGCCGGTACGACTCGGCGCAGGTGAAAGTGGAGCGGCGGTTCACGCGCGGGTACTCGCTGCTCGCGGCGTACACCGCGTCGAAGTTCACCGAGCGTGTGTTCAAGCTGAACCCGACCGACACCGAGTACGAAGACCGCTTATCCGAGTTCGACGTCCCGCACCGGCTGGTGCTCAGCGGTATCTGGGAGCTGCCATTTGGACGCGAGCAGCACTGGGGCAGCGGCGCCGGCCGATTCGCCGACGCGCTGATCGGCGGGTGGAGCGTGCAGGGCATCGGGCAGTTCCAGAGCGGACGGCCCGTCAGCTTCCACGACCGCAACATCTACTTCGGCGGCGACCTGAGCCGGCTGAAGACCGACTACTCCGGCGATTCGAACCAGGCGGTGTTCGACATCTCCGGCTTCTACTTCCACGACGCCGCCGTGCAGACCAACGGGGTCGACGATCCCGCGAAGCAGCGGCTCGATCCCCGCATTCGCCTCGCGAACAACCTGCGCTACTTCCCGTCGCGCGTTCCGGGTCTCCGCGGTCAGCCGCTCAACCTGTGGGACCTTTCGGTTGTCAAGCGGGTGCGCGTGACCGATCGCGTCCGCGCGCAATTCCATGCCGAGTTCTTGAACGCGTTCAACAATGCGGTGTTCAGCAACCCCAACACCGACCCGACGAACGTGGACTTCGGGAAGGTGACGACCCAGAACAATCTTCCGCGGGACATTCAGCTTGCGCTGAAGCTGATCTTCTAGACTGGGGACTGGGGACTGATGGCTGACGTCCACATCGGGCTGATCGGCGCGGGCAACATCAGCGAGACGCACGCCGCAGCGGCCGGCGCCATCGAGGGCGTGCGCATCGCGGCGGTCTGCGGACGCACGCGCGAGAAGGCGGAACGGCTGGCCGTGCGCTGCGGTGCCGCGGCCTACTCCGATCTCGAGCGCTTCCTGCAACACGTTCCCCTGGACCTGGTCGTCATCGGCAGCCCGTCGGGCCTTCACGCCGAGCAGGGCATTGCCGCGGCTCGACGCGGCCTGCACGTGCTCGTGGAGAAGCCGATCGACGTCTCCACGGCCGGCGCCGATCGGCTCATCGCCGAAGCCGCCCGAGCGGGGGTCACGCTCGGCGTGATCTTCCAGGATCGGATGAAGCCCGGCGTCGCGCGGCTGAAAGCGATCGTGGACAGCGGGCGGCTGGGCACGCCGATCCTGGTGTCGGCGCGCGTCCGGTGGCACCGGCCGCCGGAGTATTACGCCGCCTCGACGTGGCGCGGCACGCAAGCGCTCGATGGCGGCGGCGCGCTCATGAATCAAGCCGTGCACACCGTCGATCTGCTGCTGTGGCTCTTCGGGCCGGTACGCCGCGTGTTCGGCAAGGTCGCGACGCGGCTGCATGCGATCCAGGTCGAGGACACCGCGGTGGCGGCGCTCGAGTTCGCGAGCGGTGCGCTCGGAACCATCGAAGCGGCGACGTCGGCGTATCCGGGATACCCGCGTCGCCTGGAGCTGACCGGGTCGGAAGGCACGGTCATGCTCGACGGCGACCGACTCGTGGCCGCGGATCTGCGGAAACCGCCGACGGATCTCGTCGTCGAATCCGCGAGCGCGGCATCGGTCGCCGCCTCGTCGCCGGTCGTGGCGGACGCGTCGGCGCATCGTGCGGTGCTCGAGGATTTCCTCGCCGCGATCGCGCGCGGGACAGCCCCGTGCTGCGACGGTCCGCAAGGCCGGCAGAGCGTCGAGGTCATCGAAGCGATCTACCGCGCGTCGCGTGCGAACCAGCCGGTGGAGCTGGAGGTTGTTGACAACTCGCCGGGCGGGGTTGTAAATGCGTCTGCACCCTAGTGTCCCGTAACAGTGATTCGTCACATAATTCCCGGGCGGGGCATCCCTCCTCCACCCCAACGCGGCTGCCGCGTTGGGGACCCCGGGGCTGGCTGCGTTGCTCGTCGCTTACATACTCCCGGTATGCGCGCTCCTCGCGCCTTGCCATCCGGGCGCCGCGCTCCGGGACTTATGCAACGAATCACTGTTACGGGACACTAGGTGTTCGGGGAGGTTTCCGGAGGTTGAACGTACAACTACAACAGCGCGAACGAACAGTTCAACCCGAACTACCTGGGCATGCGCAATCAGCAGCCGGCGCGTGCTCTGCAGGTGACGATCGTGTACCGCTTCTAGATCTAGAAGAAATACGACGTTGAACGCAGAACTCGCAAAACTCGCAGAAAGACCCTGACATTTTTCTCTGCGGGTTCCGCGGTTTCTGCGTTGAGCGTGATTTCTTCAGATCTCGACGAGCGCACCCGAGCGGTTTTTGAGGTCGCGTCTTTCGCCAGGCTGTTGGCCTGGCGACGCCGAGCTAGACAGTGAGGCCGAGCTCCTGCTCGACGTACCGCTTGTTCAGGATGGCCGACGCCTTCGGCGATCCAGTCGGCTCGGGCACGCGATCGAGCTCGACGATCGCCCAGCCGCGGAAGCCGATCTCCTTCAACGCTGTCACGCACCCCTTCACGTCCACGCGGCCGCGGCCGAGCTCCACCCACTCGTAGCCGGGCGCGCGGTCGATCGCGCGGACGTCCTTCAAGTGCACGACGCGAATGTGGTCGCGGTACCGCCGAATCGCGGCGACCGGATCGCCGCCGCCCTGCTGATAATGCGCGATGTCGAACAGCACGCCGACGTGCCGCGGATCGGTCGCGTCGAGGACCGCGTCGATCTCGCGCGGCTTCTCGCCGAGGCTGTTCATGTGATGGTGATAGACGAGCGCGACGCCGGCGTCCGCGGTCCGGCGGCCCAGCTCGGTCATCAGACGCCCCAGGCGCGCATAGTCGGCCTCGACAATCGGTCGTCCTTTCGGCCGCTCGTCGATCACCTGAAGGTATCGTCCGCCGACGTCGCGGACGAATTGCGCGTGGGCGACGTGCGTCGCGATCTCGGTCTTTTCGACGGCCGGATCGATCCGCAGGTTGCCGCTCGACAGCGCGGCGAGCGTCAGCTTCTGCCGCGCCAGCAGATCGCGCAGCTCCGCCGGCGCGCGCCCGAATCGCTCGACGGCGCTGTTGCGGAGCTGAATGCCCGGGAACCCGGCCTCCGCGATTTCGCGAATCGCACGTTGGTCGTCGCCGCCCCACGTGATCGCGGCGTAGCCGACGCGGATCGGCGGCGGTTCGGCCATCGCGGCGGCCGCTCCGGCCGCGCCGAGACCGGCGAGAAAGCTCCGTCGCGATAGTGAGATGCTCATAGGACCAGGACCTGCTCACCAACTGTGCATTGTGCCATCGAGTTTCCGGTTGATGGGAAGATACGCGCGCTGATACGGGAACGTTGCGGCCAGCCTTTCGTCGAGGTCGACGCCGAGACCGGGCTTGTTGCCGGGATGCATGAAGCCGCGCTCGAAAGTGTATGCGTGCGGAAACACCCGGTCGGTCTCGTCCGTGTGCCGCATGTACTCCTGGATGCCGAAATTGTGGACGCTCAGATCGAAATGCAGCGCCGCCGCCAGGCAGACCGGGCTCAGGTCGGTCGCGCCGTGCGCTCCGGTCCGGACGTGATGCAACTCCGCGAGCGCGGCGATTTTCCGCAGATGGCTGATGCCTCCGGAGTGCACGACGGTCATGCGGATGTAGTCGATCAGCTCCTCCTCGACGAGCCGGCTGCAGTCGTAGATCGTGTTGAACACCTCGCCGACGGCGATCGGCGTCGTCGTGTGCCGGCGAATCGTGCGGAAGCTCTCCTGCACTTCGGCGGGCGTCGGATCTTCCAGCCAGAAGAGATGGTGCGGCTCGAGGCTCTTGCCGAGGCGCGCCGCCTCGATCGGCGTCAGGCGATGGTGGACGTCGTGAAGCAGGTGCAGCGCCGAACCGAATTCACGCCGCAGGCCGTCGAAGAGCGACGGCACGAACGCCAGATACCGTTCGCTGCTCCACGGCGTTTCCGGCGGCAGGCCCGGCTCGGCCGGCTCGTAGTAGAGCTCGCCGCGTCCGACCCCGTACGTGGCGGCGAGCCCCGGCACGGCGCATTGCGCGCGGACCGCCAGATAGCCGAGGTCCACATAGCGCTTCACCGCCGCGATCGTCTCGTCGGCCGTCGATCCGTTGGCGTGCCCGTAGACCATGACCGCCTCGCGCGAGGCGCCGCCGATCAGCTGATAGATCGGTGTGTTCAACGCTTTGCCGAGGATGTCCCAGAGCGCCGTATCGACCGCGCCGATCGCAGCCATCGTCACGGGGCCGCGCCGCCAGTAGGCGCCTTTGTACAAGAACTGCCAGATATCCTCGATCCGCCGGGCGTCCCGGCCGATGAGCAGGGGGACGATATGATCGGTGAGATACGAGGCGACGGCCAGCTCGCGGCCATTCAACGTGGCATCGCCGAGGCCGTAGACGCCGTCCTCGGTCATGATTCTCAGCGTGACGAAGTTGCGTCCCGGACAGCAGACAAAGACGGTTGCGTCGACGATTTTCATGACGGCTCTTTCACGGCAAGGAACTGGTCGCGTTGTCGCGGCAGCGCGGCGACCGCCGCCGCCCCCGTCAGCGCGACGGCGATCAGCCAGAAGAACCCGATCCGGTAGCTGCCGCTGACGTCGCGCAGGTAGCCGACGAGCATCGGCGACACCGCCTCCGCGACACCGTCGGCCGTCAGCACGACGCCGAGCAGCCGGCCGAGGACGCCGACGCCGAACAACTCCGCGGCGATGAGGGGGACGATCAAGTATTCGCCCCCGAGGCCGAGGCCGAAGACGACAGCGAACGCGTACATCGCAGTGGCGGACGAGGCGAGGAAGAGCAGCGGGATCGAGACGGCGACGAGCAGATAGATGATCAGCATGACGTGCTTCTTCGGCATCCGATCCGCGAGCCAGCCCATGAGGAGCCGGCCGGCGATGCTGAGCGCGAGCACGAGCGAGATGATCCGCGCCGCCTCGCCCTGCGAGTATCCGCGATCGAGGCTCAGATACAGCTTCAGATGCTGGTTGGCGCCGCCAACGGCCGCAATCGAGCACATGCTGCCGAGCGCGAGCAGGTAGAACGCCGGCGTCCTGAGAATGGCGCCGATTGAATCGCTCGGCTGAAGCCTTCGCGCTCCGAGGACGCTCGGCTGAAGCCGTCGCACTACGAGGACGCTCGGCTGAAGCCTTCGCGCTCCATCGTGATCGTCCGCGCTCGGCGACTCGCGCACTGCGTACGCGAACGGCAGCGCGAGGACGATGATGAGCAGGCCGAGCACCTGCAGGGCCACGCGCCAGCCGAAGGCGGCGACGAGCGATGCCGACACCAGCGGCACGAGCGCACCGCCGACGCCGATGCCGAGATACGCGAAGCCCATGGCCCGTCCGCGCGCCCGATCGAACCACCGCGAGAGCAGGACCTGGTTCGGCAGTGGTCCGCCGCACACGTACCCGAGGGCGTTGAGCAGATAGAAGAGGTAGAACATCCACAAGACGGTCATGCGGCCGAGACCGATCAGGGCGAAGCCTGCCATCAGGATGCCCGCGAGCATCAGCCGCCTCGGCCCGAACCGATCGACGAACCAGCCGGCGACGAACCCGAACAGCGGCCCGACCACGAGCTTGCTGAGCGCGTTGCCGGAGGTGACTTGCGTGCGCGACCAGGCGAAGTCGCGCACGAAGAAATCGTAGTAGAGCGGCAGCCCGTAGAGCGCAAGACCGACGATCGTGAACAACACCACGAACGACGTGAGCGCCACCTGAATGCGTGCTCCGGTTCCGGGTTGCGCGGTTTTGAAACCGGCTTTCGTCACGGTTCCTGGCACACCAGCAGCCGCGCGCCGTGCGCCGGCACGTCCTTCACGGTGACCGATCCGTCATGCCGGCCCAGCGACTCGTCGCTCCAGAAGTCGCGAAGGCGCGCCGGGCTCGCGAGCGGCACGGTGAAGGGTTTCGGCCGGTCGCTCCAGTTGAAGAAACAGAGCATTCGCGCCGCCGGCAGCGTCACGACGCCGACGTCGAGCGCGTCGTCCTCGAATCGCGCCGCCACTCCGGTCGGCGGCACGAGCTTGGCCAGCATCGCGAGACGAGCCGGCGGAATCGCCGTCAGGTCGTCGCCCGACAGCACCATCCCGCCGCTCGCGTAAATCGCCGTCGCATGAAACTGGAACTCGTCGTCCGGCAGATCGCCCGTGAGGACGATGGCGTCGGGGTCGTTCCACCAGAGTCGTCCGTTCTGCCAGTTGCGGCTCAGGTTCTGGCGGGCCGTACTGGAGACGCGATCCCATTCGCGCTTGATGTCGTTCGAGCTGCGCGAGCCGTGGACGACGCCGATCGACGGCCAGATCGGATGGTTGCAGCCAAGGACGAAGCTGTCGCCGGCGCCGCGCAGGATCGCCTGCATGCCGCGCCGGTACGCCTCGACGCGCGTCGCGCGCCGGTCGTGAAAGCGGCCGCCGTGAATCGCGCCCCAGAAGTTGGCGTCGAGCTTGAAGTACGAGCAGCCCCACTCTGTCCGCATCGTGCGGAACAGCCGCTCGAAATGCTGCTGCACCTCGGGGTGCGTGCCGTCGAGCGCGTACCACGGTCCGCGCCGCCAGCCGCCGAAGGTGACGCGATCCGACCGCAACGGCGATCCGCCTGCGTCCTTGACGAACCAGTCGCGGTGCCCCTGAAACACGTGCGACGTTTCTTCGGCGATGAACGGTGCCACCCAGATCGCCGGCTGGAATCCGCGGCGGCGAATCTCGGCGAGCACCCGCTGCACGTTCCCGCCGAAGGCGCCGCCGGTCTCGAGCCAGTCGCCCATTGCCGGCTGATACCCGTCGTCGATCTGGACGTAGGTGAGGCCGGGGATTTTCTGCTCGATGGCGTCGAGGTTGTCGAGCACCTGCTGCGCGGTGACGCGCGGCCCGAAGCAGTACCACGAGCACCAGCCGGCCGGCGGAGTGGCAACGCGCAGCGGTGGATGGTTCGCTGCGAGACGGGCGGCGACGTCTTCGAGCATCGCCTCGCGGCTGGCCCCGGTGTGGAACGTGAATTCTTCGAGCGGCCACGTTTCGCCGGGTCCAATCGACAGCCCTTCGGTGTCGACGACAACCTGAAGCGCCGTTCCGCCCGCTCCGCGCACGCGGAACGCGCCGCTGAAGCGACGACACGATGTGAACGCGAGCGCCTTGACGTCCTCTCCCGGAGGCGCGAGCGTCAGCAGACCGTAGAAGGTTCGCGCGTCCGGCGGTTCAAGCAGTTTGTAGTGCTTCGCGTCGGTGTACTGACTGTAGTCCACCGGCGCGCCCAGCGTGCCGCCGGTCTGCGTGAGCATCTGAAAGCCTTCGCCGTAGAGCCGTGTGGCCGGAGGCATTGTCGTCTCGATCTCGAAGAGGACGATTTCCTTGATGCGGATCGGTTGGTTGAGGCGATTGGTGACCGAGGATCGGCACAGGGGACCGGTCCACGTACGCGTGACGTCGACGCGGCGCACGTCCACGGTCGAGTCGACGGGCACGATACGCGCAGGCGAGGCCGCGAGTGCCGCGACGTCCAGTACGTGGGGTTCGCCTTCAGGCGGACCGAAGGTCCTGCTAAAGCCGGACGCCACGACGGGGCTGACGCCTGACGCCACGACGCCAACCGCACCGCCGATCAACGCCCGGCGCGTCAGGAGCCGAAAGGGGTTTCGATTATCGCCCACGGTAGTGCTCCTCGCCGGCCGCCCGCAGCCGCGCGGCCGCGTCTTCCGGCGTCAGGTCGCGCTGCGGCGTGCCGAGCATCTCGTAGCCCACCATGAATTTCCTGACGGCCGCCGAACGCAGGAGGGGCGGATAGACGTGCGCGTGCAGATGCCACTCGTCGTGCGGTGCTTCGTCTGCGGGGCGCTGATGAAACCCCATCGAATACGGGAACGGCGTTTCGAACAGATTGTCGTAGTGCGTCGTCAGGCGCTTGAGCAGGTCCGCCAGACCGTCGCGTCCGGCCTGGTCGAGCGCATCCAAACCGGTGACGTGCCGCTTCGAGATGACGATTGTTTCGAACGGCCAGACCGCCCAGAACGGCACGATCGCGGCGAAGGCCCCGTTCTCGACGATCATCCGCTCGCCGCGTGCGGCCTCGAGCGAGAGGTAGTCGCAGAGCAGGCAGCCCCCGTGCGCGTGGCGCCACGCGGACAGCGACGCCTGCTCGCGAGCCGGCTCGTTGGGCACCGTGGCGGTGGCCCAGATCTGGCCGTGCGGGTGCGGATTGCTCGCGCCCATCGCGGCGCCGCGGTTTTCGAAGACGAGCACGTACCCGATCTCCGGACACGCGGCGAGCCGCGCGCATTCGTCGATCCACACGTCCACGACGGCGCGAATCCCCGCGAAATCCATCCGCGACAGCGTGAGGTCGTGCCGTGGCGAGAAGCAGACGACACGGCAGATGCCGGGCTCGCTGCGCGCGACGAGCAGGTCCGCGTCGGTGTACGCGGCGGGCGGCGTCGACGGATGAAGCGCCGCGAAATCGTTGTCGAACACAAACGTCGTCGAGTAGTCGGGGTTCGTCGCGCCGCGCGCGCGCGGCGCGCCCGGGCAGAGGTAGCAGCCCGGATCGTGCGCGGGAATCGTCTCCGCTTCAGGCGGGTCGACCTGGCCCCGCCACGGCCGTTCGGTCCGCCGCGGCGAGACCTGCACCCACTCGCGGCGCAGCGGGTCGAACCGCAGGTGCGGGTGCCGGCCGAGCTCGATCAGAGAGGACACGCTTCGACTCCTCGAGATGCGGTGCAGACGTAGATGTCCGGCGTGTGCCCCGTGTGCTCGAGGTACCGCCCGGCCACGCGAGCGCGAAAGTCGTCCACGGCGCCGGCTGCCACAAGGTTCACCGTGCAGCCGCCGAACCCACCGCCGGTCATGCGCGCGCCGTACGCGCCGGCTGCGAGCGCGCTCTCGACCATCGCGTCCAGCTCGGGGCAGCTCACCTCGTAGTCGTCGCGCAGGCTGCGGTGCGACGCGCCCATGAGGCTGCCGAACGCGTCGAGGTCGCGCTCTTCGAGCGAGCGCGCGGCGTCCAGCACGCGCGCGTTTTCAGTGACGACGTGGCGGCAGCGGCGGTAGATGCGGTCCGGCAGCGCGGCGCGATTCGTTTCGAGGATGGCCGGCGTCACATCGCGCAGCGCGCGGACGCCCGGCACACGCGCGGCGATCGCTCGCACGCCGGCTTCGCAATCCGCCCGCCGGTCGTTGTACGCGCTGCCGGCGAGCGCATGCCTCGTCATCGTATTGCACACGACGAAGGCGACCTGGTCCGGCAGCGGAATCCATTTCATTTCGAGCGTCCGCGTGTCGAGCAGCAGCGCATGGTCGGGGCGCGCGTGGCAGACGACGAACTGGTCCATGATGCCGCAGCGCGTTCCGGCGAACTCGTGCTCGGCGCGCTGGCAGGCCAGCGCGAGCGCCGTGCGATCGAAGTCGATGCCCGTGGCGCCGAGCAGGGCGCCGCCGACCGCCACTTCGAGCGCGGCCGACGAGCTGAGGCCCGCGCCGATCGGCACGTCGCTTCGGACGCGAAGGTCGGCGCCGCCCAGACGGTGACCATCGCGCTCGAGCACGGCGGCCACGCCGCGCACGTAGTCGCTCCAATGACCGGTGGGGCCGCCGCCGATCGCGTCGAGGTCGATCTCTGCGGGATCGCGGTACGCGTCCGACCGCGCGATGAGCCTGCGATCCGTCCTCGGCTCGAGCGAGACGCTCGTGTGACGATCGATCGCGACGGGCATGACGAAGCCGTCGTTGTAATCCGTATGCTCGCCGATGAGATTCACGCGCCCCGGCGCGCGATACGCGCGACCCATGGGCTCACGCCACGGCGCCGCTCGACCGGCGGGCGACCAGGTGGGGCGGCACGATCACGCGGCGGAACTTGCTGGCGCCCTCGGTTTCGATCCGATCGAGAATCAGCTCGCCCGCCCGCCTGCCCTGCTCCTCCCGCGACCAGCTCACCGTGGTCAGCGGCACGCGCAGGAGATCGCCGAGCGCGATGTCGCCCGCGCCGACCACCGCGATGTCCTCGGGTACGCGCAGCCTGGCTTCCCAGATCGCTTTCATGGCGCCGATGGCCGCCGGATCGTTCGCCGCGAACACGCCGTCGATGCGCGGCTTCACTCCGAGCAGCCGCTTCATCGCGCGGTAGCCGTCGGCTTCCATGAACCCGCCGCGGGCGATCCATTCCGTGTGCGCCCTGATGCCGGCGGCCGCGAGCGCCTCGCGGTAGCCGTCGGCGCGGCGGCGCGCGTGGACGATCGCCGGACCGGCGATGTGCGCCAGGGCACGGCGGCCCTGCTCGACGAGGTGCGCGGTGGCGAGCCGGCCGACCTCGAGATCGTCGGTGACGACGCGGTCGCACCGCACGTCGGGATGGTCGTCGCGGTCGATCATCACGAGGCCGACGCCGTGACCGCTCAGGTCCTTCAGCATGTCGGTGTTGCCCGACGCGTTCGCCGACCCGAGCACGACGCCGTCCACCTGGCGCTGGCGCAGCAGGTCGAGGTCGGCGCGCTCCTTTTTCGGGTCTTCATTCGAGCAGCAGAGCAGCAGGCCGTAGCCGCGGGCGCTGGCGACGGCCTCCACGCCGGCGACGATCTCGACGAAGAACGAGTGCATCAGATCGGGGACGACGATGCCGAGCGTGTGAGTGCGGCGGAGGGTAAGGCTGCGCGCGACGGCATTGGGCTGGTAGCCGAGCTCGGCCACCTTGGCGAGCACGCGTGCGCGCGTAGCGTCGCCGATGTCGTCGCGGTTGTTCAGGACCTTGGAGACAGTGGTGATGGACACGCCGAGCTGTCCGGCGATCCGCTTCATCGTCGTCGTGCGCGCCATCCGGGCGTTGATCCTTTCCCTGGGGGCGACCCTGAAACGGTCGCCCCCGCACGCTCAAACTTTATCGCTAAAGTAACTTGACTTTACCGGTAAAGCATAGTACCACAACCGGCGCGCCGATCCGGGCGGCCGTGGCGTCCGCCACCCGGCCGCGACAGGAGCAATTCTATGCGATCGATGATGCGACCAACATTTCTCGCATGCATGATCCTCGCGTTGCTGTCGGTCACGCTTGCGGCGCAGACGCCGCGTGCGCCCGATCCGCAGCGCGAGAAGCGTCTCGCGTGGTTCCGCGAGGCGAAGTACGGCCTCTTCATCCACTGGGGGCTGTATGCGATCCCGGCCGGTCAGTGGAACGGCAGGCGCTCGCCGGGCCTCGGCGAGTGGGTGATGCTCCGGTCGGCCGTGCCGGTGAAGGAATATGAACAGCTCGCGACCCGCTTCAACCCCGTCAGGTTCAACGCCGACGAGTGGGTGAAGATCGCGCAAGACGCGGGGATGAAGTACATCGTGATCACCTCGAAGCATCACGACGGCTTCGCGCTGTTCAAGTCGAAGGCGAGCGCGTACAACGTCGTCGACGCGACGCCGTTCAAGCGGGACGTCCTCAAGGAGCTCGCCGACGCCTGCGCGCGCGGAGGCATCCGGCTCGGGTTCTATTACTCGCAATCGCAGGACTGGCACGAGCCGAACGGTGCGGGCAACACGTGGGACTTCGGCGCCGACGAGAAGAAGGATTACGACCAGTACCTGCGCGGAAAGGCGGAGCCGCAGGTGCGCGAGCTGCTCACGGGATACGGCAAGGTGGCGCTGATCTGGTTCGACACGCCGCGCATGATGACCGGCGACCGCCCGCACCGGTTCGCCAGGATCGTCAGGGAGCTGCAGCCCGACACGCTGATCGACGGACGGCTCGGCGCGGAAGGCGACTACACCAGCACCGGCGACAACGTGGTGCCGCCCAACGTGTCAGGCGAGGCGTGGGAAGTACCGGCGACGATCAATCACACGTGGGGGTACCGGACCGACGACACCGACTGGAAGTCGCCCGGCCAGATCGCGTTCAAGCTGGTGGACATCGTCAGCAAGGGGGGCAACTACCTGCTCAACGTCGGGCCGACGGCCGAAGGCGTGATCCCGCAGCCGAGCCAGGACATCCTGCGCACCGTCGGGCGATGGCTGCAGGTGAACGGCGACGCGGTGTACGGCGCCGGCGCGACACCGTTCGGCGAAGAACTGGGTGAGCCGAGCGCCCGCGGCGCAAAAGACGTACGCGGCGATGCGCTCATGTACCAGCAGGTCCAGTGGCGCGTCACCACCAAGCCGGGCAAGCTGTATTTCACATTCTTCGACGAGCCGCGCGCGCCGTTCGCGATTCCGGCGATGAAAAACACGATCAGGCGCGCCTATCGTCTCGCCGACAAGGCGCCGGTCGAGATGAAGACCGAGAACGGACGCACGTTCCTCAACCTCGAGCGCCCGATCTTCGATCCGATGGCGACCGTCGTCGTCGTGGAGTTCGCCGGCGACCGGGCGATCCGCTGAGAGAATTAGGAATTAAGAATTTGGAATTTGGAATTTGGAATTCCGCCCGACTCTGTCCAGGTTCTGGCCGTTTCAGCGGGCGACCGCCGCTCATCGCACGTAGCGCGAAGGCGTCAGCCGAGCAATCTCTTCTCAACGTCGAGGAAACGAATCTGCGGCGTCGTGATTTTCGTGTTTTCGTGGTTGCATTTGTTTTTTTTCAGAGCGACGCGCAGGTGTCCATCGGCGTCGCAGGCGCCGCGTGAGAGTGCTTATCGAACGACGCGGATACGGTGCGCTTCACTGTCCGAGACGTAGAGCGCGCCGTTGGCCGCGAGGACGCCATGCGGCCGCGCCAGCCTGCATTCGAGCGGATTAGGTTCCGGGCCGTCACCGCGCGTGCCCGTTCCGAGCACCGTCGTGATGAGGCCGGTTCGGAGATCGATGCCGCGAATCACGTGGTTCTCGGTATCGGCCACGTAGAGCGTGTTGTCCGCTCCGATCGCCAGCCCCTTCGGTCCCGCAAGCTTCGCGTTCAGAGCCGGACCGCCATCGCCGCTGTAGCCCTGCTCGCCTGTTCCGGCCACGCGATGAAACGTCTGCGTGGCCCGGTCGATTCGCAGGATGGCGTTGCCTTCACGCAACGCCAGGTAGAGATCGCCGTTCGGGGCCATTGCAAACGTGCGTGGGCCATTGAGCGGCGTGCCGTTCACGGCCGCGCCCTCCGGCGTCGGCTTCGCTTCACCCGTGCCGGCATACGTCTCGATGATGCCGGTGTCGAGGGAAATCCTGCGAATGCGCTGGTTGCCGATATCGCAGACCAGCAGACGGCCGTCACGGTCGAACACGAGGCTGTGCGGCTGGCGAAGCTGCGCGTTCGCACTGGGCCCGCCGTCGCCGCTGAATCCGGGCGCGCCGGTACCCGCCACTGTGCTGATGATGCCCGTTGCGCGGTCGACCTTCCGGATCACGTGGTTGTCGCGCTCCGCGATGAACAGGTTGCCGAGCCGATCGAACCGGAGCTCGTGCGGCATGTTCAGGGCGGCGGCCGCTGCGGGCCCGCCGTCGCCGCGGTACCCGCGTTCGCCGTTGCCGGCGACCGTTGTCAGCCGCTTCGTCGCAAGATCGAGGCGCCGGATGCGCTGGTTGTCGAGATCGCAGAAGTACAGGGCGCCGTCGGGTCCGATCACCAGGCCGTAAGGATTGTTCACCTGCGTCCCGGAATAGCCGGACACGCCGGTGCCGATGAGCGTGGTCACGGCCGGCGTCGCGGCGCGACCAGCACACGAGGCGAGGAGAAGCGCAGCGAAGAGAGCTCTCGCGGTCACGGCAGCGGCGGAATTATCTTCTATGCGACGATTCCACATCAACCGCTCGCCTGAAGGCTCGCGCTCCATGTAAGGGAGCCTGAACGGCTCGCCCTCGAGGTGAGGAGCCTGAACGGCTCGCATTACGTATACATGGGAACCGACATGGGTGATCCCATCGACCGCGATCGTCGCCTGGACCGCCTCCTCATCCGCGCGCTCGCGGCTCGCGCGGCTCCAGCCGCAACAGGCCTGGGATGCGGTCCGGAACGGGGCGATCCTGGTCGACATCCGGCCTGAATTCCAGCGCCGGGCTGACGGCGAGATCCCGGGTGCGATCGTCGTGGAGCGCAATCATCTGGAGTGGCGGCTGCACCCGGCGAGCGCGGACCGGATTCCGGAGGCCGCGGACGTGGACGTCCACTGGATCGTGATCTGCGACGAAGGGTACGCCTCATCACTGGCGGCGGCCACGCTCAAGCTGATCGGGTTGCACCGGGCGGCGGATGTGGTCGGCGGGTTTCAGGCCTGGCGCGAGGCGAGGCTGCCGATCGCTTCGCCCGCCACCTCCACGCCGCCCAGGCTCGCTCCGCGCACCCAACACAAATAGGGGACTGGGGACTGGGGACTAAGGCTGAAGCACGGCCGAGTCCCCAGTCCCGCTCTCTAGAACACCATCCGTATCGCGATCTGCATCACCCGCGGCTGCCGCGTCGTGATCACCTGACCGAACCGCGCGTTCACCTGATTGCCCTGCGCGTCGAAACGCGCCGTGGAGTCAACCGTCGCGAACTGCGTGTTGTTGAAGACGTTGTAGATCTCCCAGCGCAGCTGCAGCTTCCGCAGGCCGCTGCCGAGCGGGATGTTCTTGAACAGCGTGACATCCGAATTGGTCACGCCGGGACCCCGGATCACGTCCTTCGGCGAATTACCGGCATCGCCGCGGGCCGGACGCGCAAAGGCCGCCGTGTTGAACCACTCGGTCAGGCTCCGCTGGCTCGACCCCAGATTCGGATCGCCGACCAGGTTCGGGACCCCGCTGCCCGCTGTCGGGTTCGTCGCGCCGGGACCGCCGTTGAATCGGGTCGTGTCACCTCCGCCGGTGATGTCCGCGCCGTCGACCGTCGTGAACGTCACGTAGACCGGCGTGCCGCTGGCGAAGGTCGAGATCCCGGAGATCTGCCAGTTGTCGAGCAGACCTCGTGCGAGCGCGTTGTTCCAGCGCGCGCTCGCCTTCGGCAGGTCCCACGTGTAGTTGATGACGGCGACGTGCGGCTGATCGAACGATGACAGGCCGTAGTTCCACGTCTCGGGATTCTGGTACGTCGCGATCTGCATGTTCGCGCCGGTGCCGGTCTCGTTGTTCGAGGTGAAATCTCTCGAGCGCGAGAGCGTGTACGCCACGCCGAACTGCAGTCCCTTTGCGAACCGCCGGTTCGCCTGCACCTGCAGCGCGTTGTAGTCGGACCGTCCCGAGTTCTCGAAGAACCACACGTTGGCGAAGCCGGGATACGGCCGGTAGAAGTTGTCGGCGAGCGCCACGCCGGCGCGGGTCGGATCCTGGTTTGCCGCGAGGAAGTGCGCGCCGTAGGGGACGATGTTCAGGTTGCGCGTCTGCAGCAGCTGACGGCCCTGCGATCCGACATAGGCGGCGTCCACCACCGTGTCCCACCCGATGTCGCGCTGCACGCCGATCGAATAGCCGTAGAGCGTCGGCGTTCGCGTCTGCTTCTCGAAGCCCTGCACGTCGCTGGGGAAATTGAAACCGGTCGACTGCAGCAGCGTATCCATCGACCCGTAGACAATCTGCGGGTTGAACTGGAGCGGCGGGTTGCGCGTCGCCTGCCAGTTGACGTTGCCAGACATGCGCGTGTTGTGGAACATGCCCACGCTCCCGCGCACCGCGGTCTTGCCGTCGCCTCTGAGGTCGTACGCGAAGCCGGCGCGCGGCTCCGGCAGCAGCGGCGGCGGCTCCTTGAATCCAGCCGGATAGCTCGAGTCGGTCGCGAGCACGAGACCGTTCGAGAGATCGCCCGTGCCGGGCACCTGCGCGCCGATCAGCACGGCCGGTACCGTCGCGCCCGTGACCTGATCACGCCCGAGGCGCACGCCGTTCACCAGCGTGGGGTAATAGAGGCGCGGCGCCTTCGACGGATCGTATCGCTCGAGCGAGAACGCCGACGCGCCGCCGCTCTCGTGGCGGTAGTGCGAGTACCACGCGAGCCGGAGCCCGTAGTCGAGCGTCAGCTGCGGGGTCGTTCGCCAGGTGTCCTGCGCGAACCATTCGAGGACGTTCGCCAATCCGCCGCCGCCCGGCCGCGTCGTCGACTCGGTGTACGACGCGAAGTTGCCGAGCAGGGCGTTGGCGTAGGCATAGCCGGTGTTCCCCGGGTTGTTGGCGTCGGTGCTGTTGAAGTCGTACCGTCCGGCAAAGGTCGCCGTCGGACCCTCTTCGTTCCGCACGTGCTCGACGTACATCCCCGCCTTGTAGGTGTGCTTCCCGCGCACCATCGTCAGCGTGTCGTTGACGGTGTAGAGCTTGTCGTCGCCGGTCAGCGGCGTGCGGCCGTCGTAGGTGATGTTGGCCGGGTTGCTGACGCCGGTGAACGTCGCTTGAGGAATGATGCCCAGCGGGTTGATCGACGGGAAGAGCTGCCCCAGAGAGAAGCCCGCGTGGCTCTTGGTGATCCCGGCCAGATCTGCATCGCTCAGCGGCGGCCCGTTTTCCGTGCTGTGCCGGATCGACACGGACATCTCGTTCACGATCGAGTTGCTGACGACCCTCGTGTAGTTGAAGAGCCCGCTGTCGTCGGTGAAGAGGTAGTGCAGCTTGACCAGGCCCCACGGCGACCCGCCGGCCGCGACGTTGTACCCCTGATTGTCGCCGTACCACGTCGAGATACGCCCGTAGAACGCGTCCCTCGCCGACGGGTGATAGTCGAGGCGCACCACGTTCTGGCGCTTCGGCACGTCGAGGCTTTCCTGGAAGTTGTAGTTGTAGGCGCCTTTCGTGAGGCTGCGATCCAGCGCGTTGGGGAGCGGAAACACCCCGAGCAGCGCCTGACCGCTGCGGTTGATACGCGCCTGGGGGATTACGTTGCCCGCGAACGGGAGGCCCGTCAGCGGATCGCGAACGACGATGAGGCGCCCGTTGACGTCGAGCGACTGGGAGAAGTCGCCGGCGCGCTCGAGCGCACTCGGCGTGGTCACCTGCTGCAGCGGCCGCGGGTTGAGCGACTTCAGCCCGTCGAACGAGTAGAAGAAGAACAGCTTGTCGCGGCTCGATTTCATACCTGGCACGGGAATGGGCCCGCCGAGCGTGGCGCCGACGGTGTCGAAGCGGTAGATCGGCTTCGCGACGCCGTTCCTGTTGTTGAAGAAATCGTTCGCGTTGAGGTTTTCGTCGCGCTTGTACCAGTAGGCGCTGCCCTTGTATTGCTTCGAGCCGGACTTGGTCACGATGTTGACGACCGGCCCGCCGTTGCGGCCGTACTCGGCGCGATAGTTGTTCAGCTCCACCTGCACTTCGCCGATGGCGTCGAAATTGATGGAGCTGCTGAAGACCTGCGGGCTGCCCAGGTCGTTGCCGACGACGCCGTCCACGGTCATCGTGTTCCATGTGGCCCGGTTGCCGTTGATGTTCGGCGTCGTCGTGCCGAAGTTGCCGCCGGGCGAGTCGGTCGGCGTCTGGTACGCGACGCCGGGCAGCACCCGCAGGAGCGAGACGACGTCGCGCCCGCGATCGGCGACTTGTTCGATCTGGGTCGAGGTGATGAGCGCGGATCGATCGGAGCTCAGCGTCTGGACGATGCTGCCCTGGGACGTGGCGGTCACTGTTTCGGCGAACGATCCGATGTTCAACTGCACGGTCCCGATCGAGAGCTGTTCGTTCGGCGGGACGGCGGTGTTGCGCAGCTCGTAGGTGGTGAACCCGCTCAGCTCCACACGGACCGTATAGGTCGCCGGTTGAACGGCAGCGAACACGAAGGCGCCCGTCTCGTTCGTCTCCGTGGAGCGCAGGTCGCCCGTCAGCTCGTTGACCAGCGTGACGGTCGCGCGCGGCAGCGACTGCCGCGTCTGGTCCACGACCGTGCCGGCGACGGTGCTGGAGACGGACTGCGCGAGCGCGTGGGGCGGAGCGAGCAGGGCGGCGAGCAGGAAGCCAACGGCCGCGCCGCGAGACAATGGGCAGCGCGAAGGCATGAGCCGGACGATCGATGCGGGCATGCACCCTCCTGGGAGTCAGGCGGGAGTGTCGCAGACTTTACCGCTAAAGTAAATGGACTATAACGGTAAAGTCACGCGTCATGGCCGCGAAGGCTTCTGGTTACGTCGCCTTGCACGCGCGCAGCCGCGCGCCGTCGGGATGGGCCTCGTAGAAGGGGTCGAGCGGGTAACAGCCGGAGACGAGCCCCAGGCGGGGCCCGGTCGTGCAGTCGCTGAAGGTGCGGCAGATCGCCTTGCGCTTGAGCGGGACGCCGCTCAGCACGTCGGCCGGCAGGTCCGGGTATGCGAGCACCATCCGGCCGAGGCCGACGAAATCGGTGAGGCCCTCGCGCACGTTGCGCTCGGCCACGTGCGGTAGCCATTCCTGCAGATACGAGTACCCGGATCCGACGAAGACGAGCGACGGACACGCCGCCTTCAACCGCGCGGTCGCGTCGATCTGTCGTGCGACGCCTGCGAGCGGATCCTCAGGAGGCAGGTACCCGTCGACGGGCGGGAAGAGCGCCGGCCGCTGCACGTGCGGGTTGTAATACGGGCTCCCCGCGGTGACGCAGATCCAGCGCACGCCGAGCCGCTCGAGAATTCCCAGCACCTGGCGCGCGTCCGCCAGCGCTTCGTCCATGCTCCCCTTGTCGGAGTCGAACAGACCGAACGCCCAGCGGTACGACGATGCCGGCGCCTCGCCTTCGCCGACGCCGCGCGCGTTCTTGCGGAACGGGACGGTGTCGAACACCGACAGGCGCACCCCGATCGCCAGCCGCGGAGACGCGTCGCGAATGCCGGCGACGATCGATCGCAGGAACCGCGTACGGTTTTCGAGCGACCCGCCGTACCGCCCTTCGCGGTCGCGGGCGCTGAGCAGCTCGTGACCGAGGTAGCCGTGGCAGGCCTTGACGTCGACGAAGGCGAAGCCCGCGTCCCACGCGAGCCGCGCGGCCTCGACGAACTGATCGACCAGGCGGTCGAGGTCCTCGTCTGGCACCATCTGCAGGCCGCCTGGGAAGCGACGATCGAGCCAGGGGTGCGCGTAGGCGGCAAGCGGCTCGGGCCGATCCGTCGCGTGCGGGCGTGCGAAGCGGCCCGAATGCGTGAGCTGCAGGCCGATGAACAGGTCGCCGTCCGCGTTCGACCCGAATCGCCCGCGATGCGCGGCCACGAGCACGTCGCGCAGCGCCGCGATCTCGCCTTGCGTGTCCCGCGTCAACAGCAGTTGGTTCGGGTTGGCGCGGCCGTCCTGCCGGACGGCCACGGCCTCGCCGCCCCAGATCAACTTCGCGCCGCTGATGCCGAAGTGCCGCCAGCGGCGGCGCGTCAGCTCGCTCGGCGCGCCGCCGGATGTCCCGTCCCATCCCTCCATCGGCAGGATGCAGAACCGGTTGCCCACGCGCACGGGTCCGACGTCGATGGGCTGCGCGAGCGCCAGCCGTTCCGCCGCCGGCAGCGCATCGTCGAGCTCGAGCGCGATGCCCGATTGCCGCAGGTGCCGGCGAAGAGCGTCGGCGGTCTTGAACGAGGCGAGGCGAGGGTAACGGACGTCGGCCATTAGGCTCCCGAGATGGACACTTTCACGCCGACAGGGTTCACAGACAAATGCAACCACGAAAACACGAAAAACACGAAGAACGGCACGAAGAAGACAACGTTTCTTTTTCGTGCTTTCGTGTCTTCGTGGTCCCGGCGCTGTTCGTGCCGTTGTGTCGTCGCCGATGTCTTCGATCCTGCGGCCGAGCCGTATCCGCTGGATGCTCACGGGCTGAGGCGGTCGTCATCAGAATGTCTCCCGCTCCACGCGCTCGCGACGGAGATCCTTCAGGCCCGGGCCAGGTCCGCCTGAAGGCGGACACTGCGTACGCCCGCGAGACCGGCGACCCCGGTCAGCAACGCGATGAGGATCGCGTGGTAGGGCGGGCCTTCAGGCCCGCTGTCCGGCGAGGCTGAAAGCCTCGCCCTACGTACGTCTTGTTTATCTACATGGTCAAACTTCTCCTGCTGTCTCGGCGGCCCTTCGACTCGCGCTCATCCTGAGCCTGTCGAAGGATGAGCGTCTCGCTCAGGACAAGCCCACGCGGGGCCGCCGGGGTAACGATAGGTGTCGCGCGAGGCCGCGTGGATCTCGCTGCTGAACCCTGGCCGCTCGGGCGCGAGGTAGCGTCCCTTGCGGATGACGACGGGATCGACGAAGTGCTCGTGCAGATGATCGACGAACTCGGTGACGCGGTCGTCCATCCGTCCGGCCACGGCGACGTAGTCGAACATCGACAGGTGCTGCACGAGCTCGCACAGTCCGACACCGCCGGCATGCGGGCAGATCGGCACGCCAAATTTCGCCGCCATCAGGATGACCGCGAGGTTTTCATTCACGCCACCGAGACGACAGCTGTCGATCTGACAGAAGTCGATCGCCCGCGCCTGAAGCAGCTGCTTGAACACGATGCGGTTCGGGCAGTGCTCGCCGGTGGCGACGCCGACCGGCTTCACGGCTTTCGCGATGAGGGCGTGGCCAAGGACGTCGTCCGGGCTGGTCGGCTCTTCAATCCACCACAGGTTGAAGCGCTCCAGCTCGCGCACGCGCGCGATGGCCTCGTCGACCTCCCAGCGCTGATTGGCGTCGATCATGAGCTTCAGATTCGGTCCGATTGCGTCGCGGACGACCGCCAGTCGTCGTGCGTCGTCTCCGGGGGCCGCGCCCACTTTCACCTTGAAGTGCGTCCACCCCTGGGAGAGCGCTTCACGACAGAGTTGGCGGACGTGGTCGTCGTTGTACCCCATCCAGCCGGCTGACGTCGTGTAGGCCGGACAGCCCTGGCTGAGCAGGATCGCCTCGCGCTCGCGTTTCGTCCTCTGCTGGCGCGCGAGCAGATCGGTCGCCTCGTCCGGTGTGAGCGCGTCGGTGATGTACCGAAAGTCGATCGTCGACACGAGTTGGGCTGGGGTCATGTCCGCCAGCAGCTTCCACAGCGGCTTGCCCTCGGTCTTCGCCCAGAGATCCCACACGGCGTTGACGATGGCCGCCAGCGCGAGGTGGATGACGCCTTTCTCGGGTCCGAGCCAACGCAGCTGCGAGTCGCAGGCGAGCGACCGCCAGAAGCCGGCGAAATCCGCCCTGATGTCCTCGAGCGTGCGGCCGATCACGAGCGGAGAGAAGGCGCGGATCGCCTCGGCGCAAATCTCGTTGCCACGGCCGATCGTGAATGTAAACCCGTGGCCTTCGATCCCGGCGTCGGTCTCGAGGACGACGTACGCGGCGGAGTAGTCCGGGTCTGGATGCATCGCATCGGTCCCCGCGCGCGTGCGCGACGTGGGAAAGCGCAGATCGATGATTTCGATGTCGCGGATGATCATGGCGCTGGGGCGTCCACCAGTGACGACACAGAGTCGGCGGAGAACACTGAGAAGTACAAGCCACTGAGACTCAGAGACACCGAGGTTTGATTTCTCTCCAGAACAAAATGCTCTCTGTACGACAAACGTCGGGATGGTTGTTCTCCCAGCAAGATTTGTCGGCGAGCGCCGTCACGCAGCGATTGCGCCACGGAATCACGCCGAGCGCCGTCACGCAGCGATTGCGCCACGGAATCACGCCACTGAGACACCGATACACCGAGACACCGAGACACCGAGACGACACCCAACGCGGGCCGCTGCTTTCGCTCGCTGGATTTCCGCATCGATCCGGCTGCGTCGCCGCGTTTGCGGCGCCCGCCGAACCTGCGTGAGGCACCTGTGTGTCCTCCCTCAGCTCCGGGCGCTCCGCACGCGATCGAGCGCCACGGCGCCGATGATGATCCCGCCGGTCACGAGCTGCTGCACCCAGTTGGGCAGCCCTTTCTGCGAGCAGCCGATCTGAATCAGTGTCATGATGGTCGCGCCCACGAGGGTGCCCGCCACCGTTCCGCGTCCACCCAAGAGACTGCCGCCGCCGATGATGACCGCCGCAATCACGTCGAGCTCCAGGCCGACGGCGACCGTCGGATCGCCAACCGACAGCTTCGAGAACTGCAGGACGCCGCCGGCGCCCGCGAACGCCGCGGCGGCCGCGTACACCGCCACTTTGCACCGCTCGACTCTGACCCCGCAGAGCCGGGCCATGCGTTCGTTCGAGCCGATGGCAAAGAGTCGGCGCCCGAACCGCGTGTAGCCGAGCACGCCCGAGACGAGGAGCGCCAGACCGATCACCAGCCAGATGCCTGGCGGCAGGATTGCCGTGGTGCCGTGCGCGCCCGACCGCAGCAGATCGTTCAGCCACGTCGCCGGCGCTTCGATGCGCCGTTCATCCGCGAGCCCTTTGGCCGCCCCGCGCACGACGAGCATGGTGCCCAGCGTGACGATGAAGGGCACGACGCGCAGGCGCGTGATGAGCAGCCCGTTCGCGAGCCCGCAGATCGCGCTCGCGGCGACGCCGCCGAGCGCCGCCGCCCATGGCCCGCGGTGGCCCTTCAGCAGCAGCGCGATGACGACGGTGCTGAGCGCGATCACCGAGCCCACGGACAAATCGATGCCCCCCGCGACGATCACCATCGTCATCCCGAGCGCCGCCATGCCGACGATCGCCGTCTGGCGCGCCATCAGCTCGAGGTTCGCCGGCGCGAAGAACTGCGGGCCGACGAGCGCACCGAAGATCGCCGCCACCAGCACCAGTCCGACGAGCGTGCTTCCCCGATCGACGAGCGCGCGCGCCGTCATGGCGCGGACGAGGGCGCCTCGGCTCCGGTGGCGGCCATCATCAGCTCGTGCTCGGTCACCCGCGTCGCGTCACGCGCGGCGCCGAGCGTGCCGCGGCACATCACCGCGACACGATCGCAGAGGCCGACGAGCTCAGGCAGATAGCTGCTCACGACGAGGACGGCTTTCGCCGGACGACCCGGCGTGTCGGCGACGAGCGCGTCGATGAGCGCGTAGATCTGAGCCTTGCTCGCGACGTCAATCCCGCGCGTCGGCTCGTCGAGGATCAGGAGGTCCACGTCGTGGTGGAGGAGCCGCGCCAGCGCGACCTTCTGCTGATTGCCGCCGGACAGTTCGGCGGCCGCCTGCGCGGCGCCCGCGCACCGGATGCCGAGCGTCGAGATCCAGCGCCTTGCCGTCTCGTGCTGCCGTGCCGGCGAGACGAGACCGGCCGGCCCGAACGGGTCGAGCCGGGTGAGCGTGAGGTTGTCCGCGACGGTGAGCCCGGGCGCGAGCCCCTCGGCCTTCCGGTCTTCGCTGAGCAGTCCCGCTCCCTGTTTCCACCGCTCGTCCGGGGGACAGGCCCCGGAGTAGGTCGCGATCCTGACGTGCCCCCGGCGCACCGGCTCCAGGCCGAAGATGGTGCGCAAGAGACGAGTGCGGCCCGCGCCGATCAGCCCGGCGATGCCGAGGATCTCGCCGCGATGGAGCGTGAACGTCGCGGAACCCGGCTCCAGACCATCCACATCGAGGATGGCTGCGCCGCGCCGCCGCGGCGATCGCGGGAAGAGGTCGGCGACCTCGCGGCCCACCATCATGCCGATGATCGCGTCCGGGGTGGCGGCGGCGATGTCGCCGCCCCCCGCGTGCCGTCCGTCGCGCAGCACGACGAAACGGTCGGCGATCGCTTTCACCTCTTCGATGAAATGCGAGATGTAGACGATGGCGCGGCCCTGCGCTTTCAGGCGGCGCACCAGCGCGAACAACCGCGCGACGTCGTCGCGCCCGAGGCTGCTCGTCGGCTCGTCGAGCACGAGGACGCGGCAGCCCGACGCAAGGGCGCGCGCGATCTCCACGAGCTGCTGCGCGGCGACGGAGAGCGTCTCGACGCGCGCTCCGGGGTCGATCTCGTCGTGACCGAGCTCGGCCAGCGCGCGGGCCGCCGTGTCGCGCATCCGCGGCCAGTCGAGCAGGCCGAATCGCGCGGGCTCCATCCCGAGCAGGATGTTTTCCATCACCGACAGGTGCGGAGCGAGCGAGAGCTCCTGATAAATCGTCGCGATGCCGGCGCGGCGCGACTCGAGCGGGCTGCGCGGCGTGAACCTCCGGCCGTCGATGCGCATTGCACCCGAGTCGCTGGCGAGCGCGCCGGCGAGGATGGCCATCAGCGTGCTCTTGCCCGCGCCGTTCTGACCGACGAGCGCGAGGACCTCGCCCGCGCGGACCGACAGGTCCACGCCGTCCAGCGCCACCGTCGCGCCGAACGTCTTCTTGATGCCGCGCATCTCGAAGCGCGGATTCTCCACGTCGTGACCGCCCTCCGGCGAACCGCGCCCGGAGTGTCCGGCTTCGGCCGGACCCTTCATTTCAGCCACTTCGACAGATCCGGCTCGAGCCGCGCTTTCATGCCGGGCTGATTCCGGTTCTCGCGCGTGGCGAGCTCGGCGCCCGTGTCGATCACCTTCTCCACCGGCTCGCCCCGGATGTGCGCGACCATCGTCTTCACTCCGAGATAGCCCATGCGCACGGGGTCCTGCACGACGAGCCCGTCGAGGTCGCCGGCGTCGAGCGCACCGACAAGGTTCGGCGAGGCGTCGAAGCCGACGAACCTCACTTTGCCGGTCCAGCCGTTGTCGTGCAGCACGCGATTCATCGCGAAGGTGCCCGACTCGTTCGAGCAGAAGAGGCCATCGATGCCGAGCGTGCCGTCGGGCTTCTTGTAGCGGCTCAACAGCGCCTCGGCTTTCTTGTAGAAGCCCTCGACGTCGGCGCCGCCGTATTGATTCGAGCTGACGACCTCGATGGCCGGATGCGCCTTCAGCGCGTCGAGGAAGCCCTGCTCGCGCTTCGCGGTGCTGTCGTGTCCCTCGGCGTACCGCAGGAGGACGACCTTGCCCTTCCCGCCCATCACGCCGGCGAGGCGATCGCCGGCGATGCGGCCGCCCTTGACGTTGTCTGTCGCGACGAAGCTGACGTAGTCGTCGCCCTTGAGGCCCGAGTCGAAGATGACCACCGGGATGCCGTGACGCTTTGCTTCCGCGACCGGCGCGACGAGCGCGCTCTCGTCGAGCGGCGCCAGCACGATGCCCGACACGCCGCGGCTGATGAAGCCTTCGACCTCGGATACCTGCGCGTCGCGGTCGTCCTCGCGAAGCGGCCCGCGCCAAATCACCGTCACGCCGAGCTCCTGCGCGGCCTGATTGGCGCCGGCGTGGATGCTCTGCCAGAACACGTGGGAGGTCCCCTTGGGGATGACCGCGATGGTCAAGGCTGACGGGGCGGCCAGACCGGACGCCGTCCCCTTGCTCGAGTCCGGCGCGTGACACGCGACCGCCAGCAGCAGAACGGCAAGAACAGAAAATTTATTCTTCTTCTTCGTGTGTTTCTTCGTCTCTTCATGTTTTCGTGGTTGCATTTATTCAGCTCGCTCCACTGTGAGGTTCCAGAATCGCAGCGCCGTGCCGCCGAGCACGAGCTCGCGTTCCCACGCCGACGCCTGCGCGAGGTAATTGACGACAAGGCCCATCGTGTCCGCGTAACCGGCCGCGAGCGTGCACACGGGCCAGTCGGACCCGATCATCAGACGGTCCGCGCCGAAGCACTCGAACGTGACGTCCAGGTACGGACGAAGCTGATCGGGCGTCCACGCCCGCCAGTCGGCTTCGGTCACGAGGCCCGAGAGCTTGCAGCAGACGTTCGGAAAAGCGGCCAGGCGCTCGATGTCCGCCCGCCACTCGTCGAGCGCGCCCTTTCTGATTTCGGGCTTCGCGAGGTGATCGAGGACGAAGCGCTGCGCCGGAAAGTCGCCGACAAACCTGACGGCCTCGGCGAGGTGGCGAGCATGAATCAGGATGTCGTAGGCGAGGCCCCAGCGATCGAGCCGGGCGATCCCGCGTCGAAACGCCGGCCGTGACAGAAAGTCGTCCGCCTCGCTCTGCACGATGTGTCTGATGCCCACGAGCTTCGGGTGCGCCGAGAACGCCGCGAGATCGTCGTCGACCGACGGCGACTGCAGATCCACCCAGCCGACGACGCCCACGATGAACGGGTGCGCGTCGGCGAGGGAGAGGAGCCAGCGCGTCTCGTCGAGCGACTGCCGCGCCTGCACCGCGACGCACGCGTCGACGCCCGCCGCGGCCATCTCGGGCCTCGCGTCCGATGGCAGAAAGTCGCGCCTGAGCGCCGCCATCGCGCCGTCGATCCAGCCGTACTCGACACGAAGTATAAGAAGGACACGAAGAAGAAAACACCACGGAGGCTCGGAGGCACAGAGAAAACCATTTGAACGCAACGCTCCGGCCCTCGCTCTGCGAGCTTCGGCCGGCAGGCGCACAGCACCACACAGAGCAATTGCGCGCGAGAGTGTTCGGCAGGTCGGCCTGCCTTGCAGGCCGACCTGCGTAGCCGGCTCGAGATGATGCACGAGCCGCATCACAGCCCAGTGCGGTTCGCGCATCATCCCGAGTCCGGCTGCGCCGCCGCGTTGCGGCGCCCGCCGAACACCGCTGGCGCGCCTCTGTGTCTCCGAGTCTCTGTGGTGTGGGTCCTTCATCCCGCGGACCGATGATCACGACCACGCGGCCCGGACCGTGGACGCCGATGGTCAGCGTCAGCTCGATGTCGCCGGTGCGGCTGGGGCCGGTCACGACCGTGCAGCTGCTCGCGTCCGCCATTCGCGCGGCGCTCGCCTCGAAGAACCCGCCCATGCTGAAACACAGATCCTGCGGCCGCACGAGCGCCACATGGACCGGCGGCAGCAGCGAGACGGTGCGCGCGGCGCCCGGCGCCGTCAGGAGCACCAGCGACCCGGTCTCGGCGATCGCGGCGTCACAGCCGGTGACCCCGATCTCCGCGCCCGCCTGCTCGCGGAGCGGCGCCGATCCGAGACACGCGCCCGCGACGATCGCCCCGGCGTCGTAGGGCAGCCGCTCCGGATTCCAGCTCAGCACCCGGCGCGTGCCGACGATGGCCGCGAGCCGTTCGCGAACCGAGACGACCGATCCCTCGACGAACGCCTCGACGCCGAGCGCGCGCGCCTCGAGGAGGAATCGATCGAGCAGGGCCTTCGGATCGTGATGGCCCTGCCGCTCGTCGGGTCCGCCTTCAGGCAGACCCGAACTGGGCGAGGTCGGGCTGAAGCTGGACTCCGCAGGTACGTTCGCAATCTCGGGCACGTTCGGAAGGCGCGCGGTTCGCAGCGCGCGCTCGATCCGATCGAGGATCACAGTTCGCGCGCCGCTCATCGGGTCCGCCTTGCCGCGGCCCGCGCGCGCCACTGCTGCTCGAACGTCTGTTCCGCCGGCGCCTTCAGGTCGCGCGACTGCGTCCAGGCGGCCGCGAGACCGGGCGCGCGGGTGATCCAGCCATTCGTGGCGCGCCTGCGCAGGATCCGGCGCGCGAGCGTCGTGACCGTGCGGTAGAGGCGCGGCCGCGTCGCGATCCGCGCAAACGTCTTGATCCCGACGCGCAGCTCGAAGGGCTGCGACGTTTCCTCGACGGCCCGCCGCCGGAGGGCCAGCAGCATGCGCGGGATGTCGAGTCGCACGGGACAGACGTCACGGCATGCGGCGCACAACGTGGACGCGCCCGGCAGCTCCGCATGCCGATCGAGGCCACGCAGGCCGGGCGTCACGATCGCGCCGACCGGGCCCGGATAGACGTCCCCGTACGCGTGGCCCCCGATGCTGCGATAAACCGGGCATACGTTCAGACACGCGCCGCACCGGATGCAGCCGAGGATTTCGGCGGTCTCGCCGGCGAGAATCTTCGTGCGGCCGTTGTCGAGCAGCACGACGTGCATTTCATCCGGCCCGCAGTCGTCCCCGGCGCGCCGCGGCCCGCGGATGAGCGCCGTATACGCGGTCAGCTTCTGACCGGTTGCGGATCGCGCCAACAGCTTCAGGAACCGATCGAGATCCGCCATGGTCGGGACGAGCTTCTCGATCCCCATCAGCACGACGTGGATCCGGGGGAGCGTCGTCACCATCCGTGCGTTGCCTTCATTGGTGACGAGGCAGATCGTCCCGGTCTCGACGACGCCGAAGTTGGCGCCGGTGACGCCCATGTCGGCGCGCAGGAACTCCTCGCGCAGCCGCTCGCGCGCATAGCCCGCCAGCACCTGCACGTCGTCGGTGTACGGCACGTTCAGGCGATCGTGCATGAGACGGCCGACCTGCTCGCGCGTCATGTGGATGATCGGCGCGATGATGTGCGACGGCCGGTCGCCCGCGAGCTGCACGATGTACTCGCCCAGATCCGTTTCGATCACCTCGAAGCCGGCGTCGGCGAGCGCCCCGTTGAGGTGCGTTTCTTCGGAGGCCATCGACTTGGCTTTCGCCACGCGCCGGACGCCGCGGCGCCTCGCAATGTCGACGATGATCTGGTTGGCCGCGTCGCCGGTGTCGGCCCAGTGGACGTCGGCGCCGTTGTCGACCAGCCGGCGTTCGAACTGCTGCAGCGAGTCGCCCAGGTGGCCGAGCAGCTCCATCTTCGCGCGACGGGCCAGGGTGCGGACGTCGTCGAACCGGTCGAGCGATTCGAGCCCGGCCGATCGCCGCAACCCGAGCTGCGCGGTTGTGCGGTCGAGCGCCACGTGAAGCTGGTGGTTGCCGATCGCGGCGCGCGCTCGCTCGGCAAAGGCGGTGCTCACACCAGCGCCTCATCGATCAGCTCCGCGAGGTGCTGCGCCCTGATGGCCGCGCCGCGCCTGCGCAGTCCGCCCTCGAGATGCAGAAGACAGCCGAGATCGCAGCTCACCAGTCGATCCGCCCCGGACGCGACGATGGCTGTGAGCTTGCGGTCCAACATGCTGGCCGAGATGTCGGGATGCTTGAGGGAGAACAGGCCGCCGAATCCGCAGCACTCCTCCTGCTCGGCGAACGGCACCGACTTCGCGCCGTCGATCGTGCGGATCAGCATCTGGGGCGCGTTGCGGACCCCCAGCCCGCGCAGCAGATGACACGACGGGTGGTACGCGACGCGCGCAGTCAGCCGTGCGACGAGTTGCGCTCCGCCATGTTCGGCGACGAACTGGCTGAACTCACGGCACCGCGAGGCGACTCCGCGCGCTCTGTCCGCGTCCCGCGCGTCGTCGTCGAAGAGCTCCGCATACTGGTGGACGAGCATGTCGGCACAGGATCCGGACGGGACGACAATCGGACCGGGCGTCGATGCCAGCACATCGACGGTGTGCCGGGCGACCCGGCGAGCCTCGCGGCGAAAGCCCGCGTTGTAGGCCGGCTGTCCGCAGCAGGTGAGACCGGTCGGAAGCCGGACCTCGAAGCCGAGACGCTCCAGCACGCGGACGGCAGCCATTCCGGCCTCGGGCTGGAGCTCGTTCACCAGACAGGTCGGAAAGATCTGAACAATGCCCCGGGAGACCACGCGCCTACTCCGACGCCGGAACCGGCGTCCCTCCGCCTGCGCTCGAGATGTAGCAGGCTTCCACGACCGCCATCGTCCTGATGGCGTCGTCGACCGACCCGACCAGGACGCTATCCTCGCCGGAGACGAAGCGCTGCAGATTCGACATCGGACCTTCGAACGCGTCGATGAACCAGGATCCGCGCAGCGCGAAGGTTCGCCAGTCGCCGCCGCACGCGATTTCCATCGTGTCCGGCGGGCCGGAAGGGTAGTCCAGATTCACGCCCCACGTGAGCCGCGCCGCGCCGCGCACGCCGTCGATCGAGATCTGCGACGCGCGATGGCGCGGCCCGGCGCGGTGGGTGTGATTCAACGCGAGCGAGCAGCGAATGCGATCGCCGTAGTCGAGGATGATCGAGCTCCTGGTGTCGGCGAGCGCCGGGAGCGCCGGATGGCGTACGACGCGGCAATACACGCCGTCCGGCTCACCCGCGAGCCAGCGGATGGTGTCGAGGTAGTGGATCGAGTGATAAGGCACTTCGAGCCGCGGCGTCGTCTCGAGGAACGTCCAGCGATGCCATGGTTGATCGATGACGACGCGTACGTCGATGTCCAGGATGGGGCCGATCGTGCCGCGCGTCAACAGATCGCGCAGCGCCAGGACATTCGGGCTGAAGCGCAGCTGAAAATTGACCGCCGCGGTGAGCTGCCGCTCCCGGCAGCAGGCGCGGATCGCTTTGGCCGACGCGAGATCCTGTCCCATCGGTTTCTGCATCAGGACCGCCGCGCCGCGGGGAAGCCGGTCGAGAATTCCGAGAATCTGATCGCCTGGGACCGCGATGTCGTAGACGACGCCAGGGACCGCGGCCGCGGCAGCGAGCGAAGGGAAAACGTTCTCGACGGCGAAGGCCTCGGCGGCGGCGCGCGCGGCGTCCAATCGAATGTCGAAAAGGCCTGCGACCGGAAAGCCGAGCGCGCGATAGGCCGGCAGGTGCGCAGTCCGCACGATCGCGCCGGCGCCGATGACGACGATGGGCAGGGGACGGGACGGCCGCGGCCACGCCTGCATCAGGTCCGTCATGGAAAGACCGTCAGCGAGGCGCGCTTTCAGCGGTCGGCGACGTCTGCGACGTGCCGGCCCGCGGCTCGAGGCGAAACACCGGTTCCATGAGCGCCCACCACTCGCCAGGGCGGCCGCCAGGTGGCGGCTGCTGCAGCCCCCTCATCAGCTCCTCCCACTCGGCGACGCGCGGGCTCGACGACACGTGCGCGGCGAAGCAGCGGCGGAAATCGGCGCCCTCCGTGTCGACGACCATGACGAGGCGCCGTCCGAGCAAATAGATTTCCATGTCGCGGATGCCGGCGCGCTGCAGGCTCCGCACGACTTCAGGCCACACGCGGCGGTGATACGCCTTGTAGGACTCGATGACCGCGGGGTCGTCCCGAAGGTCGGCCGTGAGAACGTGGCGAATCATGCGATCAGCTTCATGCGACGAGAACCCCGCCGTCGATGGGATACGCCTGGCCGGTGACGAACGCGGCTTCGTCCGAGCACAGGTACAACGCGAGAGACGCGACTTCCTCCGGCAGGCACATCCGGCCGATGGGTTGGTACTCCTCCAGGGTCCGGCGCATTTCCGCCTCACGTCCGGGGTAGTGCGCGCGCAGGTAGCCCTCGACGAACGGCGTCTGCACGCGGGCCGGGCAGATGCAGTTGCACCGGATCCCCCGTTTCACGTAATCGAGCGCGATCGACTTCGTCATCGTGAGCACGGCCCCTTTGGTCATCGAGTACGCGAAACGCTCCGGGACGCCGACCAGCGACGCGATTGACGCCATGTTGAGGATGACCCCGTGACCCTGCCGCAGCATGATCTCGACCGCGTGCTTCATGCACAGAAACACGCCGCGCACGTTGACGGCGTACAGCCGATCGAGGTCGTCGGGGGACGTCTGCTCGATCGTGCCGACGTGGGCGATGCCGGCGTTGTTGACGAGGATGTCGAGGCGACCGAGCTCGCCGTCCAGATCGTGAAACGCGCTCCGCACGTCATCGGGCGCCGACACGTCGCAGCGCCTGGCGATCGCGTCGCCGCCCGCCGCGCGGATGGCGTCCGCCGTCGCCTGCGCGGTCTCGTTGACGTCGAGGACGACCGTCCGAGCCCCCTGACGAGCGAACAGCGCGGCGATCGCCGCGCCGATTCCCGAGCCGGCGCCGGTCACCACGGCGACCTTGCGATGCAGATCGAACATGGTGGGCGCGAAATATCACATACTTTACCGGTAAAGTCAAAAGATCACGTCATGGCTGATGGCTGATGGCTAATGGCATATGGAGAATGGTAACGGCCTTCCATCGACCATGAGCCATCAGCCATTAGCCATTAGCCATTAACGATGAGTCAGATCGTGGGATTGCGCCGATGGATCGCGAACTCGCGGTGGCCGAGCCGCTCGGCCGCCGTCGGCTTGCCGCCGCATACGGCCAGGATCTCGTCGAGCAGCCGCCCCGCCGCCGCGTCGAGCGTCTCCGAGCCGGTGAGCACGCCGCTCACGTCGAGGTCGAGGTTGTCCTGCATCGTGACCGCCGTGCGGGCATTGCCCGTGATCTTCACCACCGGCGCGATCGGGTTTCCCGTCGGAGTACCCAGGCCGGTCGTGAACACGACGACCTGCGCGCCGCCGCCCACCATCCCGGTGACCGACTCGACGTCGAGCCCCGGGGTGTCCATCACCGTCAGGCCTTTCGCCGTGATCGGCGCCGCGTAGGAAACGACGTCGGAGAGCGGCGTCCGCTCGCCGCCTTTGTGCGTGGCGCCGAGCGATTTCTCCTCGATGGTCGTCAGGCCGCCGCGAATGTTGCCCGGCGACGGCTGGGTGCCGCGGATGTCGAGCCCGAGAGCGATGGCTTCCGCTTCCACACGATCGATGACGCGCAGGAGGCTCGATGCGATCTCGGGACGCTCGGCCCGCGCCGCCAGCACATGTTCGGCGCCCATGATCTCGGCAATCTCACCGATGACCGTTGCGCCGCCCAGGTCGACCAGTCGATCGGCGACGCGTCCGAGCGTGGGGTTGGAGGCGAGGCCCGAGGTGTAGTCCGAGCCGCCGCACTTCGCGCAGAGAATGAGCGACGACACGTCGCAGCGCTGCCGCTCCACTCCCGCCAGTTCGGTCGCGAACCGCTGCGCGATCTCGGTCGCGCGCGCCGTCGCGCGGATCGTGCCGCCTTCGGTCTGGATGGCGATGATGGCGGCCGTCTTGCCCGCCCGGCGCGCGGTGTCGGCCAGATGCTGCGCGATCACCTGCTCGCAGCCGAGCGCGACGATCAGAACGGCGCCGACGTTCGGATGACGGCAGTACGCGGCCAGCGTGTCGTGCGTGACGCGCAAGTCCGGGCCAAGCTGGCCGCAGCCGGCCAGGTGCGGCAGGGCGGCGCCGCCGGGCACTGCCGCGGCCACGCGCTCCGCGACGACCGAGGCGCAGATCACGGTCGGCACGACGAGGAGGTGATTGCGCACGCCAACGCCGCCGCCGGGACGCGGATAACCCCGAAAATGCATGTCCATTCACTCGGAGGGCTCGGCGAGCCTCATGCCGGCCGCTTCGCTCTCGCGCGCCCCAAGGTCGCCGCGCCCTCGCGTGCTCGCGACGTTGTGCACGTGCACGTGCGCACCGGCGGCGACGTCCATCGTCGCCGTGCCGATCGCGCTGCCATATTTGACGATCGGTTCGCCGCACCGAATCGCCCTCAGCGCCACCTTGTGCCCGCGCGGGATCGGCTCGACGATGACCAGCTCCGCGCCGCTCGCGTGCACGGCCTCGCCCACGCCGAGCGGCTCGAGCGCGGTTGCCACGTTGTCGCGATCGCTGATGACGATGACCGGTTCCATCTACGCGCCGATCGTCCTTCATCTTGGATCGGCGCTGCAAGCAGGTCGAGTGGGTCAGGTGGGTCGGGCAGGTCGGGTGGGTCGCGTGGGTGGGTTAGGTCTGGTGGGTTCGGCAGGTCGGGTGGGTCAGGCAGGTCGGCTGGGTTGGCCAGGTCAGGTGGGCGCAGGGTTTCGAAACGGCGTGTAGTATTTCGCCGCAGAGCGCGCAGAGATCCGCACAGGCGATTTTTCTCGGCGCTCTCGGCGTGCTCCGCGGTTTAATGTTGTCACCATGACTGCGGGCGGACGGGGGTCCGAGCACCGCTCGTTCCTTCAGTTTGCCCTCGAACATTCCCTTGTGCTCCCGCTTGGCGCCTCCCTTGCCCTCGCGTGGGCCAACACGTTCGCGGTCAGCTACGCGCGGTTCGCGCACGCGCTCGAGTTTTCCGTCAACGACGTCGGGATGGTCTTCTTCTTCGCCCTCGCGGCGAAAGAGGTGGTCGAGGCCACTGCTCCGGGCGGCGCGCTGCATACCTGGCGCCGCGCCGCGCTGCCGGTGATCGCCGCGGCGGGCGGGATGGCCGTCCCGGCCCTGTTCTACGTCCTTTACGCGCACGTCACGAACGAGCGCGCGCTGTTGCGCGGATGGGCGATTCCCTGTGCGACCGACGTCGCGTTCAGCTACCTCGTCGCCAAGGTCATCTTTCGCCGTCACCCGGCGATCCCATTTCTCCTGCTGCTCGCCATTGCCGACGACGCTCTGGGGCTGGTGGTGCTGGCGGTGTTTTACCCGCCGCGTGATTTACACATGCTCATCGGGGTGCTGCTGATGACAGCGGCGATCTTCGGCTCGCTCGGCCTGCGCAGAAAGCGCGTGCGGAGCTTCTGGCCGTACGTCATGGCCGGCGGGACGCTGTCATGGCTGGCGCTGCACTGGGGCGGGTTGCACCCGGCGCTGGCGCTGGTACCGATCGTCCCGTTCCTGCCGCACGCCGCTCGCGATCCGGGTCTCTTCGTCGCGGCCCCGCCGGGAGCGAGAGACGCGCTCAGCCAGTTCGAACACTGGTGGAAATATCCGGTCCAGGGGGTGCTGTTCCTGTTCGGCCTGGTGAACGCCGGTGTGCCGCTCCACGATTCCGGGCCCGGTACGTGGGCGGTGCTCGTCGCGATTCTCGCGGGCAAGCCGATCGGGATCGGCCTCTCGGTCGGCCTCGCAGTCGCGGCCGGATGCCGCCTGCCTCAGCGTCTTGCCTGGCGGGACGTCATCGTCGTCGGCTGCGCCGCCGGGATCGGCTTCACGGTGGCCCTGTTCTTTGCGACGGCGGCGTTTCCTCCAGGGCCGCTGCTCGACGAGACGAAAATCGGTGCGCTGTTCAGCGTTACGGGCGCAGGACTGGCGTTCGCAGCCGCGGCGCTTCTGCGAGTGGGGCGGTTCAGGGCTTCGGGAGCGGAACGTCCTTGAGGATGAAGACGCGTTCGCCGGGCTTGATGAGGCCGAGCTCGCGGCGCGCGATCTCCTCAATCGCGGCGGGATCCTCGCGGAGCCGGCGCGCCGTCTCGCGGAGCCGCGCGTTTTCGGCCCGCTGCCGGGCGATGGAGGCCGACAGCGCGTCGTACTCCTGGCGCGCGCGCAGCATCGCCAGCAGCCCGCGGTCCCCGACGAGGCCGTCGACGACAATCACCGATGCCATGAAGAGGAGCAACAGATTCACGATGCGCCGCCTGCGCGCCGGGCGTTTTGGTTTCGGCGTGCGAAGCCCGGCAGCCCGCGGTGGAGGTCCGCCTGCCGGACTGCCTGGCGCCGGCCTGGTCTCGTCCTTCTTCGACACTCGCAGAAACAGTACAACAACTCGGGACAAAGTACAAGAGGGATCATGGATCTCGTGCTGGTTTTGACGACGATGCCGGATGACAACCGCGCGGATGAGCTCGCGCAGTCGCTCGTCGACGAACGGCTGGCGGCGTGCGTAAACGTCCACGGCCCGATGATCTCCACGTTTCGCTGGAAGGGGCAGGTCGAACACGAGGCGGAACGGCAAGTCGTCATCAAGACCACGCGTGCCCGGCTCCCCGAGCTCGGGGCGCGGCTTCGCGCGCTGCATCCCTACGAGGTGCCAGAGCTCGTCGTGCTGGAGGGGAACGCGAGCGATGCGTATGGGGCGTGGGTGAATGATGCGACCCGGTCCGGCTGAAGCCGGACACTACCGACGAAAGAGCGCCGCAATGGCCCCTTCAGACGGATCGTGTTCTCGGGAGTGTCCGCCTTCAGGCGGACCGTGATTCCCGGTACAGTCCGCCTTCAGACGGACCGTCGCCGTCGGTGTGCAATCATCTCGAACACCATCGGCAACACGGACACGATGACGATGCCGATCGTCACCAGCGAGAAGTTGTTCTTGATGATCGGGATGTTGCCGAAGAACCAGCCCGCGCCGAGACACAGCGACACCCAGGCGACGGCGCCGGCCAGGTTGTACATCACGAACGAGGTCGTGGTCATCTGTGCCGCGCCGGCCACGAATGGCACGAACGTGCGCACGATGGGGACGAAGCGACCGAGGATCACCGCCTTGCCGCCGTACTGCTCGAAGAACACGTGCGCCCGATCGAGGTGCTGCCTGTTCAACAGGCGATGCGACGACTGGAACACCCGCGGGCCGATGAACCGGCCCACCGTGTAGTTGACGGTGTTCCCCGCGACGGCTGCGAAAACGAGCAGCCCGAGCATCGCCGGCGCGTTCAGCCGACCGGTCGCGCAGAGCGCGCCCGCCGCGAACAGGAGCGAATCGCCGGGCAGGAACGGCGTGACGACAAAGCCCGTTTCGGCGAACACGATGGCAAACAGGATCGCATACACCCACGCGCCGTAATCGCGGACGAACTCGATGAGGTGCTTGTCGAAGTGCAGGAGGAAGTCGAGCACCTTTGGTCCCTGGTCCTTAGTTCTTGGTGCTTGGTCCGTCCTTAGCAGCCCGTGGTCAAAGTCTGGCTGCATTCGACGAACGATGCATCCCCAAGCCACCCCAACGCGGCTGCCGCGTTGGGGGCCCCGGCGCCGGCGGCGTTGCTCCTCCTTCAAATACTCCCGGTATTGCCACCCCACCGCGCAAACCACGCGCGGCGGGGGCCCCGGTTCTCAGTCGTCGCGCCTTGCCGGCGGGGCGGAGCCCCCAACGCGGCTGCCGCGTTGGGGACCCCGGGGCGCCTCGCTCGTCTCGGTGCGACGCCAGACTTTCACCACGGGCTGTTTAGTCCCCGGTCCGTCCCTGGTCCGTCGGTCCTTCGTCCCTGGTCCGTCGCGCGAGGTGCGTACTCAGGAGCAAGGACCACGGACCAAAGGACGGACCAAGGACTCACGACCAAGGACCAAGGACTAAACCTGATCGAGCGCCTGGCTGAGATCTTCTTTCAGATCCTCGACGTCCTCGATTCCTGCCGAGATCCGCACGAGGCCGTCGGTGATGCCGATTCTCGCGCGCGTCTCCGCCGGCACCGATGCGTGCGTCATCGTCGCCGGGTGCGAGATGAGCGTTTCCACGCCGCCGAGGCTTTCGGCGAGGGCGTGCAGGCGGACGGCGTTCAGCAGCCGGCGCGCGGCGTCGAGCGACCCGAGCTCGAACGCCAGCATCCCGCCGAAGCCGTGCATCTGGCGTTTCGCGAGCTCGTGCTGCGGGTGCGTGGGCAGCCCGGGATAGTAGACGTGCTTCACCTTCGGATGCGCGCTCAGGTACTCCGCCAGCGCGAGGCCGTTCGCGCTGTGCTGCTGCATGCGGAGCGGCAGCGTCTTGGTGCCGCGCAGCACCAGCCACGAATCGAACGCGCTCAGGATGGCGCCCTCGGCGTTCTGCACGAACCGCAGCCACTCGATGTCGTCGCCGCGCACGGCAATGACGATGCCGCCGATGCTGTCGCTGTGGCCGTTGAGGTATTTCGTGGTGCTGTGGGTCACGATGTCGGCGCCGAGCTCGATGGGCCGCTGGATGCACGGACTGGCGAACGTGTTGTCGACGACCAGGCGGACGTTGTGGTGATGGGCGAGATCGGCGGCGGCGCGCAAGTCGGTGAGGCGCATCACCGGGTTGGTCGGCGTCTCGACGAACAGCATCCGCGTCGCCGGCGTCAGCGCGCGCTCGACCTCGTCCAGCTTCGAGGTGTCGACGTAGGAGAATGACAGCTGATAGCGGGTCAGCACCTTGTCGAACAGCCGGAACGTGCCGCCGTACGTATTGTCCGACACGACGACGTGGTCGCCGGACCGCAGCATGGTGGCGATCGCGCCGATCGCCGCCATGCCCGAAGCGAACGCGAAGCCGGCCGGGCCCCCTTCGATGGCCGCCAGGTTGCGCTCGAGCGCCATGCGCGTCGGATTCTGCGTGCGGCCGTACTCGTAGCCCTTGTGCCTGCCGAGCTCCTGCTGAACGTAGGTGGACGTCTGGTAGATCGGCGTGACGATGGCGCCGGTGGCCGGATCGGGGTCCTGGCCGGCGTGCAGGCAGACGGTACTGAAACGTGCGCGTGATGTGAGCTTCATCGATGGCAGAGCTCAGGTTTCAGACCTCGCAATTGCAGAGATGTCGCGGGAATCTGAACGCTGAAATTCGAACTGTACATGTTTTAATATCGCGAAGTCCACGATGTCCGCGATGAATCGCCGAGCCGAACCGTCGTTGTCGAAGCCGCCTGCAGCGGCGGACCGGCGCGAAGATCTGCGAGGCGCGCTGTTGTACACCATGCCCGGGCGCGCGATCGTCATCGGCCTCGCGATCAAGCTCACCGTGTTCCTGGTCGGCCTGGCGATCGGCCGTGTCCCGGCGTTCTTCACCGTCGTGGACACGGTGGCCGGCCTCGCGGTGGCGGCCGGCCTCGTGTACTTCGCGTTCCGCGTGCTCGTGCTGGCGAAGCGCCGGCTGTTGTGGCGCGTCCGTCGGAAGCTGATCGTGTCCTACATGTTCATCGGGTTCGTGCCGGCGTTCCTGCTCGTCGCCTTCTCGCTGTTGTGCGCGTTCCTGCTGTTCTACAACTTCAGCTCGTACCTCGTGCAGAGCCGTCTTCGCGCGTTGAGCGAGCAGGCACGATTCCTGGCGCAGAGCACGGCGCTCGAGATCCAGCGCGCCGGCGGACGCGACGTCGCGAACATCCTCACGCGGCGGCAGGCCGCTCTGGCCGCTCAGTATCCGGGTGCGTCGATGGCGGTCGTCCCGTTCGATCGCGCGTGCGGGACGCCCCTCGCGCCGGCCCCGTCGATCGCTCAAACTTCAGACTTCAGACTTCAAACTTCCGGCCCCTGGACGCATGTCAATCCGGCGAAAGCGGTGCCCGCCTGGATCGACTGCTCGGGGTTCGCCGGCGTGCTCGCGTATTCGCACAGCCGGGACCCGGGCGGCAGCGCGCCGGAGACGCACCTGCTCGTCCGCGGCGTCGCGTTTCCCGACTCGCGGCGGCCCGCCTATGCGGTCGTCGCCGATCTGCTCGTCAACGACTCGGTCCGGGAGCAGGTCCGCAGGGAGACGGGCGTGCAGCTCAGGAGCGTGGCGTCCGCACCCCCTCAGGACGTGAAGGACGCGCAGCCGCTGACGGGACGCGACGGCGGTGACGAACCGACGCCCGATGCGCTCGCGGCGCCCGGAGTGCTCAGCCGCCTGCGGAGCCCGATGGAATACCGCGACTGGTCGACCGGCGCAACCGGCACGCTGATGATGACGACCGCGCTCGACGTCCCGGAGCTCTACGACCGGATTTCGGCGGCGGAGGGCAGCATCGGACGGACGTTCGGCCAGGGGCTGCTGCTCGTGCTGTTCGTCATCGGCGTGCTGTTTCTCGTCATCGAGGCGATGGCGCTCGTTGCCGGCCTCGCGCTCGCGAAGTCGTTGACCGGATCGGTGCACGAGCTGTTTGTCGGCACGGAACGCGTGCGCCGGGGAGACTTCACGCACAAGATCGCCGTGAGGAGCGAAGACCAGCTCGGCGAGCTCGCGCAGTCGTTCAACTCGATGACCGCGAGCATCGAGGATCTGCTGCGGCAGGCGGCCGAGAAGAAACGGCTCGAGGAAGAGCTGCGCATCGCCCACGAAATCCAGATGTCGCTGCTGCCGCAGGGGCCGCTGGTGATGGCGGGGCTGTCGGTGACGGCGCTCTGCGTCCCCGCGCGCGAAGTGGGCGGCGACTACTACGACTTCCTGCCGCTCGGCGACCAGCGCGTCGGCGTGCTGATCGCCGACGTCTCGGGGAAGGGGACGTCGGCTGCGCTGTACATGGCGGAGCTGAAAGGGCTGGTGCTGTCGCTGAGCGAGATCCACGCGTCGCCGCGCGCGCTGCTCGTCGCGGCGAACCGGATCATCGCGCACCATCTCGATGCGCGCAGCTTCATCACGATGACGTACGCGGTCATCGACCTTCGCGCGCGGACCATGACGTACGCGCGCGCGGGCCACACACCGCTCATCTACGTCCCGGGCGCCCCGGCCTGCGGCGCGACGCGCCAGGTGCAGATTCTGGCGCCCGACGGCATGGTGGTCGGCTTGAAGCTCGATAACGGGGAGATGTTCGAACGGCATCTGGTGGAGGAGACGATCGCGCTGCAGCCCGGCGACCTCTATCTGCTGTTCACCGACGGCATCAGCGAGGCCATGAACTCGCGCGACGACCTGTTCGGCGAGACGCGGCTGGGGCATCTTGTCGAGACCCACGCGCACCTGCCCTCCGAGGAGCTCCGCGAGCGCATGCTGCGCGAGATCGCCGCGTTCGTCGGCGACGCCCCCCAGCACGACGACATGACGATGATCCTGCTGAAGGTCGACGAGGTCGGCGTCGGCGCCGCCACGATCAGCGAAGAGCTCGCCGAGATCGCACGATGATCCCGAACCTCGCTCGTGGTGAGCGACGCGCGTCCTTGGTCCTTTGTTCTTGGTCCTCGGTCCGTTCTTGGTCCGTGGTCCGGCCTTGGTCCCGACTCCTTGGTCCGCGCACCCAGGACCAGGGACTTCGGACGGACGCAGGACTTGGGACGGACGAAGCACGAAGGACCAAGAACCAAGGACTCTAGGGTTCACGCGCTGTGACAGAGCTCGTCGTCATCTTCCGGACGCATTCGGACATCGAAGCGCAAATCGTCCGCGGCCTGCTCGAAGCGCACGGGGTCATGTCGGTCCTCTCGTCGGACGTGCCGCACTCGATCTTTCCGCTGTCGGTCGACGGTCTCAACGAGGTGCGCATCGGGGTCCACGCCAGCGACGCGGAGGACGCGCAGCGCATCATCGCGAGCCACCGGACGGAGCTCAGGAACGGCCACGTCGTGCGGCTGCGCGACGAGTTCGAGTCGCTGCAGCAGGCGATCGGCTACCGGTTCCGCGATCGCGGGCTGCTCGAGCACGCGATGACGCACACGTCCCGCGCGAACGAGGACGTCAGCGGCGGCGTCGCCGACAACGAGGTGATGGAGTTCCTCGGCGACGCGCTGCTCGGCTTCATCATCGCCGACGTGCTGTTCCGTGATTTCCCGGAATTCGACGAAGGACAGAAGTCGAAGGCCAAGGCGGCGCTCGTCTCGACGGCGACGCTCGCGCGCCAGGCCGAGCGGCTGCAGCTCGGGGATCATCTGCTGCTGGGCCGCGGCGAGGAGAAGACCGGCGGCCGGCGCAAGCAGGCGCTGCTCGCCGATGGCTACGAAGCGCTGATCGCCGCGGTGTATCTCGACGGCGGCGTCGAGCACGCGCGCGCGTTCATCACGCGCGAGTTCGCCGCGCTGTTCGACGAGGTGCGGCGCGACGGGGTCTCCGGCCAGGACTACAAGTCGGCGCTGCAGGAGCTCCTGCAGTCGCGGGACCTGCCGCTGCCGGAGTACCGCCTCGTCGGGACGCTCGGGCCCGATCACCGCAAGCTGTTCGAGATCGAGGTGGTCGTGCGGGGCGAGCGGCTCGCCTCCGCCACCGGGCCGAGCAAGAAGGAGGCGGAGCAGGAAGCGGCACGCGCAGCGCTCGAGAAACTGAGACCGTAATTTACCAACCTACCCACAGTTCTAGTCGATCTCGATAATTCCCGATGGGGGTCCACCCGCCATGGCGAAGGCGGGCTCGGCCCCTGGTGTCGGGGTCGGCTCCGACGGCTGGGGCAGCCGCGGCAGCGCGTAGCGGTGCACCTCGCGCGCGACGTCGTCGTCAGTGGGCGCCGTCGCGCGGCAGTGCAGGCGGACCCACACGCGCAGCAGCGGATCGGTGAAGCTGTACCGCTTCTGCCGCGACGTGACGAGATCGACGTCTTCCAGCCACGACAGGTAGTCCTTCGTCGAGCCCGGCGTGCGCTGCAGGCGGTGCGAGATCTCGGTGAGCGTCAGCCCTTCATCTTCACCGAGGATCTCCAGAATCGCCTTGAGCGCGCCGTAGCCGCGGGCGCGGTGCAGCCGCAGCTCGTAGAAGAAACCACACTGGCTGGCAAGGCGCCCCCCGGTCGCGAGCAGCGCGGCCAGCGCGCTGATGGCGTCGCCGCTCCCGGGGCCGCCGTGCTCGCGCATCGTCGCGAGCTCGTCGGCGAGCGCGCAGACGTACGCCGGCCGGCCGTCGCCGAGCGCCTGGACCGTGCGCGCCATGAGGTCGGCGTCGTGCGCGTCGTCGCTGGCGGGGCCGACAGGCCCGCGCCGCGCAGAGGTCGGCCCGAGGATGTCGAGGGTGTCCTCGGCGGTGAGCGCCGGCATCTGAATGACCTCGAACCGCGCCGAGCGATCGCGCAGCAGGTGCAGCGCGCGCGACATGTAGCGGCTCGTGAGCACGAATCGGTTGCCGCTGGCCGTGAGGCCGTCGATGCAGTCGTGCAGCACGCGGCGCAGACCGGGAAAGCTCTCGAAGGTCCGCAGCTCGAGGAACTCGTCGAGGAAGAACGTGGCCGGCTCGTTGGCCGCCGTGCGGGCGCGTCCGAAGAACGCGAGCGTCGCGTCGAACGCCGCGCGCGCGCCGACCGGTCCCGGCGTCGAGGGATCGGTGACGGGGAACGGCGACACGGCGGTGACGGCGCGCAGAAAGCGTTCCGGCGTCGTGGCGGTGCGCTCGACGTCGATGTACTCCACGGCGGTGCGGCCGATCCGGTCGCGCAGCTGACCGAGCAGCGTCGTTCGTCCGCTGCCGCACCCGCCCAGCAGCACGGGGATCCGCGACGGTGCGGTGTCGAGCGACGCGGTGACGCGGCGCGCCAGAGCGTTACGGGGGGTCAACATTCGCGTTCCTCACGCATCGGGAGTCGCAAGCCTTCTCGCTCGGCGGTGGCGAGTGCGGCGGGATAACCGGCGTCCGCATGGCGCACGACGCCGATGCCGGGATCGCAGGTTAGCACGCGCTCGAGCTTCTCGTCCGCGTCGGCTGTGCCGTCGGCGACGATCACCATGCCGGCGTGCAGCGAGTAGCCGATGCCGACGCCGCCGCCGTGGTGCACCGACACCCACGTGGCCCCGCTCGAGGCGTTCAGGAGGGCGTTCAGGACGGGCCAGTCCGCGATCGCATCGCTGCCGTCGCGCATCGCTTCGGTCTCGCGGTTGGGCGAGGCCACCGACCCGGTGTCCAGATGATCGCGACCGATCACGATCGGCGCCTTGAGGCGCCCTTCGCGAACCAGCTCGTTGATTCGCAACCCGAAGCGCGCGCGCTCGCCGCAGCCGAGCCACAGGATGCGCGCGGGCAGGCCCTGGAACGCGACGCGCTCGCGCGCGAGGTGGATCCATCGCACCAGCGCCTCGTCGCGGCCGAACATGTCGAGCGCCGCGTCGTCGGTGACCCGAATGTCGTCGGGGTCGCCGGAGAGCGCGGCCCAGCGGAACGGACCCTTGCCTTCGCAGAACAGCGGCCGGATGTATTCGGGCACGAAGCCCGGGATGTCGAACGCGTCGGCGACGCCGGCCTCTCTCGCCTGCGCGCGGATGTTGTTGCCGTAGTCGAAGGTGACCGCGCCGCGCTGGCGCAGCGTGAGCATCGCGCGCACGTGAGCCGCCATCGCCGCCATCGATCGCGCGATGTACTCCGGCGGATTCCGTGCGCGGAGCCGGGCCGCCTCGTCGAGCGACAGCCCGTTCGGGATGTATCCGTTCAGCGCGTCGTGCGCCGACGTCTGGTCGGTCAACACGTCCGGAGTGACGCCGCGCGCCACCAGCGCGGGCATCACGTCCGCCGCATTCCCGCGCAGGCCGATGGATCGCCCGACGCCGTCGCGAGTCCAGCATCCGACGCGATCGAGCGCCTCGTCGAGGCTGTCGGTGGCTTCGTCGAGATAGCGCGTCGCCATCCGGCGGGCGATCCGCTGCGGATCCACCTCGACGACCAGGGCAGCGGCGCCGTTCATCGCGGCCGCCAGCGGCTGCGCGCCGCCCATGCCGCCGAGCCCCGCGGTGACGACGAGCCGGTTCGACAGCGTGCCGCCGAAGTGGCGCCGGCCCACCTCGGCCAGCGTTTCATACGTGCCCTGCACGACGCCCTGGCTGCCGATGTAGATCCAGCTGCCGGCCGTCATCTGGCCGTACATCGTCAGACCGCGGGCTTCGAGGTCGCGGAAGTTCTCCCAGGTCGCCCACGCCGGCACGAGCAGGGCGTTCGCGATCAGCACGCGCGGCGCGCCCGGATGAGTTTGGAAGATACCGACGGGCTTGCCGGACTGCACGAGCAGCGTTTCGTCGTGCTCGAGCGCGGTCAGCGATCGCACGATCGCGTCGAACGCTTCCCAGCTCCGCGCCGCCTTCCCCGATCCGCCGTAGACGACGAGGTCTTCCGGGCGCTCGGCGACGTCGGGATCGAGATTGTTCATCAACATCCGCAGCGCGGCTTCCTGCGGCCAGCCCTTGCAGGTCAGCGACGTGCCTCGCGGCGCTCGGATGGTGCGGGTGACAGTGGGCATGAAAGCATCAGGAGACGAAAGATAGACCTTAAGAAGCGGCGCGAAGGTTGTCAATTTGAAAATGAAAAATTTTTCACTTGACTAGTGCGTCGCACGCGTCTTCAAGCGCGCTCGTCTCGATCAACTGCGCGATCGCGACGATGTCGGGCGCCGGCGCGCGGTCGTCGTCGAGCGCCGGCACGCGCGATCGCACGAGGCCGTGGACCGCCGCGAGCGCCGGCGACGTCATGAGCGGCGCGAGCAGGTCGATCGCCTGGCACGCGCAGAGAATCTCGATCGCAATCACTTCGCGTGCGCGGCTGACGGCGCACTCCGCCTTCAGCGCCGCCGTCATGCTCATGCTGACGTGGTCTTCTCTGTTCGCCGAGGTCGGGATCGTGTCGACGCCGGAGGGATGCGCGAGCGATTTGAGCTCCGAGGCGACCGCCGCCGCCGTCACGTGGGCGAGCATCAGGCCGGACTTGAGTCCGCCGTCGCGCGTCAGGAAGGCCGGCAGGCCGCTGAGCGCCGGATCCACCAGCCGGTCGGTGCGCCGCTCGCTGATCGTCGCGAGCGGGACGACGGCCGCCGCGAGAAGATCGGCGGCGATCGCGATCGGGGCGCCGTGAAAGTTGCCGCCGGAGACGATGTCGCCCGTGTCGGCGAAGACCATGGGGTTGTCGGTCGCGCTGTTGGCCTCGATGTCCACCGTCTCGCGGATGAACCGCAGCGCGTCGCGTACGGCGCCGTGCACCTGGGCGGCGCAGCGCAGCGAGTACGCGTCCTGGACTTTCCCGCAGCGCTCGTGCGACAAGTTGATCCCGCTCCCGCGCATGAGCGCCTCGATGTTGGCGGCCGACGTCCGTTGTCCGCGGAACGGCCGCGCGTCGTGGATCCGCGCCTCGAACGGATGAATCGAGCCGCGCAGCGCGTCGATCGACAGGGCCGCGGCGATGTCCGCCGCGCGGGCGACGCGCTCGGCCGCCGCGAGCGCCAGCGCGAGCACGGCGGTCGACGGCTGCGTGCCGTTGATGAGCGCGAGCCCTTCCTTCGGGCCGAGCGTGATGGGTTTGAGCCCGGCACGCCGCAACGCTTCTGAACCGGAGATCACGCTGGAACGCAAAACACGCGAAGCCCGCAAAGCATTCTGGTCTTCTTTGCGTTCTTTGCGGCCTTTGCGTTGATCGTCGTCGTCGTCGTCGAGGACTTCGCCTTCGCCGATGAGCACCAGCGCGAGGTGCGCAAGCGGCGCCAGATCGCCGCTCGCGCCGACCGATCCCCGCGACGGGACCGACGGGTGGACGCCCCGGTTCAGGAGCGCGATGAGCGCCTCAACCGTGTCGAGGGCGATGCCGGAGAATCCCTTTGCCAGCACGTTCGCGCGCAGCGCGATCGTCGCTCGCACGGTGCGCGGAGGCAGCGGGTCGCCGAGCCCGGCGGCGTGGCTGCGCAGCAGGTTGAGCTGCAGCGCTTCGAGCGCATCCGGCGCGATCGCCACCTCGGCGAACGAGCCGAACCCCGTGTTGATGCCGTAGGCGGGCTCGGCGCCGTGCGCCCGGCGATCGACAACGGCGCGCGACCGACGCACGCGATCGCGGGCGGCGTCCGACAGCGCGACCCTTTCGCCGCGATCCGCGATGGCGAGCAGCTGTTCGATCGTCAGCGAGGATCCGTCGAGGAGAATCATGGGTGCAACGTGAACGTACGACGTACGAAGCATGAACGTCAGCACGGCCCCGGACTTCGGGCTTCACACCTGGCGGAGTCGTTCGCCGGCCAGTCGGCTGGTCGGCGGTCCACAGTCGAGAAGCCGTTGAAGGTAGAATCTTAGCCCGTTACGCGGATGCTGGCTACGCCGACTGACGACTGGTGACGGTCAACTGATGAGCGACGACGTGCAACGTGCAACGTGCGGCGTGCGAGGTGCCGGGTCCGAGGTGCGGCAGACGACTGGCAAGTGGTGACCAATGACGACGAATCTCGCAGTGCTCGGAGCGCAGTGGGGCGATGAAGGCAAGGGCAAGATCGTCGATCTCCTGACGCCGCATTTCTCCATCGTCGCGCGGTATCAGGGTGGACACAACGCGGGCCACACGGTCTATGTGAACGGCACGAAGTTCATTCTGCGGCTCATTCCGTCGGGGATCCTGCACGACAGCGTCACGTGCGTCATCGGCAACGGCGTGGTCATCGATCCGCAGGCGCTGTTCGGTGAGATCGACGAGCTCACGAAGAACGGGATCGACGTCGGCAACCGGATTCTGATCAGCGACAAAGCGCATCTGATCCTGCCGTATCACCGCGACCTCGACCTGCTCTCGGAAGCGCGGCGCGGCGAGCGGAAGATCGGCACGACCTCGCGCGGCATCGGGCCGGCGTACGAGGACAAGATCGCGCGCCGCGGCATCCGCGTCGGCGACATCGAGAACCCGAAGGGGCTCGCGCAGAACATCCGCGACAACGTCACCGCGCGCAACCGGCTCGTCCAGGACAACACGATGGACTGGAAGCCGGTCCTCGAGCAGCTGCTGACCTACGCCGAGCGGATGCGCCCGATGATGCGCGACGTGTCGGTGCTGCTCAACGACGCGATCCGCGCGGGGAAGCCGATCCTCTTCGAGGGTGCGCAGGGCACGCTGCTCGACATCGACCATGGGACCTACCCGTACGTCACTTCCTCGAACGCGTCGGTTGGCGGCGTCTGCACCGGCCTCGGCATCCCGCCTCGCGCGATCGGGCGCGTGCTGGGCGTGGTGAAGGCGTACACCACCCGCGTCGGCGAAGGGCCGCTGCCGACCGAACTGTCGGGCGAGATGGGCAACCGCCTGCGCGAGAGCGGCAACGAGTACGGGGCGGTCACGGGACGCCCGCGCCGCTGCGGGTGGTACGACGCCGTGGCCGTGCGGTACGGCGTCCGCATCAACGGCCTGGACGGCCTGGCGCTGACGAAACTGGACGTGCTCGACGGCCTCGATCGCATCGACATCTGTACGTCGTACGCGTGCGACGGGCGGACGCTCACCGAATTCCCCTCCGATACGGGGCAACTCGCCGCGTGCCAGCCGATCTACGAGACGATGCCGGGCTGGGCGGCGCCGACGGCGGGCGCGCGGACCTTCGATCAACTGCCGGCAGCTGCGCGCAAGTACATCGCGCGTCTGGAGGAACTGTCGGGTGTCCGCGCCACGATTGTGTCCACGGGCTCGGAGCGCGACGACACCGTCATCAGGGAGGACGTATTGCGGATTGCGGATTTCGGATTGCGGAGGTGATTGCGGACGTACAACGCAGAAACCGCGGAACCCGCCGGGAAAATGCTACTTCACAAGCTCCAGAGCCTTCGCGCCACGAGACACCGGGCGCCGCATTACGACGGCGCGAGAGCGATGACCCGGACCGGACTGCCGCTTCCCTGAACAATCTTCAGGGGCGCCGCGATGACGATGGCGCCCGTTGCCGGCAGCTGATCGAGATGGCAGAGGCTCGCCAGGCCGAATTTTCCCGCCCCGTGCATGACGGTGTGATTTGGAAACGGCGGGTCGAACGAAGCCGCCTGACCCGCGTCGGTGCCGATCGTCTCGACGCCGACACCGAGCACGTCGCGATCGTGCGCCAGCAGGCGCGACGCGCGCACGTCGAACCCCGGGCTGTGGGGGCCGTCGGCCGCGACGTTCAGGAAGGCGGCCGCGTCGGTCCGCCGGCTCCAACCAGTACGGAGGAGTACCCATGCGCCGGACGGAATCGGTCCGTGCTCGCGCTCCCACGCCTCGATGCGCCCGGTCGTCAACAGGAAGTCAGCGTTGGCCGCGACATCGGCGGTCACGTCGATGACGCACGCGGGGCCCACGAAGCGGCGCACCGGAATCGTGTCGCAGGCATTCCCCGGCAGATCCCTGCCGGTCACCCAGTGAATCGGCGCGTCGAAGTGCGTGCCGGTGTGCTCGCCGAGCCGCAGCGTATTCCAGTACCACGCTGGTCCCCGCTCGTCGTACCGGGAGATCACGTCGATCGTCACGCCCGGCGATGCGGCGAAGATCGGGGGGAGGCCGATCACCGGCGTCGCGGGTCCGAGCGGCTGCGTCAGGTCGACGACGTTCACCGCACCTCGGGTCAGCGCGTCGACGAGCTCGGTCAACACATTCGTCATGAGCGGTGAGGGCCGATAACGGTCACGGTGACAGGCGGCCGGATTATAGCCGAGTGGTTCTTCACACGCTTTTCAGGCGGACCTTGTCGGGTCCGGCTGACCGCCGTCGCCAAGGCTATGGCGGTCCGCCGAAGCTTCACGCGCGAAGGCGGAAGCCGGACACTACCCGAGGCCTGATCTCTACGCTGCCTGTCTCGTCCTCGGCGGCTGTTACGCCTTGTGCCGCGCGCAGTACGCGTCGACGGCTGCGGCGTCCGCGTCGGTGAAGTTGATGCCGGCGCGGTAGCGCGGACCGCTGTTGGGCGGAATCTCGAACGAGGTCCATGCCACGGATGCGTTGAACCGCACGTCGGCGACCTCGTCTTTCAACGTCACCCCGAGTGGCTGATTGGGCTTCAGCATGCTCGCCGACACGACCTGCGCGCCGACGATCGAGAGGTCGATGAGCGCCGCGGTCTTGCCGTCCAGCAGTACATCGACTCGGGCCGCCATCTTCGACCGCTGCGCACGGCGCGTGCCGCGCTGGTCGAGCGCGGGCTCGGGAGCGGCCTGCGCGCGCGGCACCACGCGCATGTAATCGCTGTTGTGCGCCAGCACGCGGATTTCGGATTGCCGCAGCGACGGGTCGATCTTGATGCGATTGATGAGCGCGACGCCGCGCGGCGTGACGGCGAAGTTGCGCTCCAGCGCGATCACCTGCGGATGGCGCTTCACGATCGCCTGGACCGCCGCGAGCGCGTCGGCATCGGTGAAGGTCAGCAGCTCGCCATTGATCGCGCCCGCGCGCTCCTGGAGGCCCGGCAACAGATCGGAGGCCCCAATGAGGACGGTGCAAGGCTCAGCCACGGACTTCCAGTTAATCACAAAACGGCGACCCTCACGGCTATTTCCCACGCGGACACGGCGCTGAGATACACGTCGTTGCCGGCCGGCAGACTGTGACACAATCCCGCGGCCATGGACCAGCCACCGTATCGGGACGTGACTGTCGGCGACCTGCTGACCCGTCTCGCGCGTGCCCTGCCGGACCGAGATGCGCTCGTTTACGGCGAGCGGCCGCGTTTCACGTTCGGCGCCCTGGAACGTGAAGCGCGGACGGTCGCGCGCGGCCTGATGGCGCTCGGCGTCGAACCCGGCGAACGGGTCGTACTCTGGGCGACGAACGTGCCCGAGTGGGTGGTGCTGCAGTTCGCGCTGGCGAAGGTCGGCGCGATTCTGGTGACGGCGAACACGTCGCTGCGCGCCCGCGACATCGAGTACGTGCTGCGCCAGAGCGAGGCCGCGACGCTCATCACGATTCGCGGCTTCCGCGACGTCGATTACGTGGGTGAGCTGGCCGCCATCGGCGTCCCTCGACGCGCCGGAGACGGCCCGAACCCGTCGCCCCGCGACTCGGCTCGGGACGAGAAGGCCGCGAGCTCCGGCGGGATTGCCACGCTAGGGCGCCAGATCTTCGTCGGCGACGAGCCGCCGCCCGATTTCGTGCCCTACGCCGATCTGCGCCTGATGGCGGGGCGCGTGTCCGAGGCCGAGCTCGACGCGCGCGGCCGCGGCATCGGCGCGGACGATGTGATCAACATGCAGTACACGTCGGGCACGACCGGCTTCCCCAAAGGCGTCATGCTCTCCAGCCGCAACATCGTCAACAACGGTGAGGCGTTGGGGTCCGTGCTCGGATTTACGCCGGCGGATCGCCTGTGCCTGTGCGTCCCGCTGTTCCACTGCTTCGGGTGCGTCATCGGCGTCCTCGGCGCGTTCTCGCACGGCGCCTGCCTGTGCCCGATCGAGGCGTTCGATGCGAAGCGCGTGCTGGAGACGATCCATCGCGAACGCTGCACGGCGCTGTACGGCGTGCCGACCATGTTCATCGCGGAGCTGGAGTATCCGGCTTTTGCGGCGTACGACCTGACGTCACTGCGGACCGGCGTGATGGCCGGGGCGTTGTGCCCCGAGCCGCTGATGCGGCGCGTGATGAACGAGATGCACATGCCGGAGGTCACAATCGCATACGGCATGACCGAGTCGTCGCCAGGCATCACCATGACGCCGCGCGATTCGTCGGTGGCGCAGCGCTCGCAGACCGTCGGCCCCGTGCTGCCCGAGCTCGAAGTGAAAATCGTGGACCCGGCGACGGGCGTCGAACGGACGGCAGGGGAGCGCGGCGAATTGTGCTGCCGGGGCTACAACGTGATGAAGGGGTACTACAACGACCCCGACGCGACGCGCGCGGCGATCGACGCCCACGGCTGGCTCCATACCGGCGACGAAGCGACCAGGGATCCGGACGGGTACTTCCGGATCACGGGCCGCATCAAGGACATCATCATCCGCGGCGGCGAGAACGTCGCGCCGAAGGAGATCGAGGATCGGCTCCGCGAACACGAGGCGGTCGCCGACGCGTACGTCTACGGTGTGGAAGATGCGTTTTTCGGGGAAGCCGTCGCGGCCGCGGTGCGGCTGAAGCCGGACGCCGCGAACGAAGGTGCGGGACGCGAAGGTACGAGGTGCGAGGTGCCTCGCCCCGAGGAGCTGATCGCCTGGTGCGCGAGCGCCCTCGCGAAGTTCAAGGTGCCGCGCTACGTGAGATTCGTGTCCGAGTTCCCGATGACGGCGTCAGGAAAAATTCAGAAATACAAGCTGCGGGAAGAGCATCAACGGCTGTTAAGTCTGAAGTCTGAAGTCTGAAGTCTGAACGCCGGCAGAACCACAGACTTCAGACTTCCCACTTCAGACTTTCGAGCGTCAGAAAATCCGAGCGTCCTGCAGCGGCCACCACCGCACTTTCACTTTGCCGACGATGTATTTCTTCGGCACGGGACCCCAGTGACGGCTGTCGGAGCTGTTGTTGCGGTGATCGCCCATGACGAAGTAGTAGCCCTGCTGGACGACCTGCGGTCCCCAGTCGTCGTGGCTTCTGAACTCGACCGGCACATAGTCGTCGTGGAGCGGGATGTCGTTGACGTAGACACGGCCGTCGACGATCCGGACCGTGTCGCCTTCACGCGCGATCACCCGCTTCACGAACATCTTCTCGGGATTGAGCGGGTAGTAGAGCATCACGATGTCCCCGGGGCGCGGATCGCCGATCTCGTAGACGAGCTTGTTGACGATCAGGCGATCGTGATCCTCGAGCGTCGGCGCCATGCTGAGGCCGTCCACGCGGGCGACCTGAAACCCGAACGTCACGATCAGCGTCGCGTATACCGCGGCCGACACCAGTGTCTGCACGGCGGCGAGGATCTCGCTGCCCATCCGCCGCCAGGCGCTCATGTGTTCGGAGGCCGGCTCGGCAGCCACGCCGACCACCTCGAGGAACGGACCCGGGGCCCCCGCGATAACGATGGGCGCCGCGTCGACGGTGGAAGAGGCTACCGACGGATCAGGCGGATCGGGCAGCGCCTCGAAGATGGAATCAGACGTATCGGCGTGTTCGCTCATTGAAGCGTGTCCAGAATACCACGTCGATGGTATACTCTGGCTCTCTCCTCGGGTGCGGTAGGTTCCAGCCCCTTCCGCGATTGGATTCTGTTCGACCACTCCCCCGGAGGACTGTTGATCATGCGTTTGATTCGTGTTGCGACAGTGTGGCTCGTCGGTGCCCTGTCTATCGGCGCCGCCGCTGCTCATGCGCAGACGGCTGCCTCGTCCGGATCGGAGCCGCGGCTGTATGTGGAATTCAACGGGGGCCCGACGCTCGGCCACAAGTCCGACGCGTTCGTCGGTGGTGAAATCGGCTTTCGGTTGGTCGCCGGCCTCGACGTCGTCGTCGAGGGTGGCCACATCGGGAACGCCGCCACCGAGGCGCTCGATACGGCTGCCGCCATAATCGCGGCCTCACCTGACCTTGGAGGTACGGTCAGCAGCACGACCAAGAAGGTCAACTACGTCGACGTGGGCATTCGATACCACGTCCAGGGCATCCCGGTGGTGCACCCCTATGTGCTCTTCGGTGGTGGAGTGGCTGGAGTGACGACGGAGGCCACTTTCGCTGTGAACGGGACCCAGGTGAACGCCGCCGACCGCGGCGTTCAACTCGGGGGCGACCTGTCGGGCACGACCCGCAAGGCGTTCGTCGTCGCAGGCTTCGGTCTCAACGTGCCGCTCCTGAAGCGCCTGTTCGTGGACATCGGGTATCGGTACGGTCGTATTTCGCCGAAGACTGATGAGGTCGAGACCGACACGGGAATCAGCACGCACCGCGTGCTCTTCGGCGTCGGCGTTCATTTCTAAGCTACGCAGTCAGGGTGCGTCTATCTACCTGATCTCCCTGCCGTGCGCGCACCATCTGGCCGACTCGCCCCATCAGGCCCACGCGTGGTCAGCGTTTCTTCTCCCACCAACTGGGCCTGTACGATGAATCGACGCGGCGCATGGCCCACGAACTCGAACGGATAGCACGTGACGAGCGTGATCGTCGGCCGGTCCGTCGGGTCGAGGACGTAAACATCGTCCGGCCGGACGATGAGCGTCCTGGTGATGCGGTAGCGGAACATGCGATTGGCGATCGTCAGATCGAGCGGGTCGCCGACGAGGATGTTTCGAAGAGGCCGAAACACCGTATCACGGTGGCCGGCAATCCCGACGTTGCCGGCGCTTCCGGGGAACGGCGTGTCTTCGATGTGTCCCGCGCCGCGACGGAGCGTCGCGTCGTCGCTGCCTTCGAGCACCGCCGTCGACATCCGAACGGAGGGGGCTTCCAACCGCCCGAGCAGCGTGCCTGCCGCCGGTGCCGCCATCGTCCTGGCCGCCGGAGCGTGCACGGTTGACCCGCCCGGGTCGCCGGGCAGACCTGGCGGCACGGTCTGGGTGACGATGAGCGGCGGTGCAACCGACACGCTGTTGTGAAACCGCGTTTCGACGAACACGATGGCGCACCACGAGGCGAGCCCCAGCCCGATCACCAAAAGGCCCCGTCCGAGCGATCGCAGGATTGAAGGTCCGTTCATGGTTGTGACGATCGCCCTGCGGCGAAGTAACCGGGGCGCGTGCGCACGGTCGACCGGCGCGGCGGCGACGGCTCGATCTGCACGCGCACGCGGTGATACGCGCCGTCCCGATCGGGCGGGACGTAGCCGATGGTGTAACCGCTTCGAATCTCGCGCGCGATCCGTTCGCACACTCGAAGGAGCTCGCCCGGCGAATGAGGAAGGAACCGTTCGCCGCCCGTGGTGTGCGCGAGCGACTTGAGCACTCCCGTGTTGCGATCGAGATCCTGGGCATCGAAGATGCCGATCGTGTAGATCACCGCGTTCGAGCCGCGCGCGCGCGACAAGACCCGTTCGAGCGTGGCCTGGCTTGCGTTGTCGCCGCCGTCGCTGATGACGAGGAGGACCTTGCGCGGGCGCGACCCGAGCGCGAGATGATCGAGCCCCTCGGTCAGCGCGTCGTACAACGCGGTCCGTCCGTCCGCTCTCAAGGCCACAAGCGCCGACTGGAGGGCACCGAGGTCGCCCGCCATGAGAAATCGACGATCGCGAACGGCATGCTGCACGTCGTCGTTGAACCGGATCGCGAACAGCTCGTCCTGCGGGTTGCTGGACTTCGCGAAGGCGAGCGACCCGGCGACCACCTCGCCAAGCTTGGACCGCATGCTTCCACTGGCGTCGATGAGGAGCCCGACGGTAACGGGTGTGTCTTCGTTGCTGAAGAGCTCGATCGCCACGCGGCGGCCATTGTCGTAGACCGTGAATCGATCGCGTGGCAGGTCGCCCACGTAGCGGCCCTGTCTGTCGGTCACGATCACGGGAAGCACGACGAGCTCACTGGGACCGCTCCGGAAGCTCGGCTCCTGCGCGGCGAGCGGCGCCATGAACAGCAGGGTGGCCATCAGGCGGCGCATGGCAAATCGTACCACCAACAAGTAAAGCTTCGCCTCGAGCCGCCGAGGTGATGTTCCGTCGCCGAGCGAATCTTCGTTACTTGTGAGCTTGTCGAACCACGAGCGAAACCGCTCGTCCTTCGACAGCTCGGGACAGGCTCAGGACGAGCGAATGTGCAAACCGCTCGTCGTTCGCCACTCAGTTGACCGCGCTCACCAGCCCGTGGTGAAAGTCTGGCTCGATTCGACGGGCGATGCATCCCCGCCCCACCCCAACGCGGCTGCCGCGTTGGGGACCCCGGCGCCAGCTGCGTTGCTCCTCGCTCAAATACTCCCGGTATTGCCACCCCGCCGCGCAAACCACGCGCGGCGGGGGCCCGGGTTCTCGGCCGTCCGCCTTCGTTCGCGGGACACTCTCGCAGCCACGAACTTCGGCGAGACCTCGCCGGCGGGGCGCCTCGCCCGTCTCGGTGCGACGCCAGACTTTCACCACGGGCTGTTACGCGATGCGTTTGCCGACATGGAGCAGAGCCAGCCCGCTCGCGATCGAGAACCCGCTCATCAGCTCGAACAGGGCGAAACTGCTCGCCGTGCGCGGCAGGTGCTTGCGCGTGGACCGCGTTCCGGACGTCCCTGCCGTCGCGGCGGCCGCAGCTCGGGTCTGTCCGCGCGTCCGCGCCGGCCCAGCGACGGTCTGGGACCCTGTGGGTGTCCTCGCGGGTGCCGGGAATGTCGCGACTTCGCGATCGTCGTTTTGCCATGCGCCGGCTTCGTCGAACCGGCCGAGCTTCGCGCTCTGCATCGAGCCCCTCCGATCGGCGTCCGAGGTCGTCGTGCGCGTTTCGTCGTTGGTTGACAGCACGGATTGATGCGTCTCTCTTGCGATTCGCATCGCCTGCTCCTTCGGGTACACGAATTCGTTGCCGATCGTATCACCCGGGTAGTACCACACCTTCACGGCTTGCGGCGATCCGCTCGATCGCTCGGAAAACAGCACCACGGGCTTGTCGCCGGCATCGAGCCGCTGGTTGGGGATCGCGAGGATCGTCGTGTAGATTTTTTTCTCGTCCTTGTCGAAGACCTGCACCACGTGCCGATTGCCGCTCAGATCGGCGAGCTTGAACACGTAGCTTCCCGCGGGCAGCGTCGCGCCCGGGATTTGCACCGGCCCGCTGAAGGTCAGAATCGTCTTCTTGTTCCACTGGTCGGCTCGAACGCCGGGCGCGAGCCACAGCGTCAACACCGCCGCGACACACACAGCCTTGAATACACGCATGAGGTTGCCTCCCTTCTTTCACGGCCTGGGTGCACGTTGTGTGCCCATCCGGCGGAGCCGGCTCGGCCGACGGCCTCCTCGCGCGACGCAATCGTCGACGGAACGGCGCGGCGATCTCGACAGCGCCCATATCCCGTTGCCAGTCTGTCGGGCCGCGCCGCAGTCGCGCGCGCACGAGTCTTGCTTCGTGCCCAGGCTTCGGACAGACCCTGAGAACCTTTCACCGAGGACATGCAGCCATGCCGAGTCTGGATTCGCTCGAAGACCTGATGCAGGACGAACTGAAGGGAGATCTATGACGCGGAGAGGCAGCCATCAGCCATCGTAACGAAGCTTCGCCTGGAACGAAACGTTATGACGCGACCTCGCAGCCCGTGGTAAAAGTCCGGCTGCATTCGGGGCCCCCAGCGCGGCTGCCGCGCTGGGGACCCCGTTCGACCGGCGATGCATCCCCGCTCCACCCCAACGCGGCTGCCGCGTTGGGGACCCCGGGCTGGCTGCGTTGCTCCTCCCTCAAATATTGCCCGATATTGCCACCCCACCGCGCAAACTACGCGCGGTGGGGGCCCCGGTTCTCGGTCGTCGCGCCTTGCCATCGGGGCGCCTCGCCGGCCTCGGTGCGACGCCGGGACTTTCACCACGGGCTGCGAACGGTCTGTTTCGTTCCTGAGGGATCAGCTCGGCTTCTTCATATTTCGCCAGAACACGGCTTTAGAAGATGTCTATTGTCCGCGCTTCAGCGCGGTCATGAAGGCGTCTGTCGCTGCCGGCGCTTTCACCGTCCCGCCCATCACCACGTCGCGGGCGGATGCCTTCGACCCGTAAAGATCCTTGTTGTCGTCCACATCCGGTTTCACCACGCCGCCCGAAAAGTTGATTCCGGCAAACAGCCCCTGCGCCCGCGAATACGACAGAATCTCCGCCTTCATCTGCGCATCGGTCGCGGCGCGGGCGTCCCGGCCTATGGGGCCGGCGGCAATGGATGCCTCGGCGCCGAGCGATACTTTGTTGCGCAACATTTTCTCCATGCCGCTCGCATTCATCACGAGCAGCACGAGATCGATGGTTTGGGCGCCGATCTGCAGCCCCCAACTGCCTTTGCCCACCTGCATGAAGATCGGCGCGCTCCATTCGCCGGAGTGCCGGCAGCTCATGAGTCCCTTGCCGTACTCGCCGCCAACCACGAACGCGGCCTTCTTCAGGGACGGCACGACGATGACGCATTCGGCGCGCGTCCAGAGCTCCTGCGGAATGTCTTTGTCGGGCACCGCGTGGATCTCGTTGAGCACCGTGGCGGCCTCTCGAATCCGTTCGGCTTGCCTCGTGGACACATCGGCGGCCTGTACTGTCGAGGCTCCCACGGCCAGGAGAACCGCCCCGATCAATGCGCGCATAAAAATGACCTCCATCGCGTCAAACTGTTCTGACTATCGGCACACAACGGCTGATTTTCCAGGCAGACAGCTTCTAAAGCCTCACCTGAAACAACTTGCTTCATTTCACCAGAACACGGCTTTAGAAAATGTTTAGACCTTCCGCAGCTTCCGCGTGCGCTCGCGGTACTGGAACTCGCCGCAGCCATCCGTGCACTCGAAATAATCCCACTGTTCCGGATGGCGGGCGTTCACACCGCCGATGTGGCTGCGGAGGTACCGCAGTGGCTGGTCGCACAAAGGACACTCGAGCATTGGCGGCGTGATAGGCGGCGTCGTCGTCTCGTGACGGCTGTGCACTTTGCTGAGCTTCTGACGCCGCACGGCGCGCGAGTGTTCGATCAGCCGGTCGGATTTCGCCAACTGGCCGCGCACCTTTTCGCGGATGGCGCCAGCGCGTTCCCGCAGGGAGGCCGACTGCTGCAGCAGGCTCCGGATCTCTGCGAGCAGCGCCTCCGGGTGGCACGGTTTTGCCAGGACGGCGTCGGCGCCCGCCTGCCACACGCGCCTCACGTCGGCCTCGACAACGTCGCTCGTGACAACGACGATCGGGATCGCGCGCGTCGCCGCATCCTGGCGGAGGAGGCTGCACAAGTCGAAGCCGCTCATTCCAGGCAAGTGTGTTTCGGTGACGATGATGTCCGGACGGCCTGAGATGGCTTTCGCGAGCGCCGCACGGCCGTCGTCCGCCTCCTCGATGATGCAGGAGGACAGCTTCAGATACTCGGCGTACATCCGGCGAGTGTCCGGGTCGCGATCAACAAGCAGAGCCACCGGCCGTTTGTTCGTCGCGGCGTGGAGCGGCGTGATGGCGGTCATCGGATGCTCTCAAGCTCCTGATCGCGCGGAAGGCCTCATGCTACCTCTGCCGTTGGGCGGGTGCAAGGGAAGATACCAGCGTCCGGTCACGAGCCATCGTGTCCAACGGGTTCGAGCGCGCGGCCGCGCCCTATCAGAGCGCGCAACATCTGGACGTCGTGGCTGAAGGCCATCGAACGATCGTCGAACACCGCGGCGATCCCGTCGTGGCCGTGGGCGCGCGCGTTCTCGGCCAGCTTGTCGATGAGGATCGAGCGCTCCTCCAGGGAGCGGACGGCGGTCCACAGCGTCTTCTCCACGGCTTCGCCTTGCGCTTCGAGCATTGTCTCGCTGGAGTACGAGTGGCCCACCCGGCAGCGGAACTGCAGGACGTCCCCCTCACGAACCTCTCGGAGGATGCCGCTGCATTCGGGACAGGTCAGCCCCGACTCGACGCCGATGGGAGGAGGGCCGATGACGGCGCGTTCCAGCGTGCTCGCGGCTTCTTCGTACTTCTCGAGCGGCGCCTGCATTCGGGCGCTGGGTTCGGGCGCGGGCACGCCGACCAGATGGACGAGCAGCGCAGGGAGATCCACGGCCTTGACGCAGTGATCGACGGCCACGCGCGCCATCGCGTGGGCCGGCATGCTGGCGCACACGGCGTCCGCCGGATCCTGCACCACGGCAATGCCGCCGGCCCCTTTCACCGCCTGCAGGCCAGCCGTCCCGTCGTCGAGCGCCCCGCTGGCGATCACGCCGATGACGCGTGAACCGTGGTGGTGCGCAGCCGTTCTGAACAGCGGATCGATGGCCGGCCTGTGCATATTCTCGCGGGGTCCCAGTTCCACCCCCACGCGCCGCTTGTGCAGATAGATCTGTTTGCCAGGCGGCGCCACGTAGATCCGCCCGCTGCGGATTGGCTCGCCGTCGACCGCATGAGCCGCCGGCAGCGCGCCGACGCGGTTGAGGATCGCGGGGAGCAGGCTCGGGACGTCGGGCCGAACGTGCAGGACGACGAAGATCGCAGCCGGAAGCGTTTCAGGGAGCCGGCTGACGAGACTCGTCAACACCTCGACGCCGCCGCTCGAGGCACCGATGACGATGATGTCGTGGCCCGGCATGGCCGTGGCTCCAGAAACCGGCAGTTTCGGCGCAGTGAGGACAGACGCCCAGTGTGATAGCGTGGTGCGCGCCGACGCCAATGTCAAGCGAGAACGAGCCCCTCGATTTCACGCCCCTGTCGGTCGACGAGAAGGCCTTCGGCGAGCTGCTCGATTACCTCCGCCGCACCAGGGGATTCGATTTCACGGCGTACAAGCGGCCGAGCCTCGTCCGCCGCGTCCAGAGGCGCATGGACAGCGTGGCGATTCCGGATTTCAACGAATACATCGACTATCTCGAAGTGCACCCTGACGAGTTCAAGCATCTCTTCAACACGATTCTCATCAACGTCACCGCGTTCTTCCGCGACGAAACTCCGTGGGAGTACCTGCGTACGGACATCATTCCCCGCCTGGTGGAGAAGCGCGCGGCCGACGGCGTGATCCGCGTGTGGAGCGCAGGCTGCGCGTCGGGCGAAGAGTCATACACGGTTGCGATGCTGATCGCGGAAGCGTTCGGCGCGGACGCGTTCGCCGAGCGTGTCAAGATCTACGCGACCGACGTCGACGATGAGGCGCTGAATGAGGCGCGGCAGGCGGTCTACGCGCACCGGCAGATCGAGGCGGTGCCCCCCGCGCTGCTGCAGAAATATTTCCGGTCCGACGGCGACCGTTTCGTGCTGGACAAGGATCTGCGGCGCTCGGTGATCTTCGGCCGGCACGATCTCATTCACGACGCGCCGATCTCGCGCATGAGCCTGATCCTCTGCCGCAACACGTTGATGTACTTCAACGCCGAGGTCCAGTCGCGCATCCTGACGCGTTTTCATTCTGCGCTGGCCGATGACGGGATCCTGGTGCTCGGCAAAGCGGAGATGCTGTTGACGCGGTCCGAGATGTTCGCTCCGGTCGATCTTCGCAGCCGCGTCTTCCGGAAGCTGCGCCGCGACGATTCTTCCGACCGGTTCAACGGATTGATGCCAGTGCGCCACGACGAGTCCGGGACCGCCGCCATGCCCAGCCATCCCGACATGTACAACATCGCGTTTGACGCGGCGCCGATCGCCCAGGTGGTGGTCGAGGCGGGCGGCACGGTCGGCATGTTCAACGACCGCGCGCGCACCCTGTTCGGCCTCGTGTCCTCCGACGTCGGCCGGGCGTTCCACGAGCTTGAATTGTCCCATCGTCCGCTCGATTTGCGCTCGCTCATCCGGGACGCGGAGGAACAGCGCCGCCCCATCGTCGTCAAGGACGTGACGTCGGAGGCGCACGGCCGCGAGGCGCGCAGCCTCGATGTGCAGGTGACGCCGCTGTTCGACCCTCAGGGGCGCGTGCTCGGCGCGAGCATCACGTTCTCCGATGCGACGCGCGTGGTGGAGCTGCAGCAGCAGCTGTCACGCTCGAAACAGGACCTGGAAACCACCTGCGAGGAGCTGCAGGCGACCAACGAAGAACTGGAGACGACGAACGAGGAGCTGCAGTCGACCGTCGAGGAGCTGGAGACGACGAACGAGGAGCTGCAGTCGACCAACGAGGAGCTCGAAACGATGAACGAAGAGCTCCAGTCGACCAACGAAGAGCTGCAGTCGATCAACGAGGAGCTGCGCGACCGCGGCGAGGCGCTCAATCACGTGAATCATTTCCTCGAATCGGTCATGCGCGGCATGCGCGGCGCCGTGATCGTCGTCAACCCGGAGCTGCACGTGATCGCGTGGAATCACCGGTCCGAAGATCTCTGGGGCCTGCGCGCCGAGGAAGTGCGGAACAAGAACGTCTTCGGCCTCGACATCGGCCTGCCGATCGAGCAGCTGCGCCGCCCGATTCGCGCGTGTCTGACGGGCGAGTCCGACCTGACGGACGTCATGGTGACGGCAACCAACCGCCGCGGCAAGGCGCTGCAATGCAAGGTCACCTGCACGCCGCTCATGGGCCGGACTCAGGTGCAAGGCGTCATCATGACGATCGACGAGGTGCCTGCGGCGTCAGAAACAACACTCAACTGACGGAGCATCGGCCGTGCACCGGGCGGCTGGAGCTTCTACCGCTGTTTTCACTTCGGTGTAGCAGGCCGAGATAACGGAGCAGACTCCATATCCTCCGTGCCCTCGCGCGGTGGCTACGCCAAAGTGAAAATCGCAGTAGGTGCGCCTATGGGGCCGCGCGGATGAACCCTTGCGCGCGGCCTCAACGTCTTACCAGCAAAGCGCTTGACCTCTGCAGCAGGGGTCCGTACCATTTAACAACGCCTTCGCGGCCGTCACGTCAGCACAGGAGCTTTCACGAATGATCATTCGAACGATGGTTGCCGCAGCCGCCTTGGCGGTGCTGGCTGGCGTCGCGTCGGTGCAAGTCGGCGCCCAGGCCTCCACGGCCCCGCCGGCGGCCGCCGGACCAACCTTCGCCAGAGATGTCGCGCCGATCTTTTACAAGAACTGCACGAATTGCCATCGGCCGGGCGAGATCGCCCCGATGTCGCTGCTGACCTTCAAGGACGCGCGCCCCTGGGCCAGGTCGATCGCCACGCGCGTGGCGAAGGGCACGATGCCGCCGTGGCACGCCGATCCCTCGCACGGCGAATTCCTGAACGATCGCCGTCTGACCGAGCTCGAGAAGAACACGATCGTGCAGTGGGTGAATGCCGGTGCGCCCGAAGGCAGCCCGGCCGATCTCCCGGCGGAGCCCACCTACGCCACCGAGTGGCTGATGGGGCAGCCCGACGCCGTGTTCAGCATGTCGGAGGACTATCCGATCCCCGCGGAAGGCACCATCGCGTACCAGTACTTCGAGGTCCCGACCACGTTCGCCGAGGACAAGTGGATTCAGGCGATGGAAGTCCGCGCGGGCAATCCGAGCGTCCTGCACCACGTCATCGTGTATGCGCGCACACCGCCGCCAGCCGTACCGCCGCAGGCGGCCCCGCCGGCGCCCTCCGCGCAGCCGATGCCGCGTCCCGCTCCGCTGTTCACGTTCCCGGAAGGCACCACGCAGATTCCGGCGGGCCAGACCGGCGGCCGCCCGTTGCCGCCCGAGCAGCGGAAGCCTCTGGGTCCCAACGATCGCCCGGCGCCGCGGATGGGGCCGTCGATCGGCGGGTTCGCGCCGGGTCAGCTCGTGCGCACCTATCAGGAGGGCAGCGCCATGAAGCTGCCGGCCGGCGCCACCCTCATCCTCCAGACGCACTACACGGCGAACGGTCAGGCGACGACCGACCGCACGCGCATCGCCGTCAAGTTCGCCAGGGCGCGGCCGCAGACCGAGGTGCGTTTCGCGTCGCTGATCAATGGCAGCCTCCACATTCCGCCCGGCGCGAACGACTTCCGCGTCGATGCCGAGATGACGATCAGCCAGGATGTCACGATGTGGAGCATGCTGCCGCACACGCATGTGCGCGGCGCGCGGTGGACCTACGAAGCCACGTATCCGGACGGCCGGACGGAGACGATCCTCTCCGTGCCGAAGTACGACTTCAACTGGCAGACCGACTACGTCTTCAAGCAGCCGCTGAAGCTGCCGAAGGGCACGAAGATCCATGCGACGGCGTGGTATGACAACTCGAAGAACAACCCGTCGAACCCCGACCCGTCGAAAGACGTGTTCTGGGGCGATCAGACCTGGGAAGAGATGATGTACACGGGCCTGACGTTCAGCATCGACGCGGCCCAGGCAACGCCCACCGCCGCGCAGAAGCAGTAACGAGAAAAGAAATCAGTCATGGCTGATGGCTAGGGCAGAGGGCACGCCAACCTTCTGCTCGTCGCCTTTGCTGTTTCCGTTTTGCCTTTTAACTCTCAACTCTACAATCCCCAGTCCCCAGTCCCCAGTCCCCAGTCCCCTCAGTCCCCGAGAGTCAGCCTCCTCTCGCGGGGGCGGGGAGTATACTCCGCGCCTGTGACGACCAGCATCGCGCGGGCGTTAGCCGCCGGGGCGGCCATCATGGGCCTCGGCGCGGTGATGGTGGGTGCCGCGGATCCACCGCGCGGCGCGTTCGGCGTCGGCGCCCTCCGGCGCGACAGCGTCGTCGTCCCGTTCGCGTCGTTCGACGGGAAACGGTGGAGCAGCGCGTGGCCGCCGCCGGGCCTGGAGCTCACCGTGCCGATCGATCTGCGCGCGGTCCCCTCTCGTTGGTGGGGGCCGACGCGCGCGCTCGAGAGCTGGCAGGCCTGGACGGCGCCGAGCCCCCTCATGCTTCGCGTCGTGCAGCCGGACTGGGTCGATGTGCACTGCGTGCGCCAGATCGGTCTGCGCACCGACTACCTGCCTTCAACACTGCCGCCGCCGCGAACCGAGCAACCTTATCCGAAAGACGGACTGGCGGTATCGCCGCCGCAACCGGTGGAGCGCGCTGAGATTGTGCCGTCGAGCGCCGATGAAGTGCGATCGTTCACGCGGGTGCTGACGCAGGCGTTCAACGAGGCCGAGCGCCTCGTCGAACAACGGCACGGCCATCCGGTCGCCAGGCGCGCACGCGAGGGCGTCGAGCCCACAATTGAGGCGGTGTACGCGTTTGGCGCCTCCCCACGCGTGTACTACGTCGAAGCGAATCGGCGGTACCGCGAGCTCGGGCAGTTTCTTGGCGAATGCGCCGCACTCGCGTTCGGCACGGGTTGGTTCGTACGCGACGAGGCCGGCGTCCGGCCGCTGACGATGGGCGTCGATCTCCTGCCGTGCGATCGATCGGGCGCGAGCTACATGTTGCCGCTCGGCGTCATGCGTGTCGGCGGCCGGCTGTTCTGGATCGCGCAGTTCTCCGGCTGGGATCATGAACGGTTCGTCGTCATCGAGATCAAAGCGAAGACCGTCGAGGTCGCGGTGAGCGTGTGGGGAGGAGGATGCTGAAGTAGGAAGTAGGAAGTAGGAAGACAGATCTAAGAGGGCAAAGGCGGAGGGCACAATGCTGAGGGCGAAGACAGGCGTCGCGGCCGTTGGGCTCGGCGTCGTTCTTTCAGCGGGCGGGGTTTCGAGGCAAGAGCCGCCACTGTGGGACACGGGCACCTTCTCCATCCTCGGCTACGATCCGGCCACGGGTGAGGTGGGCGGCGCCGTGCAGTCGCGCGTGTTCTCGGTCGGCAACGGCGTGTTGTGGGCGGACGCGGACGCCGGTGTCGCGGCGACGCAGGCGATCGTCGATGTCGGTTATGGGCCGCGCGCGCTCGAGCTGCTGCGGAAGGGTCTGGCCCCCGACGCCATCGTCAAACAGATCTGGGAGCAGGATCCGGATCCGCTCCCTGACAACTGGAGCAAGCAGGGGCGTCAGTTCGCGGTCATGAATCTGAAGGGCGAGCACGCGGCGTTCACCGGACCCAAAGCCACCGGGTGGGCCGGCCACAAGAGCGGAACGTTCGCCACGGCGCAGGGCAATATCCTGGCCGGGCCGGCCGTCGTGAACAACATGGTGGAGGCGTTCGAGAAACCGTCCGGTCACCTGTCTCAGCGGTTGGTGGCCGCGCTCGAAGGGGGGCAGACGGGCGGCGGCGACAAGCGCGGTCAACAATCCGCCGCCATCGTGATCGTGAAAAAGAACTGCGGCGTGTGGCTCCACAACGATGTCGTGCTGCGCCTGCAGGTGGACGACAATCCCGAGCCGATCAAGGAGCTCAAGCGGCTGGTGGAGATGTGGAACGCGCGGCGTCCGCGCGCGGTTACACCTGAGTGCAAGTAGATCAGGTAGTCGTTCGTCGTGGGCTGGAGCGTCGGCGTTCGCGAGGCATCGAATCCGACGAGCTCGATGTTGGCCCTTGAGCCTCGAGAGTTGAGCCTTGAGACTTGATCGTCAGCTGTGCTCCTCCCACACGCGGCAGAGGTGCACGATGACGTCGACCGCTCTCTCCATGTCCTGCACCGACACCCACTCGAGCCGCGAGTGAAAATTGTGCTCGCCGGCGAACAGGTTTGGCGTGGGCAGGCCCATGAATGAGAGGCGCGATCCATCGGTGCCGCCACGAATCGGGTGTGTCCGCGGCTCGAGACCGGCCCGGCGGATGGCCTCGCGCGCATGGGCGGCGATGGCGGGATGCCGATCGAGGATCTCCTTCATGTTGCGATACGACTCCTCGACGGCGACCTCGACGCGCGCGCCGGCGTAGCCCGCCGCCGCCTCGCGGGCGAGCGCGTCGATCATCGCCCTTT